>CANJZW010000086.1 GCA_947479475.1 Chthoniobacteraceae bacterium
AGGTGTCTGTCCCTTTGACACCCCAGGTGTCTGTCCCTTTGACACCCCAGGTGTCTGTCCCTTTGACACCCCAGGTGTCTGTCCCTTTGACACCCCAGGTGTCTGTCCCTTTGACACCCGAGGCGCCCCTCGAGCCGGGAATTCGCCGAATCGCCATCGCCGGAAATCCAAACTGCGGCAAAAGCACCCTCTTCAACGCGCTCACCGGGCTCCGACAAAAAGTCGGCAACTATCCCGGCGTCACAGTGGAAAAGAAGGAAGGTTCGTTTTTTGGCAGCCATGGCGAACCCATGCAACTGCTCGACCTGCCCGGTTGCTACAGTCTACAGGCGCGCTCCCCCGATGAAGCCGTGGCCCGCGACATTTTGCTCGGACGCCAAGCCGACACCCCGCGTCCGGACGCCGTCCTCGCCGTTTTGGACGCGACGAACCTGGAGCGCAATCTCTACCTGCTCTCGCAACTGCTGGAGCTGGAACTCCCTGTTTTTCTGGGATTGAACATGTTGGACCTGGCGGAAAAACGCGGCATCGTAATCGAGCCCCGCCTACTCAGCGAAAAACTCGGGATCCCGGTCATTTCCCTAGTGGCCGCTCAGGGTGTTGGCCTTGTCGCGCTCAAGCAAGCGCTGTCTCAAGCGGTTCTTCCCCTTCCCAAAACGCGCCCCCCCCTCCCCGCTGCACTCGAAGCTGAGGCCCGTGGGCTCGTCCCGCTGCTGCCTGCAAACGGCGCGCCTTTTGCAGAAGCCGTGCTGCTTCTCGGGATGCCCGACACCCAACTCTCGCAGTCCACCGCCCTTTCCGAAGACCAACGCCGAGCCATTCTCGCCGCCCGGACGCGCCTTGAAGCTGCCGGGATCGACCCGGTCTCTGCCGCCGTCGAGGCCCGCTACGAGTGGATCAGCCGCATTGTTTCAGAAACAATGCGCCAAGAGGAGGATCCCGGTCTCACGTTTTCAGACAAACTAGACTCCATCCTCACCCACCGGATCTGGGGTTGGCTGGCTTTCCTTGGAGCGATGGCGCTCGTGTTTTTCTCCATCTTCACCATCGCGAAAATCCCCGCCGACTGGATTTCCTCCGGCCAAGTCTTCCTGGGCGACTGGCTGCAGAAAATGATGCCCGACGGCGATTTCCGCTCCCTCATTGTGGACGGCGTGCTCGCAGGCGTGGCCGGCGTCTTAGTCTTCCTCCCTCAGATCCTGATTCTGACCTTCTTCCTCGGCATCCTAGAGGACACCGGCTACATGGCGAGGGCGGCCTTCCTCATGGACCGCCTCATGTCTCGGGTCGGGTTGCATGGAAAATCCTTCATCCCGATGCTCAGCTCCTTCGCCTGCGCCATCCCTGGGATCATGGCGACCCGCACCATCGAACAGCGCAAGGACCGCCTGGTGACCATCCTCGTGTCGCCTCTCATGAGCTGTTCGGCGCGCCTGCCCGTCTACACGCTGCTCATCTCGGTGCTTCTTCCGGATGTCTCCGTCTGGAGAAAAGCGGGAATCATGCTGAGCATGTACGTGCTGGGCGTGGTGGCGGCTTTCCTGATGGCCTGGCTCTTCAAGAAGACGCTCCTGCGCAGCGAGACGCCCGTGCTGCTCATGGAGATGCCCCCTTACCGGAAGCCCTCCCTCCGCGGCCTTCTCACGCGGATGCTGGAGCGCGCGTGGATTTTCCTCAAGCGCGCCGGAACCGTCATCCTGGCGTTGTCAGTGCTTTTGTGGGCACTCACGACGTACCCAAAACTCGATAACCCGGACGCCCCCAGTTCGGAGCGGATTGCCCACAGCGTGGCGGGCCGTTTGGGCAAAGCCATTGAGCCAGTGATTGCCCCCTTGGGATTTGACTGGAAAATCGGCATCGGGCTAATCGGCTCGTTTGCAGCCCGGGAGGTTTTCGTTTCTACGATGGGAATTGTGTACAGCGTGGAAAACAGTGGAAAGGATACCCCCGTAACATCCCTAGGCGAAACGATGCGCCAGGAAAAACGCAGCGACGGCTCGCCCGTGTACACGCCGCTGACGGGAGTCTCCCTGATGGTGTTTTACGTCCTCGCAATGCAGTGTCTGAGCACGCTTGCGGTGGTGCGCCGCGAAACAAATTCCTGGAGATGGCCGGCCTTCCAGTTTGTTTACATGACAATTCTGGCGTACACTGGAGCACTGCTCGTATTCCAGGTCGGCCGCCTCTTGGGCTGGCATTAGAAACGGCTTTGCAACGGTCGTCCAAGGCCTTGCCGCGGCATTGAACTCGAACCTTACAATCCCCCCTCGGGGAGCCCGCTATGAACCTCGACCAAATTCTCGTAATTGGAAGCATCCTGCTTGCGGCGGGCTACCTGTTTCTCAGGCAAGTGCGAGCGCGCCGAAAGGGCTCCTCGTGTGGTGCAGGCTGCGAGTGCCCGAAGCCGCCGCACGACGCTGAGCCACAGCGATTGAGCACGCGCCGCACATCTGAATTTTAATGTGTGCAAAAAAGCTTCGAGCCGCGCCTTGATGATGCTTTTTAACACATCAAAATAATCTCAAGGATAACTTGGGGAACGACTCGTGGCGATGGAGCAAGAACAAATGGATCGATGCCTTCCATCAGCTCACTTGCCGCTGCGCGGTTGATTGCTTTGTTATCGCCGCTATGGGGGCGGACTCTCCTCGTAAGAAGCCCAACGTTCTTTTCATTTTCTCCGACCACCCCAAGCCGCGACTCGGCGATTCTCAAACCGCGACTCGGCGATTCTCAAACCGCGGCTCGGCGATTCTGTGACCCATTCGATCTGGCTGCATACCCGGTACCATTTGGAATGGGCGTCGATGCAGGGTTTGTTTGAGTCATACGATACGGTTGTTTCTGATGGAGTTGAAGTTGTCGTCGCTTTTAAGTCGCGGAGTCTCGCGCAAGTCGACAACCTCCTGTCATCTTTCACATTCATTGAGAAAACCCATGCCCCTTCACCTGCAAAACCCAACGCTCTTGCGCACCAATGCATTCATCAATGGGCATTGGACTGAGGCTGATTCCGGGCACACCTTTGCGGTCGACGATCCAGCCACCGGCGAGGCCGTGGCCCGGGTCGCTGATTGTGGGCCGCAGGAGACGCAGCGCGCGATTGCAGCCGCCGAGCAGGCCTTGCCGGCGTGGCGGGCAAGACCCGCCAAAGAGCGATCCGCCATTTTAAAATGCTGGCACGACAACATCCTCGCTGCTGCGGATGACCTGGCATTGTTGCTGACGACCGAGCAGGGTAAGCCCTTGGTTGAAGCTCGGAGCGAGGTTGCGTATGGCGCTTCGTTTTTAGAGTGGTTCGCGGAAGAGGCCAAACGGGTTGATGGCGATGTGATCCCTGCCCCTCAGTCTGACCGCCGCCTGCTCGTGCTCAAGCAGCCGATCGGTGTCTGCGCGGCGATCACCCCGTGGAATTTCCCCATTGCGATGATCACCCGCAAAGTCGCCCCAGCGCTGGCGGTCGGTTGCACGGTGGTGACCAAACCGGCGGAAGCCACGCCTTTATCGGCGCTGGCACTGGCGCAATTGGCTCTGGAGGCCGGCGTCCCGGAAGGTGTCTTCAACGTCGTTACGGGCGCGGCCGAGCAGGCTCCGGGAATCGGACGGGTGCTCTGCGACAGTCCGGTGGTGCGGCACCTGTCGTTTACTGGCTCAACCGAAGTGGGCCGTATCCTGTTGAGACAATGTGCCGAGACGGTGAAGAAGGTCTCGCTTGAGCTCGGCGGTAACGCACCGTTCATCGTGTTTGATGACTCCGACCTGGATGCAGCCGTCGAGGGGGCGATCGTCAGCAAGTATCGCAACGCCGGCCAGACCTGCGTCAGCGCGAATCGGATCTATGTGCAAGACAGCGTCTACGACGCTTTTGCGGCCAAACTGGCCTGGCGCGTCGCCCGCATGAGCGTCGGCGCCGGCACCATGCCCGGGGTTCAGGTGGGACCTCTGATTGAGGCCGCGGCCCTGCGCAAAGTCGAAGAGCATCTGGCCGATGCTGCCTCCAAAGGGGCCAAGATCTTGGTTGGTGGCAAGCGCCATGCCTTGGGCGGCTTATTTTTTGAGCCCACCGTGGTGACCGACGTGACCCAGTCGATGCGGTTTGCCCGTGAAGAGACATTCGGCCCCGTGGCGCCGCTGTTTCGGTTTCAGACCGAAGAGCAAGCGGTCCAGATGGCCAACGATACCGAGTTTGGTCTTGCCGCCTATTTTTACGCGCGCGATATCGGCCGAATTATTCGGGTTGCTGAGGCGATCGAGTCGGGGATGGTCTGCGTCAATAGCGGCTCTCTCTCGAATGAAGTCGCGCCATTTGGAGGCGTCAAGCAATCGGGGCTGGGCCGGGAGGGTTCTAAATACGGCGTCGATGATTACCTTGAAATCAAGTATTTAACGCTGGCCGGCCTCTGAGTGCGGACACCCAGGTTGCCGGGGGGTTCTCGTTGCGCGAGATTCTTATCGTTTGCTGAATGGAGACACATCATGAAAATGCGAGCTGCAGTCTTACGTGAGATTGGCCTGCCAGCGCCCTATGCGCGCAGCCAACCGGTGGCGATTGAAACCGTCGAACTTGCCGCTCCAGGCCCGGGCGAATTGACGCTGCGGATCCGTGCAGCCGGCCTGTGTCATTCGGATCTTTCCGCGATCAATGGCGATCGGCCCTGGCCTTTGCCGATGGTTCTCGGCCATGAGGCGGCTGGAGAAATCGTTGAACTGGGCGCCGGGGTGACTGATCTGGTCGTGGGTGACTCGGTAGTTCTGGTGTTCCGGCCAATGTGCGGCGCCTGTTTGGATTGCGCCACCGGGCGTCCCGCCTTGTGCGGCCCGGGTGGCGTATCAAATGCGGCCGGTTCTTTGCTGAGCGGATATCGGCGCCTGGGTTTTCCCGGCGCGGGGACTGGGGCGCCGGCGCTCAATCACCATCTCGGGTGTTCTGCTTTTGCCGAGTACGCGACGGTCTCGCGCCACTCCGTGGTAAGGGTCGACCGCGAATTGCCATTTGTCGAAGCGGCCTTGTTCGGCTGCGCGGTGCTGACCGGTGCCGGCGCGGTGTTCAATACCGCTCGTGTTGAGGCGGGAGCGCGGGTTGCTGTGGTTGGCTTGGGCGGGGTGGGATTTTCGTCGCTGCTTGCCGCGCTCGCAAGCGGTGCCCGCGAGGTCGTTGCGGTCGACCTTCTGCCGGCCAAACTCGAGATGGCAAGGCGCCTAGGGGCGACCCAGGTATTCAATGCGCGGGATCCCGAGGTCGTGGCCCAGGTGAAGGACGCAACCGATGGTGGCGTCGACTACGCATTCGAGATGGCAGGCTCGGTAGCAGCGCTTGAGTGCGCTTACCGGATCACGCGCCGGGGTGGAACGACCGTCAGCGCAGGGCTGCCCAATCCAGCAGCTCATTGGCCGTTGCAGGCGGTTAGTCTGATTGCGGAGGAGCGCACGATCAAGGGCAGCTACGTCGGATCCTGCATCCCGAGTCGCGATATTCCGCGCTTCATTGCGATGTATCGGGCCGGGCGGCTTCCAGTGAACGAACTCCTTTCTGAAAGGATCACGCTCGACGAGATCAATCCAGCGCTCGATCGGCTCGCGCAGGGCGAGACTGTGCGTCAAGTCATCTTGCCGCACGGCATCTGACTGCCCACCGTAAATAACGCGCGCCGGATAGACCGCTGAATGGCGGAAACCCGATAAATCAGACAAGCGAGGAAGCCTTCTGGGCAACACTCCGCAGCTGCGCCGCTTGAGTTCTGATCGCTTCACGCTTGGTCTCATCAAGACGCGCGAGGTTCCTGACTTGCATCGACATTCTTTGGTTCAGCCGCATGGCGGGTTCGTGTTGGAGGAGAAAATCCCAGTAAAGTGTCGTAAATGGGCAGGCCGTGGGACCCGTACTTTCTGCAGGATCGTAGCGGCAACCGGCGCAATAGTTGCTCATGCGCTGGATATATTTACCCGTCGCGATGTAGGGCTTGCTGGCCATGAGACCTCCGTCGGCGTGTTGTGACATCCCAAGCGTGTTGGGCAATTCCACCCATTCCACCGCATCAACGTACACGGCGAGATACCATCGGTGGACCTCGCGAGGACGGACTCCAAACATGAGCGCATAGAGTCCAGTGACCATCAATCGCTGAATATGGTGCGCGTAACCGAGTTTTAAAGTCTGTTTCAGGGCGTCCGCCAAACAGACCATCTCGGTCTCACCGGTCCAGTAAAACGGAGGCAATGGCTGGTCGGCGCCGAGCGCATTCAAATCGACATAGCCCGGCATGGACAGCCAGTAGATCCCTCTCACGTATTCCCTCCACCCTAAAATCTGCCGGATGAAGCCTTCCACACCCGCAAGCGGCGCGCGGCCTTGCGCCCATTCGTTTTCTGCCGCCCCAATCACTCGGCGAGGATCAAGCAGTTTGAGATTCATCACCGCGCTCAAACGAGAGTGAAAAAGCCACGGCTCATTCGTCCACATGGCGTCCTGCCAGTCGCCAAACTCGCTGAGGCGATGCGTTATGAAATCATCCAGCGCCACGCCTGCATCCCCAGCTGTGACCGGCCAGTCAAACGCAGCCAGATCACCCGGGTGCGCGGTAAAACGCTCGTTCACGAGTGCGATCACGCGCTGCGTGATGGCGTCCGGCTCAAACCGCCGGGGCGGAAAATGCAAAGGCGGGCCGCCTTTGCCAAAGCTCTTGCGGTTCTCAGAGTCAAAATTCCAGGCGCCGCCCTCCGGCTTGCCTTTGTCCATGAGCACCGCGTAACGCTGGCGCATCTCCCGGTAAAAAAACTCCATGCGCAGTTGTTTACGCCCTTCAGCGTGGGCTTCAAACTGGACGTGACTGCAGAGGAAATGACGATCCTCCCGCAGCTCCAAAGGAATACCGGTCGCCGCCGCCGCATCGGAGATCTCTTTTCGGACACTCCACTCACCCGGCTCAACCATGATCCATTTTTCAGGTTTCAGTCGCCCCGTGGATTCAGTTAAAGCGTCGGTGAAACTCTCCGTATTGCAGCGTCCTGGCGGTCCGCTCGGCCCTAACCAAACGCCGCCACTACCCATGAGTTCTCGATAGAAGAGCTCAAAACCTTTGGCTCTTAACGCCTCGCCAAAGTGCCGCATCGCCGAAAGGAAAAACACGATGCGTGGTTTACTGCTCCACACTTTAAGACTTTCCTGAGCCACTTCCGCCATCCACACAGCGTCAACACTCGGATCAAAATCATCAAAGGCTGCTGAATCTGCATTGAGTTGGTCCCCAAGAATGATGATAAGATTTCGCATAACCGCTGGAATGGAGGCACTGGAAACTGCCCACGAGAACTCTTGTGGTTTAACCGCCGGTTCTGCAACACTCGAAACGTCGAAGTCCCCTTGCCCGGCGGTTTTCAAGCCGGGGCCTCAACATTCAAGGCTCCCCCGGGACGAGTCCCTGAAACGAAACGATCCCGACTCCAATACGCCTAAAACATTCCGGCTCATGCTCAGCTTTGTTTCATCATCGGATTCCATAGCGGCTGGATCTCTGGCTGGTGGCTCCACCTCGGAGTTCCGAATGAACAGGAAGTGCGCTGCGCTCCTGAATCAGACCAGGAACCGATCCTTTCCTGGATTTTCCAACCTGCGTCGTGGGCTTCGGTCCGAGGCCAGTCTGGCCTGCTTTTATTTCGATGAATCCCTTTGAACCACTCACCCGCGAAGACGCACTAAGTTCTTGGAGGGAATTTCTTCCAAAAGTGTCCTCCTACGCGGGCTCGAGGAATCACGTGCAATCCGGGCATAAAAACGTGTCACGCCTGGGTCCGTGCATTCGTTTTAGAACGTTGCTGGAAGATGAAATCATTCAGGACACACTCAACGAGCACACGTTTCAGGTGGCTGAAAAGTGGCTCCAGGAAATTTGCTGGCGCCGTTATTGGAGGGGATGGATGGAGATGCACCCCGAGGTTTGGCGACGGTGGCGGAAGCAGGTGCGCTTTTTACCGCAGACGCTCCCATCGGCAATCTTGGCGAGGGCGGAGGCTGTCTCAGCAGGCAGAAGCGGTGTCGCCTGCATGGATGCAATCGCCCGTGAACTGATAGAGACCGGCTACCTACACAACCATGCTCGCATGTGGTGGGCCAGCTTTTGGATCCATGTCGAGCAACTGCCTTGGGAGCTCGGCGCTGATTTCTTCTTCAGGCACCTACTGGATGCAGATCCAGCTAGTAATACCCTTTCGTGGCGCTGGGTCGCGGGCTTGCAAACTCCGGGAAAGACCTATCTGGTCCGCCTTTCAAACATTGAAAAATATGCGCCGGTTTACCTGCGCGAAAATGAAACCGGCAGCGAACGCCTTGACGACGGAATGGTGAGCGCCCGGGTACCACAGGACATTGAGTTTTTGGAACGAACGCCCCTTGTTGATTATCCCACCTCTTTCATCCAAACAACCGGACGCACCGGCTTGTGGATTCATACGGATGATCTTTTACCCGAGATCGGACCCCTCGCGGCTCTCGCTCCAGCGACCATTGCCGCGTCCCTCAGTGAGCGCGTTTACAAAACCACTTACGATCTCAGCCCCCAGCGAATCGCTTCACTGCGCACGGTGACTCATGATGCTCTGGACAGAGCATCGGCTCACTATGCGTGCCCCGCGGTCGTCGTGCAGGCGGAGGATCCAGTACTGGGACTTGGAGCTTGGGCCAGAGACGAAGGCCTTGCTGAGGTCGTCGCCTTTGCCCCTCTCATAGGGCCGGTTCACGATATTCTAGCCCGCCTAAAACTGCACCTGGCCAAGCTGGAGATCCGCCTCACCCTCATTCGCAGACCCTCAGACGCGACGGCGTTCTCCTTCGCCACAGCCGGCTTTTTTCCTTTCTGGCAAAAAATGAGCCGCCTCCTCAACCCTCCGCTCTATTCTAAAAGCGCGCCCTAACGGCGCGTCCCCAGCGGGATCACATCCACCGCCACGCTCACCGTGTGCTCCCCACCGCCTGTCAAGATCCCGCATAGAGGGCTCACATCGCTGTAGTCCCGGCCGACCGCCACGGTCAGATGTCCGTCGCAAGGAATGAGGTTGTTTGTGGGGTCGAAGTCCACCCACCCGTTGGCCGGGCAAAACACCGAGAACCACGCGTGCGAGGCGTCCGCGCCCTGCAGTCGCGCCTGTCCCGGCGGGGGCACGGTGCGCAGGTAGCCGCTCACATAACGCGCCGGCAACCCAAGGGACCGCAGACACGCCAGCGCCACGTGCGCAAAATCCTGGCACACCCCCCGCCTCTCTTCCCAGACCTCCTCCAGAGGCGTCGCCACATCGGTGGCCACGGGATCAAACGCAAATTCACGATGCAGCCTTCCCATCAAGTCGACAACCCCCACCAGCAACGGGGTCTTTTCTCCAAAACTCCGCCCCGCCCATTGAGCGAACACCGGCGCAATCCGCACCAAGGGAGAGTCCAAAACAAACTCGTACGGGCCCGTGTTTTTTGGAGAAACAGGGTCCCGAAACAGGGCGGCGACTTCTCTCCAAAAGGGCGACAAGGCCGGCACCGGGGGCATAAACGGACGCACCGCCACCACACTAGAAGCTTCCACACTCAACTCGCGATGCAGTTCCCGAATTCCAAACACGGTGGTGCTGTTGCCAAAATAGTCGGTCCGCGTGGTCAGCACGTCGGGCTCGGGTTCGATGCGTAGGGTGAACCCCATGACGTCCTGCCGGGAGTCTCGCAGCGGCTCCAAACGGGCGGCGTGCTGGGAGACGGAAACCGGTTCGCTGTAGTGATAGACGGTTTTATGGATGAGCTGGTATTCCATCAGGCGTTGGTGCGCGAAATATGGGAGTGTTCAAAATAAGTGACAGCCAGCACTTCCGAGAGCTGCGGCAACACGGTGAGGACGAGCTGCAAAAGCCTAGCTGTTTCACTTGCACCCAGAGAGGTGTTGCCTGAGCCGAGTTCCCGAGCATCCAGCAACCTTGCGGCGTTGAGCAACTGGATTAACAAGCGCTGTTCAGGCGCTACCAGCCCTGCGCCCCCCCTGCGAGGCAGGCGCTGCAGGTGCTTTTCCAACTGCTCAAGCTGAAACAAAAGGGAACGCGGATTAGTGTCGTCCAGCAGCACCAGATCATACACAGCCATCAAGTTCGGCAGCAGATTGTAGCGGGAACGGTAGGTGATGGTGCTGTCGGCCATCTCCAGCACCGACTCCAGCAAACTCGGATGGCCCGCCTGCGGGGCGACCAGGGTTTCGCGCAAAAAAGTGCACAGGCTCATCGCCCGCTCCACCCGCTGTCCCATGTCCAGAAACCGCCAGCCCTGGGCGCGCGTCATGTTCTCGCGCACGATCCCCTTGAACGACGCTGAAAGCAGCAACACCCGGTTCAGCAAGCCGATCGCCTCCCCGGCGGACCAAGAGGTCATTTCAATCGCCACGCTGTCCTCCAACTGGCTCAGCGCCCGCCACAAGTCGTTGGAAGTCCGGTCGCGCACGAGCATCGCCAGCCGTACCACCCTGGCCGCAAGGTTCCGCAAACTCCCCGCCCGTGCAGGACTCTGGCTGTAGATCGCCTCCAGAAAGTCCCCTTCTAGCGCTTCCACGGAACGGTCTTCGGCGGCCGAACCCGGGGGAATTTGATCCTGCGCTTCAAGCGTGCGCAACAAGGGCCGTAGCTGTTCCAACTCCCGCCCTCCTGTTTCCGGACTAAACCGCAACAAGGCCGCGCGCAGCGTGCGGGCGGCGGCGTCCAGCCGTTCGGTGTAGCGGCCCAGCCAAAAAAAGTTGTCTGCAAGGCGGCTGGGAAGATTGTTGCCCACCCTGCGCAGTAGGATCGGGGAGTCTGAACTTTGGAGCAAAGTAACCTCCTCCACCGGCTGTTCGCTGAGCACCCAGGTGTCCTTGCTAGCACTGCCGTCCTGCATTGAAATCCCCGAGCTTCCAGGGCCCATCCCCGTGCGGGCAAGACCTCCCGGCATGACGATGTATCCGTCAGGCGTTCCCAAAAGATAAACGCGCAACACCACCGGCTTTTCCACAATCCCGTCCCGCTCCCAGCACGGGGCGAGCGAAAAACGCATCCGTTCCTGGGCCACCCACCGGTGGGGCGCAAAATGAATGGCGTCCCGAACCCCGGCGTTCCCCAGCGGCCTGGCGCCCCCCCCGCCAAAGGTGGGATACACGCCCCCAAAAGCTGGATGCACGTCCAGAGAATCCAGATTCGTGAGCACCTCGCGCTGGGCCGATTCCTGCCCACACCACCACGTCGCCAGCGAAGGCATCAGGAGTTCCCCGCCCAGAACCGCCCGGCACAAGGCTGGTAAAAACGGCCGGAAGGCTGGGCTTTGAAGAATCCCAGAACCAAGAGCGTTGGAAATCGATACGTTACCCGCCCGCAGCGCTTCGGTGAGACCGGGCACACCAAGGATCGAGTCGTTGCGCAATTCGAGCGGGTCGCAAAAAGCGTCGTCGACCCGGCGCAAAATGACGTCCACGGGCTCCAATCCACTAAGGGTCTTGAGGTAAACGCGACGGTTGTGAACGGTCAAATCCTGACCCTCCACCAGCGAATACCCGAGGTAGCGCGCCAGATAAGCCTGCTCAAAATACGTCTCGTTGTAAGGCCCCGGCGTCAGCACCACCACTCTCGGTTCCCCTCCCCCTCCCGGCCTCGCACACGCCCCCGCGAGCGTCGACTGAAACTGCCGGAAAAACCCCGCCAACCGCTGCACCCGGCTTTCCCGAAACGCCTCGGGCAAAACACGCGCCGTCACCAACCGGTTCGCCAGCGTGTATCCCGCCCCCGTTGGAATTTGCGTGCGGTCCGAAAGCACCCACCAACGCCCTTCCGGCGAACGGGCGATGTCCGCCGCGTAAAAATTGAGAAACACCCCCGACGCCGGCCGGATGCCATGCACCGCGCGCAGAAAATCGGGCTGCGCAAAAAGCAGAGCTGGAGGCAGCTCCCCGGATTGAATCAAACGCTGCGGCCCGTAACAGTCGGCGAGCACGCTATTCATGAGGGTCGCGCGCTGAATGAGCCCCCGCTCGATCCCGGCCCATTCCGAGGAGGAAAGCAGCATCGGCAACGGGTCCAACTCCCAGGGTCGCTCCATCCCGAGGGCGTCCCCGTAAACGTTGTAGGTGACGCCCTGCTCCTGGATCATCCGCCGGGCAGACTCAAACCGCCGCGCCCGCTCCTGCGAGCCAAGCGCTTCGATTTCACCCATCAACGCCCCCCAGTCGGACTGAGGCGCGACTCCGCTCCCCGCCACCTCCCGATAGGAAGCGGGCATCTCTGGTTTTCTGCCAGGCTCAACCAATGGACTCGTGAAACTCATGAACATTCAAAATCATTTTCCACCCGCACCCGAAGCCTGCCGTAAATCCAGCGTAAAGGGATTTTCCGGGCTTCGTTCTTCCACGGGCGGCTCCACCGCTCCCTGAGTGTGCCCCTGAACGAGGAACCTCGCCAAGCGGCGACTTTCCGCTTCGTACGCGTTCACGGGAAAGGTCTCGTAATTGCGTCCCCCCGGATGGGCCACGTGATAAGTGCATCCCCCCAGAGAGCGCTTGTTCCAGGTGTCAAACAAGTCAAACACCAGCGGGGCGTGCGGCGGGATGTTCGGATGCAAACAACCCGGCGGCTGCCAGGCGCGGTAACGCACCCCGGCCACCGATTCCGCGTTTTTTCCGGTGGGATGCAGCGGGAGGCGCCGCCCATTGCACAACACGGCAAACCTGTCGCCCATGGCCCCGCGCACCATCACCTGCACCCGTTCCAACGAACTGTCCACATACCGCACGGCCCCTCCTCCGGCGGGCTCCTCCCCAAGCACGTGCCAGGGCTCGAGAGCGAAGCGCAGCTCCACCCGGACGTCGCGTTGTTCAAAGTGGCCGATCCGCGGGAACCGAAACTCAAAGTGCGGGGCGAACCATTCAAATTCAAAGGGGTAACCCTCCTGGCGCAAGTCGGCCAGGACCTCCCGGAAGTCGGTCTCGTTAAAGTGCGGCAACATCCAGCGGTCGTGCAGGTCGCTTCCCCAGCGCACGAGCTTGTTTGTGTACGGCTTCTTCCAAAACCGCGAAACCAGCGCACGCAACAGCAGTTGCTGCACCAGACTCATCCGCGCGTGCGGCGGCATTTCAAAAGCCCGCATCTCAAGCAAGCCCAGACGCCCCGTCGCCGTTTCCGGGGCGAACAATTTGTCGATGGAAAACTCAGCGCGATGCGTGTTGCCACTGGCGTCCATGAGCAGATTGCGAAACAGGCGGTCCACCAGCCAGGGCGCAGGAGCCTCCTGCTTGCTTCCCGGCAAGGGCACCTGCTCAAAAGCCAGTTCCAGCTCAAACAAACTGTCATGACGTGACTCGTCGATCCGCGGCGCCTGGCTGGTCGGCCCGATGAACAAACCGCTAAAGAGCCAGCTCAACGAGGGGTGGTTCTGCCAGTACGTCAAAAGCGAACGCAGCAGATCCGGCCGCCGCAACACCGGCGAATCCACCGGCGTGGCCCCTCCGATAATGATGTGGTTGCCGCCTCCCGTGCCCGTGTGACGCCCGTCGAGCATGAACTTCTCCGTGCCCAAACGCATTTGACGCGCCTCCTCATAGAGCACCTCCGTGCGCTCCACCAGTTCCCCCCAGTTCGCGCTCGGGTGCAGGTTCACCTCAATGACGCCCGGGTCCGGCGTCACCCCCAGCTTGTTCAGCCTCGGGTCGAAGGGCGGCGTTTCCCCTTCCATAATCACCGGCGTGCCCAATTCCCGCACAGCCATTTCGACCGCTGCCACCAGTTCCAAATACGCCTCGGCGCCCTGGACCGGCGGCAAAAACACATGCAACCTCCCGTGCCTCGGCTCAACACAAAGCGCCGTGCGCACAATGTTCGGCGCACTTTCACCCACCAACGGCTTTCTGGCCCCACCCGCGCCCGCGATCCGCTCTTTGGCGGGAAGCTCCGGCACAGGAAACCGGAACGCTTTCGGAAATGGAGCCCGTTTCTGCATGGGATCTTCGGGCACAAGCACCGGTTGATCCTCCTCCTTCGCCCAGGGCAGCGCCGCCAAGGGCAGCCGGAGCCCCATCGGAGAGTCGCCCGGAATGAGCCACAGCCCCCCTTCATTGCGCAAATGCCAGCGCCCCGTCTGCCAGCGGCCCCTTAAATGCCCTAGAGGCAAAACGTACCCCGCCTCCTTTGAAAGCCCACCCGTGAAAAGTTTGCGCAGCCGTTCCCTCTCCTCCGGAGTCCCCGTCTTGGGCTCCTCCGCCGCGACATTTGAAGGCAGCCGGCTTTCCTTCCAGGCGTAGTAAAACGCATCCTCATGCCCCGCCATCACATGCTCGGGCCCAAGACGCAGCAGCTCGGCAACCCTGTGGATGAGCTTTTTGGCATGCTCCAACCCGTGCCCGTAATCGCGGCTTTCGTCGGCGATCAACGCGGGATCCTGCCAGACCGGAACGCCGTCCTTCCGCCAGAAGGCGCAAAGCGCGTAGCGCGGGAGCGCTTCCCCTGGATACCACTTCCCCTGCCCGTAATGCATCAAAGCCCCGGGAGCAAACCGCTCCCGCAACCGCCCGAGCAGCTCGCCCGAAAGCAGCCGCTTGGCCTCGGACACCGCCGTGAAATTCCATTCCGGGGCGTCCGGCGCATCGGAAGAAACAAACGTGGGCTCCCCACCCATGGTAAGGCGAACGTCGTCCCGCTCCAACTCGCGGTCCACGGCCCGGCCCAGCGCATCAATCGTCGCCCACTGCGCCTCCGTGTAGGGCTTAGTCACACGCGGGGACTCGTACACGCGCGAGACACTCATGGTGTGCTCCAGAACCGACCCGCAGACTCCGACCGCCCCTGTGACTGGGGCAGCCGAGCTTGGCTCGGGCGTGCACGAAAGCGGGATGTGCCCCTCCCCGGCCAGCAGTCCCGAAGTGGGATCAAAACCGACCCAACCCGCCCCCGGCAAAAACACCTCGCACCACGCGTGCAAGTCGGTGAAATCCACCTCGGTTCCGGAGGGGCCGTCGACGGCCTTAAGGTCGGGCTTGAGCTGAATAAGATAGCCGCTCACAAACCGAGCGGCAAAGCCAACCCCGCGCAGCACCTGACACATCAGCCACGCTGAATCCCGGCAGGAACCGCTTCCTTTCTCCAAAGTCTCCTCGGGAGTCTGCACCCCGGGTTCGAGCCGGATCAGGTAGGAGACATCGCGCTGGATGGCTTGGTTGAGTTCCACCAGGTAATCCAGCGTGCGGGCCCCTTCCCCTTCATTCTTTAACTGCATCGCCTGTTTCCAGACGGCCGTGTAAGCGGCCAGTTTTTGTCCGGCGGAATCGACCACGCAAAAGGGGGCAAGGTCCCGCAGCAGGCCGGGTTCGTATTCAAAAGGGACCTGCTCGGCGGCGTCTTCGAGAAAAAAGTCAAAGGGGTTGTGGACCGCCATTTCAACCACCAACTCCACCTCGATGAGCAGTTCCTTCAACGGGTCGGGGAACACCAGCCGGGCGTTCCAATTGGAGAAGGGATCCTGCTGCCAGTTCGTAAAGACCTGACCCCCAGTTGTCTTAAGCGAATAACTTAAAACATGGGTCTTACAATGCGGGGCGGGCCTGAGACGCACGACATGTGGACCGTGTTCGACAAGCCTGTCGTAAGTGTAACGGGTACGATGAACTAGCGCTGCGTGGATGGACATAGGAATCGGGCTCCTTGAGTAAAGGATTGAGGACACGATTCCGGGGAGAACGGCTGACGCTAGCGACCCCGCCGCCTGCTGGCGAGCGATAACCCTCGCACAAAAATAAGCGCCGCCCCTACCGCACCGCGCGCCCTTCCACGAGTGGCGCATCAGCTCAAAGAGGGTCTCCGCAAACCGCCTCTGGGCAACGTGCCGCAAGTTGCCTTAGAAACAAAGGTCACCCCCACCCCACCACCACCGGCTTAACCACTTCCACAAAAGTCCCACCCGCACAAAGGGCCCGTTGTCCATCCACAGAATACCGTTCCAGCTTACCCAGCCTCCGGCACGCCCGGCGCGAGAGAGGCCCTAAATCGCATCTCTTGGCTTGCGGAACTCCTCCAATCGCGCACCACTCGGGTGTGATCTTCATTGAAAACTCTATTAGCAACTCACTTGAACGTCTTGAACCACGCCATAAAGCAAATGCTGTGAACGAAAAGACTTCAACGATCTAATTCTCAGAGTCAAGGAAGTCGGCGCCATTCTCCAAAACGAACAAGCGCCAGCCCAAGGCAAAGCAAGACAGGGCGTGCTCACGAACCTTCCTTCATCGCGATTTATCCCATTGAACTGAAAAATAGCGTCCGAACGTCCAAACTCCTGACGCCTGCTGGGATAACCAACCGGAGCCCGAGGCTCTTATCCCGCCAAGAAACGATTTCTTCAGCCTAGACGCGGGGGCGTTAATCACGGCAGCTTTCCGGTCACTCGTTTCAAGATCTCGCCGTGCGCAATCTCTTTGCCGTCGACGAGCACTCGCAGGCCAGCGCCTTTGTTGTAGCGGTTCCCTGTCTTGTCCCAGAGAATCGTGAGCGTGCGTCCGTGATAGCTGACGTTGTCCAGGCAGAAGTAATCTAACACGCCTTCTGGCGCGAGTGGGTTGACTTCGAGCAGGTCATCCGCGCGCGGACGCAGTCCTACCAGACCGGTGATAATCAGATCGCAATAGGTAGAGTGGTTGTAATCCCGGCCTCGTGTTTTCGGGAACGGGCCGACCTTCATCCAGGTGCCTGTGTCGGGGTTGAGCGACTCGTCGAGCCAGGCTACGACCTTTCCATCATTCAGCGTCAGGCGATGGCTTTGCGTGTAAGCCTTCAGAGTGTCAAAATACTCTTTTTTGCCAACGACAGCTTGGTTGTAGTTGTTGAGCACATTTGCTAAAGCGGTCAGCGTCTGGGATGTCGAGAAGGGCCAACTCGCTCCGCACCACATGCATCCCGCAGTGTTGATAAAGAACTTCGGATGCCGACGCTCGGCCACCGTCGGGCCATACGACCCGAGGAATCCCTGCGGGTCGGTCAACTGGCGCCAAGCCTCTTCATAGCCGTGCCCACCCTCAGGCAGGTTGAAATACCAGGGCACAAAACCAAAGATTTCGCGGACCTTAACTCGCTGCCCTGGTTCGCAGGCCTCCGAGACGGAGTTGTCGTATTGATTCGTAGGAGCGTTTTCGTGCCGCATCACTTTGAAAAACTTTGCCTCTGGATCCCACAACAGGTCCTGAAATCGTTTGCGTAACTGCTCGGCTTCACCGCGATATTGAGCGGCAAGTTCCTTCCGGCCAGCCAACTCAGCTATCCGGGCTATCGCAATGGCCCCGCCGAACATATACGAGTTCATCGGTGGCCGGATGCCCGTGCCGCCGATGGAGAACTCCTGCCCCTCCCAGGAATCCACCTGCCAATAAAGACCGTTGTCGAGCAGACGGCTTTTCTGCCACGCGTGGAGTGCGGGGTTGCCTTGTTTCCACGCCTCGTGGTTCTTGATCAATGCCTCCAATAACCCGGTGACGAACGGCTTGTCGGCATTGACCAGATAGCGGGCGTAGATGGCATCCGTAATCCACTGTGAATACATCTTGCTCGAGCCTCCCGGATCGCCGCCTTTGCCAAAATGAAACTGAGAGTAGTCGTCGATGATCTTCGCGTCGCGAATCCAGCGTCCCTCGTAGAGTTGATGTCCCACGGGGCAGTTGATGGTGTTGTAAATCTTGCTCCAGCTCACCTTCGGCAGGAACTCGGTGACGACAAAGCCCTCTGGGGTGTGCCAAATGTGCTTGCGATAGGCCCACCATCGAAAGTGATAAGTCTCTTCGATGTCTTTGTCGGAACACTCGAAAAGAGGAACGTTTCGCTCCATCCAAGCGGCAGCTTGGTCGTTGCTGATGGCGGTAATCGAGCCATCACTCGGCAAGTCTGCGGCGGTGTCGTCCGGACGCTGACTATTGAAGGTTGCCACATAACGGCGCAGCGCGTCGGGCTTCAGAATTGCAGACGAATACTCGGCGCGCAGTGCTGCCAGTGAGCACATCTGCAAAGCGATGAAGGTAATGAGCGATGGCTTTTTCATTTGGGGAAATACAAGCATATCTCAAGCAATCATTTCCTTCAACACGCCCGCCAAGGCAAAGCGCGACAAAAGTCCAAACACGCAGTGACAAGAATCCCCTTGCCCGCCTCTTTAATCTGCCATGCCAGCATAGCCGTTAACCTGCTCTACCTCTTTTGCAGAAACTTCTGCACACGCTGCCCCGTGCCCTCCGCCACATAAACCGCTCCATCGGGACCCACCGCAATGTCGTGACCAAGCTGAAACCGCCCCGCCCCTGGCCCGGGGCCGCCAAATGTGTCGAGTACCTTTCCTTCTGAATCAAGAATAACAGCCTTACCTCTTTCAGTTTCTGGAAGCGCAGGGTCACCCCCATCAATAATATAAACAGATCCGGAGGGGCCTACGCTTACGCCGTAGGGCCGGCCTATATGCGGCCCCTGCCACTTGCTTAAAAATCGCCCAAAGGCGTCAAAAATCTGAACTCGTGAATTCGACCGATCACACACATAAAGCCTGCCTTCTCCGTCCGTCGCGATGCCGTGTGGAAGTTGAAATTCACCGGGGCCAGCACCTTTGGAGCCCCATGTAGAAACAAAACGCCCCGCCGAATTGAACTTAACAATGCGTGTATTTTTGTAACCGTCGCTCACACAGAACGAACCATCATTAAAAACCGCCACATCTGTGGGCAGATTGAAATGCCCTTCATCGTCACCTGGCACGCCGGCTTCACCAACGGACAAAAGCAACTTCCCCTCTGGTGTGAATTTAAAAATCTGGTGCAGGCCAACATCGGTGAGCCATAGGTTACCTTCGTGGTCCACGTTAAGGCCGTGGGGCATCACAAACTGACGGGCACCCCACGCAAAAAGAAGTTCTCCTGTTTCGCCACTCAAAACGCTCACCGTGGGCTTCTCGATCGGCTCCCCAGGAAAAGGGGTTGTCCACTGGCGCCCGCTCCGGTGGAAAACGAACACGCGATTTTTAGTATCAACGCCGATCCCAGAGCAAAGCCCAAGCGCATACTCCTTCGGAAGTTTCGGCCAGTCGCGGACAACCTCATGATGGCTGATTGGGCTTGCTACCAACAAAGAGGTGGCAAGGTGAATGAAAATAATGGGGAGGCGCAGGGAGGACATTGTAAAGAGACGCGATCAGAATTCATATTTCACCCGAAACCGGAGATGTTGAGCTTAGCCACAGGAGGTCAATCCTCAGCCATAAATTTGCACGCATTGGCAAAAAATCGCTTTTAGAGCGGAAATCGAGTGCGAGATCCACAGACAGGCTTTGATCGGTATCGACGAGAAGCGTGACCTGCTGCGGCAGATGATGGAGGGAACGGTCCCAACCAAGGTGAACAAACGTAAGGATCGCACCGTAGAGCAGGTCTTGGGGGCCCTGGAGACAGACACTTTTCTTTTTTCACTCAAAAAACGGGAGATAGCGTCCCTGATTCTTGGGCTGCCAGTCATTCTTCAGCCTAGACGCGGGAGCGCTAAGTAAGGCTAATTAGAGAGCTGGCTGTCACCTTCTGTTTTATGCGTTTTAGCGATCGAACCATTCCGCACTTTCTCCCTTTCCTTTTACTGCTTTCGCCGCTGACAAAGCTTCATAGCGCGGAAACGACGAAGAGCCGTCCGAATATTGTTTTCA
>CANJZW010000087.1 GCA_947479475.1 Chthoniobacteraceae bacterium
ACAGTGTAAATCTCATGGGACAGCAGCCACACAGAAAAAGAAAAAGACGGTCGTAAAAGTTGCAAATGCCTCTGTTCAGAATCCGCCTCCGTTACTCTGTACCATTCTTCTAAATCCCACGTTTTCGCCAGGCTGTGGGATGGCTGTGACCTGTTTTGTAAGGGCTTGAAGCGTCGCGCCATTCATGGCTGAACCGATAGGAGGGCTCACGGCGAAGGTCAAAGGCGACCCGTGTGGTGCCTTCGGTGTGACTGGGATTGCAATAAAAGTGCGGTTTATGAAGCTGTGCTTGATCGGGGCCATCGCGAAATTGAAGGCACTTCCCCTTCGCTCCGGGAATGTCGGCCATCACAAACAGAGGAGGGTGATATGCATTTTGGAGGCCCAATCTTAAGTGTTCGCCGGCCTTGAACGATTCGAAGTCTTCCTGAAATTTGACGGGCTCCCGCTTCGCCTTCTGAACGTAAACCATCGGAGGGAGAGGCGCGGCTGGAATCGCTTTCCGTGAAGCCTCTCCTTCAACTCCAGGCACCCTTCAGTCAAATGGACGAAAGCTGAGTTTGAGTGCCGGTGAATCCTCGAACAACGTCCAGTCCCCGTGCGCCGGATCGCGAAAGAGCGGGTCAGCAAGAGCGCTTCAGACGTCATTGCCGGCAGCCTGCCGCTCTGCCCCGAAGATCGAAACTTCGCGCCGGAAATCGGCCGTTGGCTCTGCCAACTCACTCTCAGCGCCCGCAATTTCTTCGAGGATGAAGTTTCCGCCGCACAACAATTCGGCCCGGGACATCGCGGTAGGCGCCTGGCCGTGATTCCCTATGAAGGCCTGAGGGAGAAGAAGCGCCTGATCGCGAAAGTCCACGAAACCTCCGCGGCCCAATGGCTCGCCGAACTCACCAGCGGAGCCGGCGACTTCCGTTGGAGGGCGGAAATTAAACCTGCCGAGGGGCAGACCATGCGCGTGCGTGCCTTAAACGGCGAAAACCAACAAATATATCTGGGGAAGTATCATCTTAAATCCGCGCAGCCCCCCCCGGGGCGACTGGCTCCGCGCCCCCCAGAGGGATTGGCTCGATCCACGCATTCAGCGCGTGCCCTGCAGAGCCATTTGTGGTAGATTTTTTTCACTCCCCATGGCCTCCTCCACCCGCCTCATTTACGCCGATTCCGAACGCGATCCGGACATGCTTTATGCGACCGGATTTTTTGTCCCCGACGCCTTTGTGTTTCTGGAGCACCGGGGCAAGCGCACCGTTTTCCTTAGCGATTTGGAAGTGGACCGCGCCCGCAAGCAGGCGCGTGTGGACGAGGTGGTGGCCGTTTCCGATGTTTTGAAGACGCTCAAACTCCCGGCCACAAGCGGCGTGGGCCGCTGGCTGCCGGAGTATCTCAAAAGCAAAAAAATAGCGTCACTGGACGTGCCTCAGAACTTTCCACTCTCGCTGGCTCGCCAGCTTGAGGCTTTCAAAATCAAGCTGGTTTTGGGGGAGGGTATTTTCTGGGCGGAACGCGAGTTCAAGAGCGCGGAGGAGTTGCGGCATTTGAAACACGCCCTTGAGATTACCGCTGCGGGTATCGCGCGCGGAGTGGAGGTTCTTGCCGCCTCAAACGAAGGCGACCGGAAGCAGCTTTTCTGGGGAGGAAGTGTCCTGACTTCCGAGCGACTCCGCGCGGAGATTGATTCCGCGGTGCTGCATGCCGGGGGCCAGCCCGCGAACACGATTGTGGCGGGCGGAATCCAGGCTTGTGACCCGCATGAACGCGGCTCCGGCCCGCTGCGCGGGGGCGAGCTGATCATTCTGGATGTTTTTCCAAGAGACACCCGCTCCGGGTTTTACGGCGACATGACCCGTACTGTGTTGCGCGGTCGGGCCACCGACGCCCAGCGGCATTTGTGGGAAACGGTGCGCGCCGGCCAGGGACAGGCGCTGCGCGCGATGAAGCCGGGCGTTTCGGGCAAGGGGCTCCACGAGGATATTAAGGCGTATTTTGAAGCACAGGGATTTCCCACGCAGCAGCATAAGGGACGGTGGCGGGGCTTTTTCCACGGGACGGGCCACGGTCTCGGTTTGGAAATTCATGAGTCGCCGCGGTTTGGAGCCACGGATTTCAAAAAGGGTCAGGTCTTGACCGTGGAACCGGGCATCTACTGGCCTGGGGTGGGCGGGGCGCGGATCGAGGATGTCGTGGTGGTGACTGGGAAGGGCGCAAAATTGCTTTCAAGCGCCCCAGTCATCTTGGAGGTGTAGTAGAGTTTATTTCGCCGTGAGTTCCTTGCAATTGGCGGTCGTGGGTGGTGGTCCGGCGGGCTTGCGGGCGGCGGAAGTTGCCGCATCGCTTGGGGCAAAGGTTACCTTGTTTGATGCAAAACCTTCCGTGGGCCGGAAGTTTCTGGTCGCAGGAAAAGGAGGGATGAACCTCACCCACGACGAACCTCCGGGCAGTTTCGCGACGCGTTACCGTTCGGAGGGGGATCCAGCGGAGGCCCCTGGGGTTGGCACCCTGTCACGCTGGACTTCCCTGCTTTCGGACTTTGGCCCGACGGAGCTCAGGGAATGGGCGGCAGAACTTGGAGTTGAGACATTTGCGGCCAGCACGGGCCGCGTGTACCCCAGGGAAATGAAGTCCGCCCCGTTGCTTCGCCGGTGGGTGGCACGAATGCGGGCTTCCGGGGTTGAGTTTTTGATGCGGCACCGCCTGAGTTCTCTTGAGGTTGGGCCGGCTTTTTCCCTTGGGTTTGACGCGGATGGGGCACCTTGTCGGTTCAATGCGGACGCCGTTATTCTGGCTCTGGGAGGCGCTTCGTGGCCCGGCACTGGTTCCACGGGAGACTGGCTTGAACTTCTGCGTGGCCTCGGCGTGCAGGTGCGGCCTTTACAGCCGGCCAATTGTGGCTGGGAGGTAGAATGGCCGGCTGAAATGCAGTCCCTTTTGGAAGGCAAACCTTTGAAGAATTTGGCGGCCAGCGCCGGCGGGGTGTCTGCGCGCGGCGAGTTGTTGGTGACCCGCTACGGATTGGAGGGCGGTATTCTTTACGCGCTCTCGCACGCGCTGCGAGAGATGAGCCGGCCGGTGCTCAGCGTTGATTTCAAGCCTGAGTCGAGCGAGGTCAGCCTGTTTGGGCGGCTTGGAAGTGCCCGGCGCAACTACCTGGAGGAGGGCGGGGTGCGTTGGCGCTTGGGGGAGACGGCGCTGCGTTTGTTGCAATATTTCAGAGGCGGAAAACCCTTTGCATCCGGAGAAGAGGCTGCCCATTTTGTGAAAAATTGTCCCATTCCGCTCCGCGGTCCGCGTCCTGTGGAAGAGGCGATCTCCACGGCGGGGGGGGTGGGTTTTGAGCAACTCGACGAGGCTTTGATGGTGCGCTTGGTTCCCGGGGTGTTTGTCGCGGGGGAGATGCTGGACTGGGAGGCACCCACGGGCGGGTATCTGATGCAGGGCTGCTTCGCCTCGGGAACCCGCGCTGGAATGGGTGCGTTCCGGTATTTGGCCTCTCGCAGGCAATAAAAAACCCGCCCTGGAGAGGACGGGTTTTCTAAGGTTTGAAAGGCGTCGTGGACGCCTGAAATTACTGAAGAAGCTTGAGGGCGATCGACTGCGAGGCGTTCGCTTGGGTGAGCATCGCCGCGCCGGACTGAACGAGAATGTTCGCACGGGCCAGCTTGGCTGTTTCCGCGGCGACATCCACATCATAGATGCGGCTGAGTGAGGCTTCGAGGGACACTTGGTTCGTATTTAGCGCGTCGATTGCAAACTGGATGCGGCTGCTGTGCGCGCCATTGGTCGCCATCATCGTAGCGAGGCTCTGCACGGCGCTGGTTACGCCTGAGATTCCGCCTGCGAGGGTCACCTTCGTCCAATCGGTTGCTTCGGACAACCCCGCGTTGATGTCGGCTTGAATGAGCGACATACTCTGGGATCCATCCTGGGAAAGATAGACGGTCAGTGTGGTTCCCCCGGTGCAGAACAGTGCGGTGCCGTTAAACTTGTCCGCTGAAAGGACTTTGATTTCGTCAACCAAACTACTGAATTCGGTGCGATAGGAGGTTTTGTCAGTCGAGGTCTTCGTGACGTCTTGGGAGAGAGTGACTAGTTCCGAAATCCGGTCCAGAACAGCGGCTGCAGTCTTCAAAGTACCTGCCTGAACCTGCAGGAGGGAAAGTGCATTCGCCACGTTTGAAGATGCGTTTGAGGTCCGCTTGATCGCGCTGCTCAACTTCATTGAGACGGCGAGTCCGCCTGCATCATCGGCCGCAGTAGCAATGCGAGATCCGCTCGATAGGCGGGCCAAACTTTTCTGGAGAAGATCACTAGACTTCTGAAGGTTGAACGAAGCGAGTGTCGACGAGGTGTTGGTGTTGATGGAGATCATATTATAGATAGTTAATTACCTAACGGCCTCCACTTGCCAATGACGGCCTGCGGGGGGGAATTGTTTGAGGAGCGCTGGAACTCCCACTTGTATGATCGGTATTTCTATCATTGGCTTTAACAAAAAGTCAAAAAAATAACGCTCTTTGGAATATTTTGCTTATGAGCGTTTTTTTTGGCGCCGCTCTCTGAGCGCTCTGTCGTGGCGAGTTTCGGGCGAACTTTGTTTAAGAAGGGTAAACTTGTTGGAACCTGGTGTTGGATGGCATGCGTTTTGGAATGGAGGGGGTGAACCTGAGCCCGCCCACTAATTCTGTGTTGGGCAACGCTTCAGTGGAAACTGAATTGCTGGTTGTTGGCTTCCAGTTTTGCTGACGCATCACGCTTCGGGTTCGGTCCCGAAAGGACTGTCCAACCTCGACTCAATGTGTGGTTAACGGCTAAGCTTGGGAAAAAAACTTTGCTGGCATCTAATTTGCTTCTTTAGAGGAATGTCTAAAAAGATCGGTGAACTAGTTTCAGAGGCGACAGAATTGGCCAAGGAAAAGCGTTTCTTGGAGTCTGCAGATGCATTCAAAGAGGCGTTTGCGATCCTTCCTGCTGATCCTTCGGCGCTCCGGGAGCTCGCTTCAGTGATGGTGGATTTGGGCGAGACAGAGACTGGACTTTCCCTGCTCGCAGATTCGGTGGATCCTGAAAAGCCGGACATGGAAACGTTGCGTAGGATTGCGACTCTGCTCCGAGGCAAGAATCGACTCAATGAGGCCGGCGATTTTTTGATCTGTGCCCTGGCACAGGACTCGAAAAACGAAGAACTGTTTGTGGAAACCTTGGGGCTTCTTACGGAACTCGGCCGTGAGGGCGAGTTGTTTGCAGAAGACGCCGCCACTTCATAGGTTCTCGAAAAGCGGGGCGAGCCCTTTTTGAAGGCCCCCGCATACTCAAGGAGCACGCGACTCCTTTTAAGGAGCACGCGACTCCCCGGGCTTTCTTCTTTTGCTACGCCTTGGCGAAATGGGCGTGTAATTGCGCGTAGGCCCCTTCTTGCCGGAGGAGCGACTCGTGAGTGCCGCGCTCTACGATTGCTCCCTGGTCCAGAACGAGGATCAGGTCAGCCTGTCGGATGGTACTCAGGCGATGTGCCACCACAAAACTCGTGCGCCCGCGAAGGAGCTTTTGCAAGGCGCGTTGGATGCGCTCTTCGGTGGGGGAATCGATGGCGCTGGTGGCTTCATCCAGAATAAGGAGGCGGGGGTTGACTAGGAGCGCCCGGGCGAAGCTCACGAGCTGCCGTTGACCGCTGGAGAGCCCCGTTCCTCCCTCCCCAACGCGCGTGAGGAGGCCCTGGGGAAGCGCCTCGATCAGGTCGCCAAATCCCAACTCGTGGGTGACTGCGCGGACAACCTCTTCGCTCGCCTCAGGCTTCGCAAAACGAATGTTGTCTAGAACGGTGCCTTCGAAGAGGTAACTGTGCTGGTGAACCACCCCGAGTTGCGCGTGCAGCTCATCCGAATGGATCTCCAGCACGTTTCTTCCATCCAGGAGTAGGCTTCCGCGCTGGGGCAGATACAGTTTCCCAAGCAGATTGGTGATGGATGTTTTCCCGCTGCCGGTGTGGCCGACCAACGCGACGGTTTGTCCCGGTTCTGCTTTAAAGCTGATGTTTTTAAGAACATCCCGTCCTTCCTCATAGGCAAACCAAAGACTGGAAAACTCCACGCTCATGCCGCCTGGTGGACGCGTTGATGAAAGGGGGGCGTCATTTGCCGTTTCTTTCCACGCCGGAGGCGTATCGAGCAAGCGAAAGACGCGTTCCGCTCCGACCATTGCCGCCAGAGCGGAGGCATACTGGTTGCCCACGCTTTTGATGGGGTCAAAAAGGAGGGCTGAGAGGAAAAAGAACTGCACGATGTTGCCAACGCTGGCGGAGGAATTTGGAGTTAACACTCTCCATCCCCCGATCAGAAGCAGCAGGGCAGTGAAAATCTGGGTGTTGCATTCCAGAAGCGGCAGAAAAACAGCCGATTGCCGGGACATCACCATGTTGTACTTCGCCTGGTCCGCCGCGAGCTCCCGGAAATACGCCGTGTTTACATCTTCCCGCACAAACCCTTGGGTGACGCGCACGCCGCTGACGGACTCCGCAAGCGTGGCCGCGATTCGGCTGTAGCTCTCGGAGGCCTTGCGCTGGGCCTCGGTCATGCGTTTGGTGAAGGTTCTGTTGAGCGACCAGATGATGGGGGCCAACAACAGCACGACCAGAAACAGCACCCAGTCGTAGTAAATCATCATCGAGCCGGCCACCAGCATCTGGCCGATCTGTACCGCGCTGATGAACACGACGTCTTGCACGCCGGTGCGGATGCTGTCGATGTCGGAGGTGACCCGCCCGATGATGCGCCCCACCTTCGTCGTGTCGAAAAAAGTCATGGGCATCTCAAAAACATGCTTCACCACCTCCGCGCGAAGATCGTGGATGACGGCCTCCCCAAGCTTCAGGGCGAGTTTGTAACGGAAGTGAAACATCCAGTTTGTGAACGCCGCCAGCCCGGCGACGCCCAAGGCCCCCCAAAGGATTCCGTTTGGGTCTTTGTGTTCGATCGGTCCATTGATCACCGCCGCCATGGCCCAAGTTCCTACGGGCAGAAGAGCCGCCCGCAAAAGAACCTGAACGATGAGAGGAAAGAGCAACCGTTTGTGCGGTCGGGTGTAGGAGAAAACACGCGCCAGTAGTTTCAAAACTCCTTGCTCAGGATGGTATTGTGTCGCCTCGGAATCCGGCTTCACGTGGGTGAGGGGGACAATTCCTCGCTTCATACGGAAACCGTTTCTGCGTGGAGATGAAGAGACTCACCTGCCTGCATGGAGATTGCGTTGCGGTAATAACCGGGAACTTGCATCAGAGCCTCGTGTGTTCCCGATTGGACAACCTTGCCATGCTCGAGCACGAAAATGAGCGAGGCCCGCCGTAACATCGCAGGCCGGTGTGCGATCACAAACGTCGTACGCCCCGCCATCGCCGCTTCCATGGCATCTGCAATTTCGTGTTCCGTCGAGGGATCCACCGCCGCAGTGGGATCGTCCAGCAGGAGGATCGCTGGATTAAGAAGCAGAGCCCTGGCAATGGCGAGACGCTGCTTTTGACCGCCGGACAGCCCGACGCCTGCCTCTCCCAAGATCGTGTTGTATCCCTCGGGCAGTGTTTGGATGAAGTCGTGAGCGGCCGCGATTTTTGCCGCTCGCTCGATCTGCTCCTGGGTGGCTTCGGGGCGCCCGAAGGCGATGTTTGCCGCGATGGTGGAACTGAAAAGAAAGCTTTCTTGGAACACGAGTCCAATGTTCCTGCGCAATTCCAGCGGGTCGAGTTTGCTGACGTCGAGCCCGTCAACGAGGACTCTGCCAGCGGTGGGGTCGTAGAAGCGGGGGATCAGATTGAGCAAGGTTGTCTTGCCGCTTCCGGTCGGCCCAACTAGTGCAATACATTGCCCGGCTTTTGCTTGCAGATGAATGCCGTCCAAAATGGCAGACTCCGTGTGGGCAAACGTCACGTTTTTAAACGTGACATCCCCCCGTACTTTTCCGAGAGCAAGCGGGTTTGCGGGCGCCTGGATTTGGATGGGTGCGTCCAGAACCTCGAAAACGCGCTGGGCGGATCGCAAACATTGCTGCATCGAATTGGCAATGTTTCCGATATTGGCGATCTGCCCTGAAAACTGCTGCAAAATCGCGGCGAAGCTCACCAAGCCTGTTCCGACGCCGATCTCTCCCTTCACGGCCAGCCAGCCTCCGTAGCTCAAGAGGATGATGATGTTCGCCTGGCTCAACAAAAGCGTGATGGGTACGAAGGTGCTTACCTTTTTGAAAATCTGATGCTGTGCGTCGCGTACCGCATCGTTGGCGGCTTCCAGCTTGGCGAGCTCGGGCTTTTCCCTGCCAAAGGCCTTGATGACCTGCATGCCGCGGATGGATTCTGCCAGGCGCTGCACCAACGCGTCGAAAAGGTCGCTGGTGTGTTTGTAGGCGGGGCGTACGGAACGGGAAAAAAGAGCGGAGGCGGCCCAGAGGAGAGGGGTGGTGGCCAGGCAGGCGAGGGTAAGTTTGACGTGAACCGCCAGCATGTAGGCGAGGAAGGCCGCCACGGAGACCACGAGGTTGACTACCTGGAACAAGACGCCATCGACAAACAGGCGCACGGACTGGACGTCGCCGCCGATCCGGTTGATGAGTGAACTGCTGGAGTTGGAGTCAAAAAACTGGAAGTTGAGGCGCTGGAGTTTGTCGTAACATTCTGCGCGCAAATCCACGACTAGGCGCCCTTGAAGCAGTTCTCCAAACCAGACCCCGTTCAAATACCCAACACTCATCCGCACCGCGGCGAGCAAGAGAACGCCGCCCGAAATCGCTCCAATCACTGTCATGGGCTGCCATTCCGCCGGCGGGGTGAGCAGGAGCGGCCACTGGGGAGGCCGCGCTTCGGGATCGAGGGCGTGGCGGAGGGCGTCGATGCCAAGGCCGGTCAGTCCGATGGTGCCGAGCCCGGCCGCGAGGAGGGTCATCTGCGCGCAAAGAATCTTGAGGCAGCCCACGCGGTAGCGCCAGGATAACGCAAGCAGGCGGCGGATGAGCTCCCAGTTTGAGAGCTCGTAGCCGGTGAATGTGGCGGATTTCAATGCTGGGGAACGATGCGGGTGGAAGGCCTAGGAGGCCTGCCCAAGCGTGCGTAGGACGGCAGGCAGGTCGGAGAGGTCCTGGAAGAGGGCGTCCGGTTGGTGCGGCGCGAGCTCCTCCATGCGGAAGCTCCCGGTGGCCACGGCGATTGCTTTCGCCCCGCAAGCCCTTGCGCAGGTGATGTCGTGGGGCGTATCTCCAATGACAAAAGTGCGGTCGGACTCAAAGCTCACTCCGTGGATGTCGAGGGCGCGTTTGAGCGCGAAGCCACCCAGTTGGTTGCGGTCGTGGTGGTCGTCGGCAAAAGCCCCAAACTGGAACATGTCGTGGAGGCCGTAGTGTCGCAGCTTTAACTCCGCGCCCCGCTCCAGATTGCCGGTAAGCAGCCCGAGGCAAACCTGCGGTAGTTCGCGAAGGGCGTGCAGCAGCGGCAGAACGCCGGGGAGTAGGCGCCCGGGCCGAGTTGGCAGTTCGCGTTCAAGCTGGCGGAGATACCCCTCGAAAAAGCGGTGCAGGTTGTCTGCCGTCGCCTCCAGGCCGTGTTTGGCTAAGACCTGGCGGGCGATCCCGGAATCGGTTCGGCCTGAGATTTCGATCTGGGTCAGGTTTTCTTCGAGGCCGAATTCTTCCTTGAAGCCGAGGCGCAACGCACATTCACCGGCGCCTCCGCTTGTGAGTATGGTACCGTCAATGTCGAAAAGAATGAGAGTGGATTTGATCATCGGGAAGGGAGTTTGCCCGCAGTGGAATTTGGGCTGGAAGTGGAGGATACACCGGGGCCTGTCGCGCGAGAGGAAGAGACCACGACGCCCTGCGCGTTCAAATGGTCGATGCGCGAGTTTCGTCCTTTTGCGTCGTAAAAAAAAACGAGTTTCGCCACCAGATTGTTTTTCGCATCCAGAAGCTCTTCTTCCTCGAGCCGGCCACGGAGGTAGAGGTACCTGTGCTGGGAAATGACATTGTTACGGCCGTCGTACTTTGTGGCCCGCAGCGGCAGCAGGGCGTCGTCCAGTTCCTTGACAAGGCGCCAGAGGACGTTTTTGCCAGCGTCCTCAAGCACCTCCTCAACCCGTTGGTTGTGAGGGTCGACCTTGACGTTTAAGCGGGTGCCATCCGTGTTGCGCACAACGCGGGCGGAGGGTTGCTGGTAGGGGCTTTCGCCTCGAGCCGCTGGAACACAAAGAGGCACGGCTGACAGGGTGCAAAGGAGGGTTGCAATCAGGCGTGGTTTCATAGCGGTTTGAGTGCCAAAATGATCGGTAGGGACATTGTGTTTCGAAAATGTTTATTCCGAGGATCCTTCCGCTACGGCCGTGCTGGGCGTTTGAAAAATAGCGTCGATTTCCTGGCAGACGGTCGCCGTAGGGATGTCGCTCATGGGAGCGGGTTGAAAATCCGGCGAGAATACGGTTGTCGGCCCCGTTGGAAATGCAGCACTCACGACCCGGGAGAGCTTGTGTCTGGGGCGCCACTCAAAAGGGTTTGTCGGGCCGAACAGGCTGATCTGGGGGCGCAGAAAGGCTGAGGCCATGTGCATGACGGCCGTGTCGCAGCAGATTGCAAGGCTGCAGCGGGCGACGAGGGCGGTCAGCAAGGTGAGATCGAGTTGCCCCGCCAGAACCACGAGGGGCAGTGCAAGGGGGCCGTCCCCGAGCATGGCCACGGCCGTCTGGATCGTTCTGAGATGTTGGAGTTCCTCGGGGTCGGCTCCGCCGGTGAGGATGCAGGCGATGCCGTGCTTGCGTTGCAGGTGCAAAATCACCTCCGCCCACCGTTCGGGAAGCCAGTATTTTTCGGCCACCGCCGTTCCCGGGTGCAAGAGGGCAAAGCTCTGGGGCACGCCGCATTCGCGAAGGAGGATCTTGACCCGCCTTTCAGCAGGGGGAGGGACGGTGAGGCAAAGTAGGGGTTCGGGTTTGTCGCAATGCAGGCCGATGGGTTGGAGCAGTCCGAGCATTTGGTCCACCGTATGCTGGGTATTGACGGCCACGTGGACGAAGTTCTGGTACACGAGTCTGCGCAAAGGGCCCTTGCATGCCCAGTCGAAGGCCACCCGCCGCCGCGCGCGCGAGGCGAGTGCAAACAAGGCGGAACGGTCCGTCCCGCTGAAATCCAGGCAAAGGTCGAAGCTGCCTGTGAGCAGGCGTTTAAGCAGTGCATAGTTGGCCCCTAGTTTGCGCTGAAAGACCAACACCTCGTCCATTCGAGGCAGCGTGGGAGCCAGCTCCTGGCAGGCCTCGCTCAGCACAAGGGTGATTTTGGCAGCCGGCCAAGTTTGACGGAGTAATTCAAGCGCGGGGGTTGTGAGCACCAGTTCGCCAATGCGACGTAACTGCAGCACAAGAATCTCGGGCGCTGCGCAGAGCGGCTCTGGTGAGAGTAGACTGGATAAAAAACTCTTCAAACTGGGATAGAAACCTCTGCTAATTTATCCCGCGTTGCGAGTGCCTTTCACTGAAATAAGCCCCTCTAAAAATCTGGCTCGGAAAATTCGCCCCCTGGGTGCAATTCGTGCTTTGGTTGGAGTGACATCCTTCCGTTTTTGGCGACAGGGACTTGGCCAACCCTTTTTTACATTGAGTACTCCTCTGAAATCCTTGCTTCTCGTCAGCGCTCTTCTCCTTGGCACCTCGCTTTCGGGCTGTGCTTCCGCAAAGAAAAAAACGCCCAAAGAGAAGCTTCCGGCCGCAATTCCCCCTGTGGAGGCCGCCGAACAAAAGATTAAAACGGCGAAGCCTTGGATGCAGAGCCTTGGCAAGGTGGTGCTTGTAAACCAAGCGATGGCTTTCGTCCTGGTAGACATCGGCTCGGCGCCCACCCCCGAGGCAGGCGCGCCCCTGCAATCGTACACAGACTCTGCCGTTTCAGCGGGACTGGTGGTCAGCACTTATCAGAAACGGCCTTTTCTGATTGCAGATGTCGTTTCAGGCATGCCCAGGGTTGGCGACTCCATTGCGCTTGGTGGCAGGCGCCAAGAGCCCGAATCCTCAGCCGAGCCGCTGCCTAGGGAAACGGCCCCTCTACGCCGGTTTTCCCCCGAAGCGCTGCCCCGCGCTGAGGCGCCCACTGAATTCCTGCCGCGTCCAACTCCATCCCCGGAGGAAACCCGGGCGCCAGCATTGCCTCGTGTGACTCCCGAGCCCGAGCCGGTTCCCGCCGTTACGCCGCCGGGGTCCGCGACCCTTGAAAAGCCGGTGTCGACCGGTTCAGGAATTATTCCGGGCCTGCCAGCCACCCGGAAAAAGTTGAGCGAGTAGCTCTGCTCCTTATAGGGGTTCGCCGAGCCGGGCTTGTCACCCCTCGTGTTAGCCGCGTGCGCGTGGCTCGCGGTCCTTGACTGTTGCCGTGGAGGGAACTGTGACGAACGGACCGCCCTCCAGAGGGGCGGCTTCGCTGAAAGCGACGTCCGGCATGGCGCTGGGTTTTCCCGCGAGAGGGAAGTCCTTGCGCAGGGGATGAAAGGGGTAGCCGTCCCACATCAGGATTCGACGCAAATCGGGGTGGCCCTCGAAGCGGAGGCCGTACATGTCAAAAGCCTCGCGTTCATGCCAGTCCGCCGTGGCCCAGACGCCGGTAACGCTGGGCAGTTCCAAGTGGTCTTCGGACACCCGTACTTTCAGGCGGAGCCATTCGCTTTTCGCCATATGGTACAGTTCGTAAACCACTTCAAACCGGGGGTCCTCACCCAGGTGATCCACGCCGCTGAGATCGCTGAGAAAATCAAAACCCAGCGTATCCCTGCAAAAAGTGCAGATCTCGGCGATTTTCGAAGCCTCGACGGTGAGGCTGGTTTCACCCCGGAATTCCACCTTTTGGAGCACCTTGAACTGGGCTTCGATGGCGGAGATGGCTGCTTTGGGAGAATGGCTCATGCGTTAAAAAAATTTGCCTCCGACTCACGGCGCTCACTAGCCAACGAGTTCTTCGAAAAGGGCTTTCTTCTGGTTGTACAAGGCTGGTTCCTTCTCAATCTTGCGCTGGAGACGCAGCAGTCCTTCAATCAGCGCCTCGGGCCGGGGAGGGCATCCGGAAATGTAGACGTCCACAGGGATGAGATGGTCGATACCTTGGAGAACGGAGTAGGACCGGTACATACCGCCACTCGAGGCGCACGCGCCCATCGCGATACACCACTTGGGTTCAGGCATTTGGTCCCAGATGCGTTTGACCGCCAGCGCCATTTTGTAAGTCACGGTGCCAGCGACGATCATGACGTCGCTTTGGCGCGGAGAAAACCGCATCACCTCGGAGCCGAAACGGGCGATGTCGAAGCGTGCACTGGCCGAGGCCATGAGTTCGATGGCGCAGCAGGCGAGGCCCATCGGCATCGGCCAGAGCGAGTTTTTGCGCATCCAGTTCATGGCTGCATCGAGTTGTGTAAAAACAACGTTCCCCTCGATCTTCGAATCGTAAGCAATAGGTGCAAGTTCAGCCATACAGTGACTACCCTAGAAATCTATTGGAGATGGGCAAGCCTCAATCCAAATCTCCGCAAGGTAGGGCCTCGGTCTTTGGTCGGGCAAGGAGTGCGGTTTGCTCGGCGCGCAGGCTCCAGCTCCTTCCTCGTCCGCCCCCGATCCCGAAGGGGAACGGCTGGCACGCACGAGCAGGGGACGGCGGATTCTTCCCTGTCGTCCTCCGGCAGGGAGCCGCGCTTCGCCATCCCCCTTCATAAAATACGGCGGTGGCACCCGTGGCGGCTTTCGTCTAACCTAGTCATGTGTCTGTCGTCCCTGATTCTGAAAACGTCTTTTATTCCAAACTTCGCAACGCCTGGGAGGCCGCGACGTTTGTCAAATTAACCCTCAGCGCTCCGGAGGCCGACGTGGAGACTGCCTCTCCTCGCAAACTCAAGGCGCGCCCCGTTGAACTCAAGGACGGCCGCCGCCTTTGCCTTGTGGAAGCCTTTCAAACCCGGGAAGTCACCCGGAACCACCCCCCGCAGGAGGGGCTCAAGCTTCTTGCCGAAGCCTTTGCAACGGGCTTTTCAAGGGCCCATCTCTTCACCACCACCGGCGATTTTCAATTCCGCCGCGAATCCTCCGGCCAAATCAGTGTCCGCGCCTCGCGCCCCGCCTTCACCCAAGGTCCCGACCTCGGCCACGACAAACAGCGCCAGCCCGCGCAGGACGCTCTCGCCCGTGCCCCCTTCCTCCAGCGTCTGGGGGTGACGAACTCCGAAGGCGCTCCCCGGCCCGGAATGGCGGGAAAACTGCGCCAAGTGCAGCGCTTTGTGGAAATTCTAGGCCATCTTCTCGAAGACTGGGGCTGGGATGCCTCGCGGGTGCTGCAGGTCGTTGATATGGGGGCGGGGAAGGGCTACCTCACGTTTGCCCTGGCCTACACGTTTCAACAACGCGGCTGGGAGGCCGTCGTCACCGGGGTGGAGGTCCGCCCCGAGCTGGTGGAGAATGCAAACACCGCCGCGCGGGAACTGGGTTTTTCCAGCCTCCACTTTGTGGCCGGGAGCATCGGCCAGTGGCAGCCGCCCGGTCCGGTGGATGTTTTGGTAGCCTTGCACGCGTGTAACACCGCCACAGACGACGCTCTGTTTCAGGGCATTCAGTCCGGGGCGGGCTTGCTTGTGACGTCGCCGTGTTGTCATCAGGAGGTGCGGCCTCAAATGCGGATTGCGCATCCAATGTTTCCTGTTTCGCGGCACGGTATATTGCAGGAGAGGCAGGCGGAGATTGTCACCGACGCGCTCCGGGCGCACCTGCTTGAAATCAAGGGCTACGACGCCCGGGTCTTTGAGTTTGTCGAGCCCGAGCATTCCGGCAAAAACCTGATGCTCGCCGGGGTTCGGCGCGCCGGGGGCGGTCCCTCTGTGGAGGCGCTGCGCTCCGAGTTGGTTGCGATGTGTGGCGCCTTTGGGCTGCGTTCGCAGCGTCTGGCCGGGCTGCTGGGGGAGGTGCTTTCGTGAGCCTTTGGACGCACGAAGAAATGAAAACCCTCACCCGTCTGAGGGAGGGTTTTCTGACGGGCGCCGCCGGCGCTTCCGACTATTGGAAGGGCGAGGGGGAGCTCTCCTTGTACGAGCGCACGTTCGCGCAGCGCATCGCGTGGAAATGGGATGCCGTGCTCAACGAGCTGGCCCTTCGACACTGGGCGCCGCCCTCGCGCCGGCTTGTGGACTGGGGGTGTGGCACGGGGATCGCCACGCGCCGGGCCCTGGAACAATGGCCTGACCAATTTGACACGCTCGCCCTCTCAGACCGCTCGCCGCAGGCCCGCGCTTTTGCGGTCGGCCGGCTCCGGGAGGTGCACCCTGGAAAAACCGCGCGCGCCCTCGCTCCAGAGGAAACTGACTGCGCGGGGGCGGTGGTGCTTCTGAGTCATGTGCTGACCGAATTGAATGCGGACCAGCTCCGGCGAGCGCTTTCCCAGTGGCGGAACGCGTCGGCCTTGATCTGGGTGGAGTCCGCCACTCGGGAGAATGCGAGGCGGCTGGTGTCGGACGTGCGGGAGCCGTTGGTGGCTGCGGGCTGGAAGGCGGTTGCGCCCTGTACGCACTGTGGCGCGTGTCCGTTGTTGCGCACGGAGCATGAGCGGCATTGGTGCCACCACTTTGCCCGGGTGCCTTCGGAGGTGCATCAGGATTCTGCGTGGCGGGAGCTTTCCAAGCGTCTGAACGTGGACCTGAGGGTGCTGCCGTACAGTTTTGTCGTGCTGGAGCGCGAAACCGCCCGGGAGCAGGAGGCGGGTTGGTCGCGGGTGATCGGGACGCCGCGGGAGTTCAAGGGGCACTTGAAGGTGCTGGCCTGCGATGCCGGCGGAGTGGAGGACTGGGTGTTGCAGAAACGCGACGCGCCCGAGCTCTACAAAGAGTTGCGTAAAGGAGAAAGCCTGCCGCTGCACCGCTGGCGGGTTGAGGGGCCTCGGATTACGGGCGAGGCCTAAGACTTTGGGCGGTGCATGTGCCCGCGAAGCTTCTGCATGCGCCGGGTTTTCGAGGCGCCCTTGGCGGGAACACGGGGTGGTAAAACGCTGGTTCTTTCTTAAGGGGAACGCTAAGAAGCTCTCATGCATTGGAGTATCCCCCTGATTCTATCCTCGTCCCTCGTTGCTTCCGGCGCTGATTCCAATTGGAGCGAATATCTCGGAGACAAGGGCGCCTCCCACTATTCCAGTCTCCGGCAAATCACCCCGGAAAACGTGACCAAATTGCAGCCGGTCTGGACCTATCACGCTGGGGGCGCTTCCCCTCAAAACCGGTCTCAGATCCAGTGTAATCCCCTGATCATCGAGGGAATTCTTTACGGTACGACCCCGGACCAGCAGGTTTTTGCGCTCGAAGCGGCTTCAGGCAAAGAGCTTTGGCGGTTTAATCCCGCAGACTGCGAAGGGGTCACAAAGGGGGGAGTCAACCGCGGGCTGATGTTTTGGAGCGACACAACCAACCCCGCCGACCAGCGCGTGCTCTACGCTAATGACCATTTCCTCCACGCGCTGGACGCGCGCACGGGCAAGCGGATCGCCTCCTTTGGCAAAGCCGGTTCTGTGGAACTCAAAAATGATCTTGGCCGGGATATTGGTGGTCTTTCGTTGGGGGTGAGTTCGCCGGGGGTGATCTACGGGGATCTTTTGATCCTGGGGATGCGAGTGGGAGAGGGGCCGGCGCCGGCAGCACCGGGGCCGATCCGGGCCTTTAATGTGCGCACGGGTGCCCTCGCGTGGCGCTTTAACACGATCCCGCAGCCCGGAGAGGTTGGGTATGAAACATGGCCGCCCAACGCCTTCAAACACATTGGCGGTGCCAACGTCTGGACGGGGTTTGCTCTGGACGAAAAGCGGGGAATCGTGTTTTGCCCGACAGGCTCCGCGGCGTTTGATTTCTGGGGTGGAAACCGGATCGGGGACAACCTGTTTGCGAACTGCCTCATCGCTCTAGACGCGCAGACGGGAAAACGGATCTGGCACCAGCAGCTTGTCCACCATGACCTTTGGGACAGGGACTTGCCTGCCCCACCGACGTTGGTGACCGTCGTAAAGGGGGGCAAAAAGATCGACGCGGTCGCACAGGTCACAAAGTCCGGGCACGTGTTTGTGTTCAACCGGGAAACGGGAGAACCGGTGTTTCCGATTCAGGAAGTGCCGGTGCCCGCCTCCGATTTGCAGGGGGAGTCGGCGTCGCCTACACAGCCGCTGCCTCGCAAGCCCGGGCCTTTTGCGCGCCAGCTTTTTACTTACAACGAAATTAGCAATATCTCTGTGGAATCGCACCGGGAGGTTTTGGAGCGGTTTTCCAAACTGCGCCCGCACGTTCCGTTTGCGCCCCCGAGCAAGGAGGGGACCATTATTTTTCCGGGCTACGATGGCGGGGCGGAGTGGGGAGGGGCTGCGGCTGATCCCGAGGGTTTTTTGTATGTCAATGCGAACGAGATGGCGTGGATTCTCACGATGGTGGAGACCAAGTCCACGGGAGCCGCCTCCCATGCGACAGGGGAGAGTATTTACACCCAGATCTGCGCCGCCTGCCACGGGATTGACCGCATGGGCAACAAGGCTCAAAACGTGCCACCCCTCACCGGAGTGGAGCAGCGCCTCAAAAAGGCGGATATCCTGGCCCTGTTCAAAACAGGCAAAGGGGTGATGCCGGCTTTCGGCTTCCTGACCGAAGCACAGCAAAACATGGTGGCCGATCATCTTCTAGGCGCCGCCCCCGGAAGCTCGCCCGCCCCAGTTGCCGCCGGGGGCACTCCATCCGCGGGCGCCAACGAGCGTGGGCGTAAGGAAGAAATGGCGGAGGCCGACGTGCTGGGAATCATTCCCTACTCCACAACCGGCTATAACCGCTTCCTGGACTCCAAGGGGTACCCCGCTGTCAAACCTCCCTGGGGAACCCTTAACGCCATCAACCTCAATACCGGAGAATATCTCTGGCGCGTCCCGTTGGGAGAGTTTCCCGAACTGACCGCCCGGGGGATCCCCCAGACCGGGACCGAGAACTACGGAGGGCCGGTGGTCACCGCCGGAGGGCTCCTTTTTATTGCCGCGAGCCGGGACGAGTTTTTCCGCGCTTTTGACCGCAAAACAGGCCGGGAGCTTTGGAAAACCAAACTCCCTGCTGCGGGTTACGCGACTCCCTCGGTGTATTCGGTCCAGGGCAGGCAGTATGTGGTGATTGCGTGCGGGGGTGGAAAAATCGGAACCAAAAGCGGGGATGCTTATATGGCGTTCGCCCTGCCTGAATAGTCTTTTGAGAGCGGGCGAGGCCTGCACTGGCTGCCAACTTCACGGAGGAGGTTGGATTGGGGAGTGTTTAAAATGGGATCGCAGATTGAGGCTCCCCGGCCGGGATTCACCTCCTATTTTGTTTCGGCGCCCTGTGGTGTCTCTTCTGCGATAGGCATTGCGGTTTTGGCGCCGCTTGTCGGCACCACGAGGACTGGAACGTGCGCACCTCGAAGGACTCCCTCCGCGACGCTTCCGACAAGAAGATTGTAGAGCAGTCCATGACCATGGGAACCGATCACAATCAAACCGGCGGCACGCAGTTTTGCTTCGTCCAAAATACGCTCCACCGCAGGCCCCCAGTGGTGCAGTGTGTCCACGGAGAGGCCGTGCGCATTGAAGAAGACTTTTGCTTCCATCAACTTTTGGGTCGCATGCGCTTCAATGCTGGAGTCCTGGAACCCTTCAATAGGCACTGGTTGATAGGCAATATAATCTCCATGAGGCTCGCTGATGTTCAACACAGTCACACTAGCCTGCAAGCGCTCCGCCAGATGGGAAGCGACTTCGTACACTTTGCTTGTCACCTCTGAGAAGTCTACAGCCACTAAAATGGTGGCCATGTTTGGCAGGGTGTTGTTTTGCTTTTTTGCTTCCAGGTCTTTATTGATATTCATAATAGGTTTTGGTTTAAAACAAACGGCAATTTGGTTTTTAAATAACAAAAATTATTTAACTTTTAATATTGTTTCCTATTTTATAAATCAGGTCCGCGATCTTTCGAACATTTGGAGAACGCATCGCAAGTTCTGATACAAAAACGAGATTCCGTCTAAGGTCAGGTGTCAGGTTCTTAAGAAATTCCGGCAGCGGTTTTTTTTCTGTGCCTTCTGGCGGGCCGAGTCCCGTCGTCTTCAATGTGATGAGGTGCCCGTATTCAGGGGGGATTTGGTCCTGTAAAAAGGCCTTGAGCAGATTTCCTTTTTGATTTTCGGGGATAATGGAAATTAATTTCCCGATGTGGTTTCTACTCATGGGGACTCGCCCGCTCAGCCAGCGTGAAATAGTACCCTGATCAGCATTGAGTTGCTCGGCCAGATATTGCTGGGTCCAGAGGTTCTCTTCGATAATTGCGGCCAAAAGTGTTCGGAATTCATACATGGCGAAAGTTTTTAAAAGTGACTAATTCTGAAGTGCGAAAGAGGGAGTTGGCGGTGGGTTTACAAGGGAAAGTCCGAGTGATTTGATGCAGGACTCGCAGTCTTTGTCCTCGGGGTGGTTTTTGAGCAGGCACTCCGTGCAGGTTAACCCATTGTCAGTGAACACTCAAAGTGCACCACCAATGTTCGAAATAGGGTAGGTTCAAAGTGCACCACCTTGAGGGGTGCGGCTGTTTCTCGATTGATGCTTGTTTAAGGCATTCTCGGGGATGGCCAACCTCCTCTCCGTGCTTCACCAAAAT
>CANJZW010000088.1 GCA_947479475.1 Chthoniobacteraceae bacterium
GGTGCCGGAGCGGGTGCCGGAGCGGGTGCCGGAGCGGGTGCCGGAGCGGGTGCCGGAGCGGGTGCCGGAGCGGGTGCCGGAGCGGGTGCCGGAGCGGGTGCCGGAGCGGGTGCCGGAGCGCCTAGTTTTGGGAACTGAATCGTGGTCGCGCCTGAGGGCGCCGAAGGCATTGCGGGCGAATCCCCGGGAGGCAGAACAAGGGGAGCCTCCACCTTAATTGCAGACGCCGCTGATTTCTTCGCCGAAAGCTCCTTGATCGTGAGCGCGGAGGCAAACTCGATTGGCGCCTTCACCGTGCCAGCCGCCTTATCTGCCCACGCTAGCGCACCAAGTTTTGAAGACTCCTCGGCATTGATCTTTTTCCGCACCTCCAAACGGCGCTCTCCTCGCTTTGCTTCGATGTCCGTCTCCGGAGACACGGATCGCGTCAAAGAAAGAGCCGCAATAATGACCACTCCCAGACTGAGCGCAGCCCATAGAAAGTTGCCTGGTGAAAAGCCTGAAGATTCGTGAGACTGACTCATGGCTTAGTTGTGAAGGTTAACCGAACCCGCAAGACGCGGATCGCGCTTTGGAAAGAGACAGGATGCCGAGAGGCGGCGGAAATACAATCCCGCGGCAGCTCCACCCACGGCGGCAAGAGAAGCCAGATCAAAAATACTCGGAGAGATCCCAGTCTGGTGTAGCGATGGAAGCACGATCACGTAGATGTCCACGATTTGCATGAGAATCATCCAAGCCGCGACACCACACAGAACCTTTGGTTTCTTTTTGGTGGACTGAAACAACAGGAACGGGAAGGGAATAAAGAAACGTCCCGCTACCAGAAAGGTGCTAAGATAGTGCCAACTTTCCGTGTTGCGGATCTTAAAGTAGATAGTCTCCTCTGGAATGTTCGCATACCAGATAAGCATGTACTGGCTGTACCCAATGTACGCCCAGAACACGGTGAAGGTGAGCATGAACTTGCCCATCACATGGTAGTGCTCCAAATTCACGGCCTTCAAATAGCCTGCGTTTTTAAGGCCCGTCACAATCAACACCAGCAGAGCCATCGAACTCCCGGCTGCTCCGGCGAATATATAGACGCCCCACATCGTGGAGAACCAGTTGTAGTCGAGCCCCATCAACCAATCCACGGCTGCGAATGTGAGACAAACTCCGAAAACTGGAAGCCCGACGATCGCCGCGTTGCGCATCGCATACGTGTGTTTTGCAGACCCATCCTCATCCTGTGCAATGGATCTACGCGCCAAAACAGTCGCTACGCCGCCAAGACCTACAAAAAACAGAACGTATCGAATCGAGAAAAACGTGTGATTCAAATAAGCCGCCTTCGCGTCCAAAAGGGGGTCAACGCCAGGAGCCTTGTCCCACCATTTCCAAAGAATAGGGGCGCAAAGCAAAAGCAGTGGCAGGAAAAACACCGCAAGAGCCGGCAAAATGCTGGCCACATTTTCCATCTGGCGCCGTATCAAGATCCCCCACTCCGAGTCGGTAGCGTGGTGGAGAATCGTCCAGAAAAGGGCTCCCGAGCATAGCGTGAACACGAGCACAAACCCGAACAACCAAGAGAAGGCGAACTGCTCACGCGAAGCGAACAAGCCGTAAGCACTCACCAGCAATCCGATCGCAGAAACAGCGAAGCTCAGCGAAGAAAGCCTTCTGCTCGCAGCAGGATCAAAGTGCTCTTCTATCAAATTGGAGGATTCCGTGGAGTGGCTCATTACTTCTTTTCCAATTGGGCCTTCAACTCGGGTGAAAGCAGGTCAGTCTTCACGGACTGGCTCTTCTGAAGGGCCCGCACATATGCGACAATTGCCCAGCGGTCTTCGATCGCAATACTTGGACCGTAGGCTCCCATCGTGTTTTTCCCGTTCGTGATTGTGGCGTAGATCTGACCGTCAGGCTGCCCTTTGATGCGGTCATCCAAAAGTGAAACCACTGTCGCCAATCCATACGCCTTGGTGATTCCATTGCCGCTCCCTGAACGGTCGTGACATACAGAACAGAAGATCTCGTACCGCTCGCGACCACGCTGAAGGAGCTTAGCATTCACTTCCATCGGAATTCCATCCCCATAAAAATCACCTATAACCCCTGTATCGAGATAGGTTGGTTCGCCGGTAAACGTCGAAGCTGCGTTAACGTTGTTCACGCCGGATTGAGAGTATCTCCCCGGCAAGTTGTATCCAACGGGAATCGTGCCCGGGATCATGGGGTGATCCCCCCGGTTATCCGCAAAAAAGACGCTCCCGTGTTGAGTGATCACCTTGGGTTGGTGCTTCATATCGGGGGTGATCTGCAGCGGTGTTCCGGTGAATTTCTGTCCACGGAAACCCGCAAGCGAAACCACACTCGCAACCACTAAAACAAAAATAAAGAGAAAGATGCGCACCATATTAGTCGTGGATTAGCGTGACGTTTTTGGCCCCAATCTCCTCAAGAAGCGCCTTGGTTCGTGTCTCGGAGAACTTTGCGTCCCGAGCTTCAATCACCATAAGGAACCCATCATCTGTAAACCGCTTGAACTGATCCCAGTTGAAAACAGGATGATGGAGTCGTGGAAGTTGGTTCATGGCGAACATCGTTCCCACCGCGGTAAACGCAGAAAACAAAACCGTGAGTTCGAAAATAATCGGGAAGAAAGCCGGAAGAGTGGCCCAAGTGTAGGGCTTTCCGTGAACAATCATCGGGTAGAGGAAAAGCGAAGGAACCGCGACCAGAGCAATCCCAGTTACAAACCCGAGGAAGCCTCCCACGAAAACGAAAGCACTCAGATTTGATTTCCCCAATCCCATCGCCTTGTCCATTCCATGGATCGGGAAGGGAGTGTGAACGTCCCAATGAGAAAACCCTGTGTCGCGAACTTTTTCCGCGGCCGCCATCAAGGCCGCAGCGCTTTCAAATTCGGCTCCCAGGCCATACACTTTGCGTGACTCAGACATGACGGGTCTAGTGCTTGGGGTGGTGGTGAGGATCGGCCTCGGGGGTGACTCCCTTGACTTCGGAGATGGCGATCATGGGCAGGAAGCGCATGAAGAGAAGGAACAGCGTTAGGAAGATTCCAAAGGTCCCGACAAAGGTAAGGATCTCAGTCGTGGATGGAGCGTAGTGACCCCAGGAACTAGGCAAGAAGTCCTGCGCCAGAGAGGTGACGATGATCGTAAACCGCTCAAACCACATCCCCACATTCACAAACTGGCACACAATGAACACGACGACGTAGTTCGTGCGCATCTTTTTGAACCAGAAAATCTGGGGAGAGATGACGTTGCAAAACATCATGATCCAGTAAGACCACTGGTACCAACCCTTGCCATCAAAGTTGGCGCGGGCAGTGAAAAACGTGAAACTTTCGAACTTGTTGGCACCATACCAAGCGACAAACAGTTCCATTAAATAGGCGTACCCAACGATCGAACCTGTGAGCAAAATGATCTTGGCCATCTTGTCGACATGGTTCCGTGTGATCATGTCATTGATCTGAGGGAACAAACGCGCTGCAGGAAGCATGATGGTCAACACCATTGCAAAACCGCCGAAGATCGCGCCGGCTACAAAGTACGGCGGGAAGATCGTGGTGTGCCAGCCAGGCATGATCGAGGTTGCAAAGTCGAAAGACACGATCGAGTGAACAGACAACACCAAGGGCGTCGATAAGCCTGCCAGTAATAGGTAGGCCATTTCATAGTGCCTCCACTGGCGGTTTCCACCGCGCCAACCCAACGCAAGAACTCCGTAGATGATCTGAGGCAACCGTGATTTCGCACGGTCGCGGAGCGTTGCAAGGTCAGGAATTAAACCCACAAACCAAAACAGCACTGACACGGAGAAATAAGTCGAAACAGCGAACACGTCCCAGAGGAGCGGCGAACGGAAATTCGGCCAGATTGCATTCGTATTTGGAATCGGCGCCAAAAACCATGCGTACCAAACACGTCCGACGTGAATGGCCGGGAATATCCCTGCGCAAACCACCGCAAACAGAGTCATCGCCTCCGCTGCACGGTTGATGGAAGTCCGCCACTTCTGCCGTGTAAGGAAAAGTACGGCGGAGATTAAAGTCCCCGCGTGCCCGATCCCGATCCAGAACACGAAGTTCGTGATGTCCCAAGCCCAACCGTTAGGATGATTTTCACCCCAAACTCCAACGCCGTTGGAGATCTGGTAAATAATGCAGACAAGCCCCATCAACGCGATCGGCGACGTGATACAAATTGTCAGGAACCACCACTTGGGGGTGGAACTCTCGACAATGTTCGAAACGTTTTCCGTCACCCAATGGATGGACCGGTCATGGTTCACCAAGGCGGGCCGTTTGAGCTCGCTTGGTGTTTCGAGTGTAACGCTTGATTTAGCCATTACGCGTGTCCTCCATTTTGGGAGCTTGCATGCTCGTGATTACCACCGTGGCCGTGGCCGCCTTTCGAAGCAGATCCAGCGCGTGCAGCATCAGGCATTTTCGGGTTGGGATTGCGGATGCGCGCTAGGTACCAAACGCGATTCTCCGTATTCAGATAATCAAGGAGACGATAACCGCGCTGGTCTTCCTTCAGTTTTGCGATGCGACTATCGGGGTTACGAATATCGCCGAAGACAATCGCATCCGTCGGGCACACTTGCGCGCATGCTGAAGTAAAGCTGTCCGCGGGGACGCGAGGAACGACTCCGCTGTCAGAAGCCAATACTTTGCTAGCGATTTTTGCCTCTTGAATACGCTGAACACAGAAGGTGCACTTTTCCATCACGCCGCGCATACGCACCGTGACGTTCGGATTCTTCTGCATCTGTATCGAATCAGGGGTCCCCTTCTCGCTGATGAGGTTCCAGCGATAGAGATCCGTGATCGAACGCTGGTTGTAATCAAAAAAGTTGAACCTGCGCACCTTGAAGGGACAGTTGTTTGCGCAGTACCGTGTGCCAATACACCGGTTGTAGGCCATCACATTCAGGCCATCTTCGGAGTGCACTGTCGCATTCACCGGACAGACCGTCTCACATGGGGCGTTTTCGCAATGCTGGCACATCATCGGCTGACTCACCATCTCAGGCTCGTCTTCGTCGCCTCCTTCGCTGGCAAAATAGCGGTCCGTGCGCATCCAGTGCATTTCACGACCGTTAATCACCTGCTCCTTGCCTACGATCGGAATGTTGTTCTCAGCCTGGCAGGCAGTCATACAAGCCGCGCAGCCGATGCAGCTATTCAAATCCACCGCCATCCCCCATCCATGCACGTCATCAAGCGGAGGATGCGTGTAGAGGGAAAAATTGGTTGGGGCATGGGCATCAATGCCCATCTTTTTAAAGAAATCTTTGTTCTCTGCGTTTTCGGTCCACTCCTGAGTCGTCGCCTGGCGTGTCAGATCCGCACCCCGACCCTCAAGAGCGCCGTGCTCCTGCGTCACTGCGAGTGCGTGGCGCTTGCCTGTCTTTGCAACAGTCACTCCCGTGAGAAAACGGCGGTCTGCAGTGGTCTGGAGAGGAAACACGTTAACTCCAACGTTCTTTCCGATGCTGCCGACCTCCGTGCGTCCGTATCCGACGGCTACAGAAACAGAATTGTCGGCATGGCCAGGAAGCACGAGCACTGCGATTTCTATGCTTTTTTCGCCCTGCGCGATCCGAACCACATCCCCAGTGTCAACGCCCAGCTTCCGAGCCGCCGCTGGGCTCATCAACGCCGCATTGTCCCAAGTCAACTTGGTCACAGGATCCGGCAATTCTTGCAGCCAACCATTATTGGCATACCTGCCATCATCCACCTTGGAATCGGCAATAAATACCAATTCAAATTCGTTCTCGCCCAAACGAACTGCGGGCAAATCAGAAATCGCCTTTGCAACAGCATCGCCCCGGAGCGTTGCATTTAAAGTTTTAGAAGCCGAAGCAGCAGCAAATCCACTCTTCAATGTCTTGGCCCAAGCCGCGGAATATTCCCCGCTTGCTCCAGTCACCTCGGCAAAGGTCTCGCGAACCAGAACCAACGGATCAGCATCGACCCCCGCGACCTTAGCCAACAATTCGTTGGAGTTGATGCCACTATACAGAGGCATGATCACCGGCTGCCCGACAATATAGCTGCCATCGGAGGCGAGACTATCTTCCCACTGCTCCAGGTAATGGGCTGCAGGAATATGCCATTGAGCTTTAGCAGAAGTCTCGTTTTGTTCGAGAGAAAGATGAACGACGGTACCTGCTTTGGCCTGTGCCTCCGCCCAGTGCACGTCCGCAGGGGCGTTGAAAACCGGGTTGCCTCCGAGAATGAACAAGGCCTTCACACTACCCTTCCGCAGTTCTTCAGCAAGCGATGCAATTGAATCTGTTGGAACAGAAACAGCCTTGCGTACTTCAAGCGTTTTTCCAAGAGCTCCGAGCGAAGCATTCAGCGCGAAGGCAAGTGCTTGAACTGCAACAGGCTGCTTGTGCCCGGCAAGAACAAGACACTTGCCCTTGTTTGCCCACAAATCCGCCGCACACTCCTCGACCCACTTATCCTTGAACTTTACATCGGTCGCCTTCAGGCCCCCAGCCAGAGCATTGAGAGACTTGTCTCCGGAAAGTTTGGCGACCTCAATCGATAACGCCTTCAAAAAAGCGCCCGTACGGCTCGCCGCAAGACGCAAGCGGTGATCTGACATTCCGCCGGTCAGCGTGTAACGGTTTTCCACGACATAAAGGCGGTTCATTTTCGCCTTCGGACCGTCCACTTTACGCTTCGCCGCAAATCCCCGAACCGAGGCAATATCCCCTTCAACCCCCAGGATGTCGCGATCCACAGTCAAAACGATGTCCGCGCGATCAAGTCTGTTCACCACTTCGCTACCGACACCAAAAGCGACTTCTGCGGCCGCCAGCTCAAGGTCTTTTCCGTTGGGTTCGTAAGAAGCCCATTTGGCCTTCGGAAATTTCGCGAGGACGCGACGCCTCAAACGGTCGCGCGTGGGAGAAACCGCACCATCCGTAAGAAACGCAAGACCGGCTCCATCGCCAGCCGCCTTTAAAAGACCATCCAGCTCCTTATTGAAGGCCGCAAAATCTGCCTTCTTTCCGCCAAAGAGCACTTCTTTGGACCGCTGCGGGTCGTAAAGATCAAGAACTGAAGACTGCGCCCAAACGTCCGTCGATCCCTTGTTGACGGGATGCAGAGGATTCCCCTCAACCTTGGTGGGGCGCCCGTCAAAAGTCGTCACAACGAGCGGCATTCCGCCATTGCGACCCGGCATCACCGAGGTGAAGAAAAGCGCCTTCCCTGGGACCGACCATTCCAAAGCCTTCGTGAAGGGAACGAGATTTTTGAGGGGCCGGCGGCAGGAGGCCAAACTTAGACCCGCAAGAGCGACGGACGCTCCCATGAACTGGAGAAAGCCGCGGCGGCTAACGTCATTCCCCTCTAGCTCGGAAGCTCCTTGAGGAAACTCACGCTGCATCCACTGCCGGAAGTCCGGACTGTCCTGCAACTGACCGAGAGAGCGCCAGTAGCGCTTGCCGGTTTGGGACTCCGCAGGATGTTGAAAAATGCGCTTGCTCATGTGGGTTAGCGATGGCAACCGGCGCAGTTCTTGACCGGGGGATTGATGTGCCACTGTTCGACCAAGGCCGAGCCGATCTCGTGCTGGGTTTTTCCTTCTTCCGGCTTCCAATCCAGATTGGTGACTTCGGAAACAGGGCGGATGAACTCGGAGGGATTCCGATGACAGGTCAAACACCAAGCCATCGAATGGGTTTCCGCGTGGTAAACCTCATCCATCTCATTCACCTTGCCGTGGCAACTCACGCAGCTCACCCCACGATTCACATGGACGGAGTGATGGAAATAGGCGTGCTCAGGAGTCTTGTGAATCTGCACCCATTCGATGGGCTTCCCAGTTTGCCAGGAATCTCGCACCGGCTGGAGCTTGGGGTTCTCGCGCTGAATCTGCGAGTGGCAGTTCATACAGACCTGCGTGGTCGGCACGTTCGAGTAAGCGGCCGTCTCCACAAAAGAGTGGCAGTAGCGACAGTCCATACCGAGCTGCCCTGAGTGAATTTTGTGCGAAAAAGGAACCGGTTGCGAGGGCTGGTAACCCACACGCATGTATTCGGGATTTAGATAATACCAAACGCCTGCACTCACCCCGCCTCCTAAAACAAGGAGGCAGAATATGATTTTGAAGGGGAGCCAGTTGCTCCAGCGTGGAAAAATATTCGCCATGCGACGGTCGTTTTCTGAGAGTTAAGAAAATTGAGCAAAGAGGTGCGCCATACAGCTGGGCGGAAAATGAGAGTCGATTAAAACCAGCGGCGCTTTGATAGGCAAGCGAGTTTGTGAAATTTTTCACAAGCGGCGGCAACAGCACCTTTTCGCGCTCCGAAAAAACATCCGGGACCAGCACCTATCACCCTCCACTCAAACGGGGAAGGTGCGACTTGCAGTACTCGTTGCCGTCCTTAGCCACGCGGAACTCCAGATCCGGCGCACTGAGCTCGGTGCGCCCGCAGTGATGACACGCGTGAAGCGTCTCATGTTCCTGCGCAGAAGCCTTGTAAGCAGCCTGCCTCGCGGACTGTTCACTCTTTCGCTTGCGCGACTGAATCCAAGCCGGCCCGAAAAAGAGAAAAAAGTTGGTCAAGGCGGCGATCACCCCAGCGCGGTAACCCCAGCCTGAAATCAAAAAGGAGGGCACAAGCAAAATAACATCCAACCAAGCCAGCCACTTGATCTTCACTGGAATCACAAAAAAGAACAGGACCCGGAGCTCTGGGTAAAAGGAGGCAAAGGCAAAGACCAGGCTGTTGTTAAGAAAAAAACCACCAACGCTTTGGCCCGATAGAAACGCAGCTGCATTTGTCCCGATGATGCCGATCAAATAATACAGGTTCAGCCGAAAAACGCCCATGGCCTGCTCCAGCCCATCCCCCAGCCAGATGAGAAACATCAGATAAAAAACAGCCGTGATCCAAGAGGGAAAGACGCCCCCCAAGGAGGGGACAAACACGTGGGAGAAGAGGCGCCACACCTGCCCCTGAAGCACTAGGTTCGGGTCCATTTCCAGCATTCGCTCAAAGCCCGGCTTTACCTGACAAAGAATGAAAGCCAACCCGTTTAACATTGCGACATAGCGCAGCAGGTGGGGTATGGCTAAGTGCCCAAGTCGGCGTTCGGCGGCGTCTATCCAGCTCATGGTGGCAAATGTTTCGGCAAATTAATCCCGCTCACCGCGGAATCTGCAGCGCCCAGAGAACCTTTCTCCCGCCCAAAGCGCAAGTGTGCAAACTCGCGGCATTGACAGGATGGCCCCGCTCTCTAGCCTTCTCGACCAATCATGGAAGACCTCCCAAAACGCACCCCTCTCTCAGCCGTCCATGAAGCTTCGGGCGCGCGCATGATGGAATTCGGCGGATGGTGGATGCCGGTGCAATACAAGGGCATTCTGGACGAACACAGGGCAGTCCGTTCCGCGGCAGGTCTTTTTGACATTTCCCACATGGGGCAGTTGCTTGTAGGCGGCAAAGACTCCGAGGCGTGGCTCAATGCGATGCTCACCAATGATGTCCGGCACCTAGGCGATGGACAGGGTCAGTACACTCTTCTCCTGAATGAACAGGGAGGAGTGATAGACGACCTCATTATCTACAGGATCGAAGCAAATTCCTACTTCCTCGTAGTCAACGCTTCCATGATTGAGGCGGACTTCCAATGGCTCCAGTCTAGGATTGCGGGACATCTCACCCTGGTAAACCAGAGCGACCAGTGGGCAGGACTCGCCCTCCAAGGCCCACGAGCGCAGGACGTCTTACGCCTTCTACTGGGCAACCAAGTCGAACTTCCCGTCCGAAACGGTCTTCTGAGCCTCCCCGTTCCCAACGGCCCCGTTCTCATCGCGCGCACCGGGTACACGGGGGAGGATGGCTTCGAATGGTTCTGCCCTGCCAACACGGCCGCTCTTTGGTGGAATAAAATCCTCGATGCCGGGCACTCCTTTGAAATTTTGCCCTGCGGCCTCGGAGCAAGGGACACCCTTCGTTTGGAAGCTGGCTTTCCATTGAACGGTTCGGATCTTTCTCCAACACATTCGCCCCTAGAAGCCGGTCTCTCCTCCTTTGTTAAATTCGACAAAGGTGATTTTATCGGCCGAGTACGCCTAGACACAGAACGTTCTGAGGGCGTTAAAAGGAAACTCGTGGGCCTTCTCATGGGCGAAAAAACACCCCCGCCCCGCCCCCACTACCCTGTGTTTCACTCAGGGAGCCCCGTGGGCGAGACGACCAGCGGCTCTCTCTCCCCTACCCTCGGCTCCGGAATCGCAATGGCCTACCTTCCTTCCGACATGACAACCCCAGGCACTCCAGTAGAAGTGGAAATCCGCGGCCGTCGTTTCCCGGCTACGGTAGCGAAGCGTCCAATGTACCGACGTCCAAAAACAGCCGCGGCTGTTTGACCCCGCCTTTCCCGTTTTTGACACATTACTTTTTTTACCGCTATGAACGTTCCAACTGACCTCCTCTACGCGATCTCTCATGAATGGCTTCGCAAGAACGCCGATCAAGCCACCGTGGGCATCACAGACCACGCCCAGCACGAACTAACCGATGTTGTTTACGTCGAACTTCCCGTCGTGGGAACCAAGGTGGATGCAGGTCAGCAGATTTGCGTGGTTGAATCTGTCAAAGCCGCCAGTGATATCTATTCACCCGCCGCCGGCACGGTCTCCGAAGTGAACGCAGCGCTCATCCAAGACCCTGCCCTCCTCAACACCGACCCCTACAACAAGGGGTGGATCTTCAAACTCCAGCTCGCTACGGAAGCTGATTTGTCCGCATTGAAATCACCCGAACAGTATTCAGAGCAGCTCAGCCATCTGTAGCCCCCCGCCCGGCGGCGTTCCCACGGAACGGCTTTCCGCAGGCTCCCGCACTGTGCGAATCAATGCTCGTACTCGCATCCAGCTCGCCACGCAGGCGCGACCTTCTCAGCCAATACGGCTACGCGTTTGAAGTGCTCACCACTTCCGTGGAGGAACTCGACGATTCATCCCTCGGCCCCACTCGTCTTGTGCAGGAAAACGCCCGGCTCAAAGCCCGGCCCGTCGCGAACCTGCGGCCAAAATGCGTAGTGATCGGAGCGGACACAGTCGTGGCTTTTGAAGACCGTGTGCTGGGCAAACCTGTGGATAGGATCGCGGCGGCATCCATGCTGGAACTTCTCAATGGACGGGAACACACCGTCCACACCGGCGTTTGTCTCATCCATCTTGAGACCGGCCGAGAGATCGTTTTTGTGGAAACAACTCGGGTCCGTTTTCGTACACTTACCAAGCCGGAGCGCTACGCCTATCACCAGCGCATTCATCCTTTGGACAAAGCAGGTGCTTACGCGGCTCAGGACGACAACGGTGAACTGATCGCCTCAACGGCTGGCTCCTTCAGTAACGTCGTTGGACTACCAATGGAAGAACTGCAGGCGCACCTCAAAAGCTTTGGGCTGGCACCCGCGCTGGCGCGCAACGAGTAGGAGTCTTTAATCCGAACGCGCCCGCCCTTCAGGCCGGGTAATGGAGCGCTCCCTTCCCGCCCCGGGTTCGCTCTACCCAGGCTGCACGCCAAGCCCAGGCTCCACTCCAGGCAAGCGCCGCATGCCTCAAAAACAAACCGGCTGTGCGGGTTAGCACCACGCACAGCCGGTTCTTATTCAGCCTATTTATTCAGCCTTGAGGCCCGTTACCCCTTAGGCGTTTCCTTCGGGCTTGGCTTCAGCTGCAGCTTTTGCGGCCAGATCGCGCGCTTCCTGAGCCTTTTTGTTGGCGGCGGCACGCTGTTCCGTAATTTGAACAACGTTTTGGTCGAAGTCTTCGTAGCGTGAGCGTAACTGGTCAAACCCAGCCCTCTCGAGCACGTACATGTCACAGTATGCAGTGGCGCGAATGCTCGCGTTTCGTTTGTCACCGGAAACCAACGCCATTTCCCCGAAAGGTGATCCCGTTCCGAGTTGAGCGACCGTGTTGCCATTGACGATCACCTCCACGGCGCCGTTAGTGAGGAAATACATACACGTGCCAAATTCACCTTCCCGAATGATGTAATCCCCGGGAATGAACGTTTCCGTGGTCAACATGCCCACGACTTCGCGAATGAAAATTTCCTTAACGCCTTTAAAGAATTCTACCTTCTGGAGAATTTCCTGGTTCAGGAAAACCAGAACGTCCACAGACAAGGCATGCGGCAGGGAGCCGAGAACCTGTGAATCAGACACACCCTTTCTGGAATCCCACAGGTAGTGGTAGTAGTCCCGCACGCGATCCTGCATCGCCACCGGCAACTGCTTCACCCTCATGAACTCCCCGATAATCTCGTTCCGGCTGTCAAACGCAGCCCGAGCCGCATTGGCGTTGGCGATCAACACAGGAATGTTACCCACCACAAATCCATAGAACGACACCCCGGTGATCTGAGCAATGATCGTAAAAATGATCTGCTTGTTATTGTCCTTGCTCGGGCTGTAGTCCCCGTACCCAATGGTTGTCATTGTCGTCACCGTCCAATAGACGGAGCGCAAATAAATTTCGGGATTCGTAAATTTCCGAACCTCTGCCTCGGAAATTGTCTTCTGAACAAGCTGCCCCCCCTCCATCACCCACCCCGTTTTTGCAGGGGTTGTTTCCATCTCCTCAGGCGACCCGCCTACCCACCACCATCCAAGCGAGAAGGCATGAATTGCCTGCAACCCCCAATATCCTAGTGAAATGAGCTTCATCAGCGCCCCAGGCATCTGCAAGTGGGTCTGAAGGTCATCCAAAACCGTTGAGACCTTAAAGGTCTTCGAGAGCGGCAGAACCCGCAGAAGCAGCGTCCACTCACTTTCCCATTGGAAAACATCGGCCAGATACTCAAACGGGATCGCAGCAAGGATGTCAGGCACCATCCACCCGCGCAGGTACAAGCCAAAAACAGACTTCCAATCCTTCACCACGGCCATTCTGTGTTTCCGCGTGCTGGCCAAATCCAGCACAAGATCCGCCACCATGATGGAGATCATTGCCCAGTAGAATAAATCGTGGATTATCTCCCCCGTACGCAACCGGTAGGAAAGCGTCATCCCGAAGAGCAGGTTCATCGGGACGAGAAAAAGTCCCCAACTACCTCTTAGTTTACCGTCGTGTCTGATGAGTGGCATGGCACTTAGAAATTGAAAATTGCAGCCAATTCTTAGCAGAAACTGGGCCACATTGGCTCCCATACGTTAAATTAAGAGACATCTCCCTCGTCATCCCCTTTTTCCTAAAGCATCCTAAAACGATTCCATCCTTTTAGCTTTGTCCATTCCCACACTGCCTCCCTAACCTGAGCTCGTCCTCTGAAGGAAATCTTTTGCACCTCATTCCTCATCGGAAGATTCTAACGTCCTAAGCCACCTGCCCCACTGCAAAATCGCTTAACCTTCCCCTGCCCTCCCTTAACTTTCCAATATGAAACACAGTCCCTTGTTCACTGTAGCGCTACTCATCGCGGTTTGCCCCAACCTGTTCGCGGGGGATTGCGTCATCCTACAAATGGAAAAAAGGGGCGCTCTCCTTCCTCCAATCGTCATCGAGACGCTTGAAGGCGATGCGCCGAAGCACTCTGCAAACTTCAAAAAACTCGCCGCTTCGGACTTCTACTCGAACACCAGCATTCACCGGGTCCTTCCCAATGCGTTGATCCAAATGGGAGATCCCATCAGCCGCCAAAAAAACCCTGTAGACCTTGGCACAGGAGGCCCAGGCTACACCGTCCCCCCAGAGATTAAGCTCAAACACGCTGAGGGGGTCGTTGGAATGGGGCGTTTACCGGACAAAATCAACCCTGGCCGCCTTTCCAATGGAAGCCAGTTTTACATCACCCTCAGACCCCTGCCTGAACTCGATGGCACCCAAACGGTTTTCGGCAAAGTCACGCAAGGATTGGATGTTCTCAAGGAATTGGGCAACGCCCCCACCGACACCAATGACGCCCCCGTCGACCGGGTCGTGCTGCGCCGAACCAAGGTCGTTCCAAAAGAAAAGCTCGATCGCTCCCTGAAAGACTTCCGCACTGGCAACCCAAGCTTCTGGAGCCGCATGTCCGGCTACCTACCAAAGCTCTTCTAGCCGCCCATAGAGATTTTCCGCATCTCCAATTCAGACCGTGCACGATTAAAACAGGTTCGCGACAGCATTCCACACTGTTAGTGGACCGGGAATTCTTTCCATTTTCTTTTCCACATCTCATCCCCGATGATTTTTTTAGGCCGCCTCCGCTATCGAATCCTCGCGTTCACCTGGCTGGTTTTTACGGGCATCTGCACGATTGCCCTCCAGCAGGAGGAGGCACAAGCCTCGCCTCATTTCCAGGCCATCACCATCCCGGGCAAAACGCTTGAGGGCAATCCTCTTGGCGATCCCGTCGAACGAAGAGTCGCCGTCTTCACCCCGGAACTCCCCCGCTTCACTTCCAAACTTCTCACCGTCTATTACCTTCCCGGGTATGGCGGTTCCTCCGAAGATTTTTTGGATTCGAATGGAGACCAGTTTGCCGCTTCCTTCCAGCAGTTGGCAGATGCAGGAATGCCTTTGCGCATGGTCGTGCCCGACTGCCGAACCCGATGGGGCGGCAGCCAGTATTTGAACTCCCCTGCGCAGGGCAACTACGCCGACTACATTCTGGACGAAGTCATCCCCCTCCTCGAAAAACACTTTGGAACACCAGCCACCCCCAGGGATCGCATCATCGCCGGTCACTCGAGCGGTGGTTTTGGGGCGCTCCGCCTCGCGATGATGGCTCCGGAGCGTTTCGGCTCCGTCGTGGCACTCTCTCCGGACACAGACTTTGAAATCACGCACAGGCCACTGGCTGAAGAATACGTTGTTAAAAGCATTACTCAAAAGCAGATGGAATCTTTCCTGTCTCATGGAAAACAAGTCGTCCGTCCCACAAGCAACCTTGTCCAAATCATGCTCGGACTTTCAGCCGCCTACGCGCCAAAAGGTCCCAACGAACCAGGTCAGTTCCATTGGCTATACGACGAAAAAGGGCACTGGCAAAAAGAGGTTTGGCAAAACTGGCTAGAGGAAGACCCCGTTTACATCGCTCGTCGCAACCCGCATCTCTTCATGCCCTACCACAAAATTTACCTCGATGGGGCTGAACACGATGAATTCGGCGCTCAAAAAGGCGCCAAAGTACTACGCGATCTGATCAAACCTTATACTAGAGTCCACTTTTACGAATCTCCTGAAGGCCACGCCGACTATATTGAAGAGCGCCTTGCCCGCGGCTTGGAATGGATTTTTGACCGCAAAATCAGGACAATTAAGGGCCAGTAAAAAACGCACCCACGCCAACCCTCGACATCTTTCTTTCTCTCTTGATCCGTTCCGCCGCCATTGTCTGCTTTCTTTGGACCGGCGCAGCGACTCTCCACGCCGCAGCCTCTCCGATGGAGGGCGCATGGGAAGAGGTTCTTCGTCTCGACTCCGGTCCAAAAGAACCGCGACTGACTCTCTCCCAAACGCAAACCCCGCTAAAGGACCGCTACACCGCCCACCTTGCGGCACAGGAAAAAGCCCTTCTCAAATTCTTGAGCTTTTCGCCAAAAGACCAGCGCTCCTTTGAAGCACGCTTCCGCCTTTCAAGAGTCTTAGCCCTCAGGGGCGAGGTTGAACACAACGCCGAAAAACAACAGCAAGCCACAGGCCTTCTCGCATCCCTCGAAGCCGACGCCACCCAGGAACAAAAGGCGCACATTGCCTTCACAAGGATCTCGCAAACAATGCGTCTCCAGCGTTTTCCAACCGAAGAACAACGCAACGTCCTCCTGACTACGGCTCGCGAATTTCACGCCAAATATCCCACCGACAGCCGCTCCGCCAGCCTGCTCATTGAAGTTGCCACACGATTCGACAGCGAACCCAAACTCAAAAAAAACATCCTTGAGGAGGCATCTCTTCTTTCGCGCGATCCCCGTTTACAGCTCCGCATCAAAGACGATCTCAAACGCACTGCGCTCCTTGGCAAAACGCTCAAGTTTTCAATCAATAAAATTGGTGGTGGAATTTTCCGCCTTGAGAGCCTCCGAGGCAATCCAGTGATCCTTTTTTATTTCAGCGAGGATTCCCTCCCTTCACTCGTCGCATGGGAAGCATTAAACGAAGGCCTCCGCTCCCAGAAGAATATCCTCCGCATTGCCATCAGCCTGGATAAAAAACTTAATTCCATCCAAACCCTCTTAAAAGATTATGTTCCGAACTGGACAGTCTGCTGGGATGGACTCGGCTGGAACAGTCCTATTGCGAGAGAATACGGAATCAACGCGGTACCGACGGCATGGTATGTCGATCCGCAGGGCCGGGTGCAGTCGCTCAACCTGCTCGAAGATTTGCCGGCGCAGCTTCTCTTTCTCGAAAATAGCCGCTGATAAACTTTCCGAATGCGCCATTTGCTCGGCAGACCGCTTTCACGCCTTGTGCCCGATTCACACCACCTCTTTGAGGTGGGCTAAAGAGAACACCCCATCTCGCTTTCTGCGAAGTAGTCGGGTTTAGTTTAGTTCTTCTGATGCGGAGGCGATTGCTGATGACGATAAATCCGGCAGGCCCTGCTAATCGAGAATTCGAAGAAGCACGAATGCTCCCAGTCCCCGCACAGGGATGAGTTTCGAGGTGCAGTATCCTCTCATCTTCTACACAGAGCGACCGACCAACTCCGGTATCGCCTTCCCTTCATTCACAAGAGCCGTTGGTCGGCCATTGAAATCTAAGATGTGCATCTTTGGATCAATACCAAGGTGGTGATAAATTGTTGATAAGAAATCTCCGGGGCTACACGGGCGCTCGATGACATCTTCCCCGCGCCTGTCACTCGCACCAATCACTCCCCCAGTTTGAATTCCACCACCCGCCCAGAGGTTAGAAAAAGCGCGCGGCCAGTGATCCCGGCCGGGTTGCATTGTTCCCACCGGACCGCTGGATCCGGCTCCAATCCCCAGGCTTTTATTAAAGCTGATCTTGGGCGTGTGCCCAAACTCACCAGTCACAACCACGAGCACCCGTTTATCCAAGCCGCGAGCGTATATATCCTCAATTAATGCCGTGACGGCCTGATCATAAGCGTTCGCTCTAAATCGATACGCATCGAAAATATGCGAATTCACCGCATGATCATCCCAGTTATAGGCATTCCCACCGCATAAATCTCCGGTGAGGTCACTGGTGACAATATCAACTCCAGATTCCACCAACCGACGCGCCAATAAGAGCTGTTGCCCCCAACGATTCCGACCGTACCGATCTCGAATCCGGGCGTCCTCTTTTCCTAAATCGAAAGCATCTCGCGCACTCGGACTCGTCAAAAGACCCATGGCTTGAGCCTCAAACTCATCCACGGCTCCCAATTCCCCTTCCTTATCAAAGGCGCGTTCCAGTGTATCCAACCCTTTGCGCAGGGCCACCCTATCACTTAAACGTTTCGCCTCGCTGGCATTGGCCAGACCTATATTGGGCACTTCAAAATCCGGTCGATTCGGATCATTTGAAATTAAAAATGGTGAATACGTAGAACCCACATAAGCAGGCCCTCGATACTCAGATCCTAATACAGAGATACTATGCGGTAGCGGATTCACCCGTTTCGGACCTTGCGAACGCATAAAGTTGGCAACGGTCATCCAGTCTGGAAATTTAGGTGCGGGCTTATCCCCTACATCTGAATCTCCTGACCACATCTGCATAGAACCGGCCGGATGCCCAGGCGCAGTGTGGCACATCGAACGCAAGATCGTAAACTTATCCGCCATCGCGGCGTGCCTAGGGAACAGTTCCGTAATCCGCGTCCCGGGAACCTTGGTTCCAATGGTTTTAAACGGTCCTCGATATTCGATACCGCTATCCGGTTTTGGATCGTAAGAATCCAAATGAGAGAGACCGCCGGGCAGCCACACTAAGATAATTGCCGTTTTCTCTTGGGCCGGCTTGAGCGCATTTTCAGCGCGTAAACGGAGTAACCCTGGCCAGCTTAACATTCCGAAGCCAGCCAGCCCAACCCGCATAAAACCACGGCGGTTCAGCGGCCCCGCGCAATGAAGAGGAGAAGATTCAGGGAAAGAGGATTTCATAGGGGATTGCGCCTTTCGATTGTGGCTTTTTTGTGGCTTAAGCAGCGAATTAAAAATGGTTTATGCAAGGTATTACCTGGCTCCAAACTGCGCCAATTCTTTGCCCGTGGAACCGTCCAAAACACGAAAAAGAGCATCTTCCCCGCCCCCGACAATCACGCTCCCTGCAACATCACTGGCCGCTGAGTGCATGAAATTGGGGAGCCCCTTGATCGCCCGAACCTCCGTGCCATCATCTTTAATCACACGGATTAGATTATCCCCAGCAGAAGTCACTAATTCGGAACTCGCCCCAATATACTGCAAAGACGTCACCTCCTTTTTCCCCCAACCCTCTATTTTCTTCTTCCGTTCCCCCGATTGCATATCCCAAACGAGAACAACACCATCCGCGCCTGCACTGGCCAAGACCCGGCCATCGGAACGAAAGGCGACGCCCATCACGTAGTGTGTATGCCCTTCAAGGGTATTCGTGAGCTTGCCGCTTGCGACCTCGAAAACCTTGGCGAGTTTATCCGCACCGCCAGAGGCAAGCCGTTTTCCATCCGGAGAAAAATCCAATGCGAGTACGGAGTCAGAATGACATTCCGCCCAGTTCTTCAGAAGCTTGCCGCTCGCAACATCCCAGAGACTAACATCGCCGGACCGCGAAGGTTCTCCTCCTCCCACGGCCAGCATTTTACCATCCGGACTAAACCGCACCACATTGACTCGATCGGCAAACGGCGACTCCCCTTTGCTCGCCCCAATCACTCGCTCCAAACTCCATCCGGATGCAAGTCCAGTGATCGCAATCGTTGCGTCCGCGCTGCATGAGACAAAGCGCCCATCCCGACAGCCCGTTACGGCTCCGGCTTTGATTGCACCGGCAACCGAAAACTGCTCGATCGGTTGCCCCGATGCAATTGCCCAGATGCGCTCAATCCCATCATTAAACAGCACGGCAATTGATTGCGAATTTGCGGAAAACGCGATGGAAAGAGGACGAAGCAACAACGCTTTATTTGCAGCTTTAGCCGCAGTGATATCGGCATTCGATTTATCCGCAGCCTGCTTGGCAGAAGTGCTTGAGGCTATCGCCGCGACAATTTTAAGCTTATTGTCAGCCACCGTCTTGTTGATGTGCGCCAAGTCTGTTTCTGCATCCTTCACGTTCTGCTCAGACGCACTCAAGGCGGCTACGGCCGTGCTTTCGGCCATCGTGGCCGCCATCAGTTTATCCTGCGCGGCTTTCGCCTCTGCTTTCAATTGATCATTGGCTTTTGCATCCGGCGCAGCGGCGATTAAATCAGACACCGCTTGCA
>CANJZW010000089.1 GCA_947479475.1 Chthoniobacteraceae bacterium
TCACCCCCACCGTCACCCCCACCGTCACCCCCACCGTCACCCCCACCGTCACCCCCACCGTCACCCCCACCGTCACCCCCACCGTCACCCCCACCGTCACCCCCACCGGTGACGCCCGCGACGTTCCGGCCGCATTGCCTGGATTCCACCTTCTTCGCGAACACTCCCCCATTCCTCACGGTGGACTTTCTCCCCGGCTCCCTCCATTTTAACGAGGATACACGCCATGCGCTCTCCGTTTTTTTCCCTGCTTCTGTTGTTTGCCTTCCTGCAATGCGCCCCCGCGCAGTTTCTGAGCGGTCCGCCCAAAGCGGTGCCCTCTCTCCTTGCCGACACCACAGCAATCGCCGCTGGCAAACCCTTCACCATCGGCATCCGTTTTGAGCTCGCGGACCGCTGGCATCTTTACTGGCAGGCTCCGGGGGATTCCGGCGCCGCGCCCCAGGTCGAGTGGGAACTTCCCCCTGGATTTACCGCGGGCCCCATCCAGTGGCCCCTGCCCCATTCCCTCAAGTCCGAGGGCGACATTTTCACCAATGTTTACGAGGGCGAAGTCCTCCTTCCCGTCGTGATTCAGTCGCCTGCCCAGATTCCCCAGGCTCCGCTTGTTTTCAAAGCTAAACTCAAATGGTACGTCTGTTCGGAAACCTGCCTTCCGGGGTCCGCTGACGTTTCCCTCAGCGTTCCCTCGGGAACACCCGCCCCTGCCAACGTGGAGATTTTCGCCCTTTGGAAAAACCGTCTCCCGCAAAGCTCCCGGGCCCCCTTTGATCTGGAATGGAGCCAGACCAAGGACGGGCTGCTGGTCAAAATCCAAGGCGCACCCGCTGGAGAAAAGGTGGAGATTTTCCCCATTCCCCCGGTCGGCGCCAGCTCGGAACACCCTGAAACGATCAGCCGCACCTTCCGGATTCCCACCACCAACCCTGGGAAACCCGAAGGCTGGAAAGCCCTCGTTGTTTTGGAAAGCGGCGCCGGCGAACGGCGAGGCTGGCAGTTGGACGCCGCCTTTTCCAAAAACGGCCCCGCACTGCGCAGCAATGTTCTGCCGAACGCTAAAACCTTGAAGGAAGGCCCGGCCGAACCATCCCCATCCGTTCCCTTACCTCCCCCGAGCACGCCGAGCGCCACAGACAGTCTCGCCGGCATTCTCTGGGCGGCCTTCCTCGGGGGCCTTCTACTCAACCTGATGCCCTGCGTCCTGCCCGTGATCGCCCTCAAAATTTTCGGATTCACCCAGCAGGCGGGGGAATCCCCTCGCCGGGTGTTTCGGCTGGGCCTGGCGTTTGTAGCAGGAGTCTTCACCTTTTTCCTGGGCCTGGCGGTGGCGGTGATTGGCCTCAAGGCTGCAGGCAGCGGACTGAACTGGGGTTTCCAGTTTCAAAACCCCTTCATTTTAACGGGTATCATCGCGGCCGTTTTTGTATTCGGACTCAACCTTCTGGGGGTGTTTGAAATCACGCTGGGAGGCGAAGCCAGTGCAAAACTCAGCGCGCTCTCCAGCAAACAGGGCTACGGCGGCGCCTTCTTGCACGGAGCCTTCACCACCCTGCTCGGCACGTCCTGCACCGCCCCCTATCTGGGCGTCACTCTGGGATACGCCGTCAGCCAGCCCGCCCCCACCGTCATCCTCATTTTTCTCACCATCGCAGCGGGGATGAGCCTGCCCTATCTTCTGCTCACCTCCAATCCGACCCTTCTCCGCTTCCTCCCGAAACCAGGCGCCTGGATGGAACGCCTCAAGCAGGCCATGGGTTTCCTCATTCTCGGGGTGGCCGTCTGGTTGCTCTCCGTTCTGGGCCAGTCCCGGGGAACGGACGCTCTCTCCGGAGCCTGTGCGTTTTTGCTCATGCTTGGGGTCGGTTGCTGGCTTCTGGGAACGCTGCGCTCCCGTTTGCTAAGCTTGCTTCTCGCCGTGGGACTAGGGATCGGCGGTTACTTCGTCTTTTTAAAGGAACCCCTGGAGCGCCCGTTCTCGGCACTCCGCTCCGCCTCGGGAAGTGAGACGGAAGGTTGGGAACCGTTCACCCCCGGGCGCGTGGAGGCCGAACTCGCCAAAGGGCATGCCGTCTTTGTGGACTTCACCGCCGAGTGGTGTCTCAACTGCAAAGTCAACGAACGGGTGACGCTCTCAAGACCCGAAGTGCAGGCCGCTTTCAAACAACATGCCGTCGTGATGCTGAAAGCTGACTGGACCAATGGCGACCCTGCGATCACGGCCGAGTTGAACCGGTTCAAGCGAAACGGGGTCCCCTTTTACCTCCTGTACGCACCGGGCGCTCCCGATCCCAAAGTCTTTCCCGAGCTCTTGACGCCTGCCTTAATTCTGGAAGCCCTGGCAGCCCTTCCTCAAAAATAGGGCGCCAGCTTCTCCTGCCACCCCATTTCATGAATTTAGTCCTCCTTCAAACCCTCGCCTTGCTGCTGCTGCCGGCCTACTTTTTGGGCTCCATCCCTTTCGGGCTTCTGATCAGTAAACTGCGGGGAATCGATATCCGCCAGCACGGGAGCGGCAATATCGGCGCCACGAACGTCTGGCGTGTTTTGGGTCCGAAATGGGGGGCCGCGACCTTCATTCTGGACGCGGCAAAGGGTTTTTTCGCCGTGAGCCTCGCCCAACAAATCGCATGGCGCCAGGCGGCCCCACCCGCCTTGGAGGAACAATACATGGCCTTCGCCGGGGTGTTTGCCTCGCTCGCGTGCATCGTGGGCCATAGCTTTCCCCTCTGGCTCAAGTTCAAGGGCGGAAAAGGGGTGGCAACCTCACTGGGCGTCATCATCGGCCTCATGCCGCCACTGGCTACCGGCGTCGTCGTCGCGCTCTGGATTTCCATCTTCGCCTTCTCAAGGTACGTCTCCCTCGCCTCCATCATCGCGGCCCTCGCATTGCCTGTCACCGTCGGCATCCTTCTCAGGATCGGCGAACTCGATGGCAGCGCCTACTTCGCATTCTCCTGTGCCGCCGCTTTCCTCGTGGTGCGCCGGCATCGCGACAACATCCGCCGCTTGTTCGCAGGCACCGAAAATCGTTTCGGCACTCCAAAGGCTTAACGCATGCACGCAACTTTCAAAAAAATCGGCGTTGTCGGAGCAGGCAGTTGGGGCACCGCCCTGGCGCTCCTTCTGGAACGCAATGGGTACAACGTGCACGTCTGGGGAAACGACCCGGCGGCCGTCCAGCGCCTGCGTGCGGACCGCGAAAACAAAGCTTATCTGCCGGGCGTCCCGTTGCCGGAGAACCTCCATTTCACGGCTTCCCTCGAAACGCTGGCCGATGCCGATCTTGTCCTGCTGGTCCCCCCCTCGAGCGCCATGCGCGAAGTCGCCGCGCGTTTGAGCACCGTGGCGCTCAAGCCAGAGGCTCTTTTGCTCTCGTGTACCAAAGGGGTGGAGCGGGGCAGCGGGCTGCGTATGAGTCAAATTCTGGAGGAAACCCTCCCTGGGCACCCCCTTGCGGTGCTTTCCGGCCCTAGCCATGCGGAAGAAGTGGCGCGTCATGCCCCCACTGCCGTCGTGCTGGGGTGCGAAGATCCGCACCGGCTCGGACAGCTTCAATCCATTTTCTGCAACGCCACCTTCCGCGCCTACACCAGCAGCGACCTCACCGGAATGGAACTGGGCGGAGCGCTCAAAAACATCTTCGCCCTTGCCGCCGGGGTCAGCGACGGCCTCCAGCTCGGGGACAATACCAAGGCCGCGCTCGTCACGCGCTCCCTCGCGGAGCTCGTCCGGCTGGGGGTGGCTTTGGGCGGGAGAAATGAGACCTTCCAAGGGCTCAGCGGTATTGGAGATCTGATGGTCACCTGTTTTTCAAAACACAGCCGCAACCGCTCCGTCGGGGAGCGTCTCGGCAAAGGAGAGTCGCTCGGACACATCGTGCGCTCCACGAGCATGGTCGCCGAAGGGGTTCCCACCACTTACAGCGCCCACGAGTGCGCCCGCAAACTCGGCGTCGAAACCCCTATCATCGACAGCGTACGCCTGATTTTAGACGGCACCTTTTCGCCCGCCGAGGCCATGAGCGCGCTTCTCTCCCGCGATCCCAAATCTGAATAAGCACGACTCTTTTTGAGACTCCACGCCGATTTCGCGGCGTTGAGCGCGAAGTGTGCTACGTTAGGGGTGACCCATCCCATGGCTCTCATTCCCGACGAAATCATCCAGCAGGTCGCTGCCGCCAATGACATCGTCGAGGTCATCGGAACTTATTTCCCCCTCAAAAGAGCAGGCCCCACCTACAAGGCCCTCTGCCCTTTTCATCAAGAACGCACCCCTTCTTTCTCCGTCAATCCCGCCCGCCAGATCTTCAAGTGTTTCGGCTGCGGCGCCGGGGGATCGATGTTCCGCTTCGTAATGGACTATGAACACATCGAGTTCACCGCCGCCGTGCGCAAACTCGCCGACCGGGTCGGAATCCGCATCGAACGCGAGGAACTCTCTCAGGAAGACCGGCAAAGGATGGACCTCCGCCGCCGCCTGCTCTCCCTCCACGCCGAGGCCGCCCAGTTCTTCCACCTCCAACTCCTGCGCAGTCCCGCCGCCCAAATCGCCCGCGACTACCTCAAGGGCCGCGGCATCAATACCGATATCGCCAAATCCTGGACGCTCGGGTACGCACCCGACGGCTGGGATCATTTCCTGCGCTGGGCGCACTCACGCCATTATTCCCACGAAGAAATCGCCGCCAGCGGCCTCGTTTCCTTCAAGGATCCGGAAAACCAACGCGGCGACTGTTACGACCGCTTCCGCGCAAGGGTCATGTTCCCCATCTGTAACGACAACAGCGAGGTCATCGCTTTTTCAGGCAGAATCCTCCAACCCGACGCCAAAGGAGCCAAATACGTCAATTCCCCAGAAACCATGCTTTTCACCAAAGGCGCGGTTCTTTTCGGCCTCCACCGTTCCAAACGGGCGTTGATTGATAAAAAATCGGCCATTGTGTGCGAGGGCCAGCTGGACCTCATCACCGCGTTTGAGGCTGGCATTCAAAACGTCATCGCCCCCCAGGGAACCGCCTTCACCCCAAAACAGGCCCGTATCCTGAAGCGCTACGTTGAAGAGGTCATTTTGTGCTTCGACTCCGACGCCGCCGGAGAAAAAGCGGCGGAACGCTCGCTGCCCTCCCTGCTGGCCGAGAAACTTGCAGTGCGCGTCGCATCCCTCCCTCAGGGCGAAGATCCCGACTCCCTCATCCGGGGCAAGGGAGCCGACGCCTTCAGGGCGCAGATGGACGCCGCCCGCGAGTTTTTCGATGTCCAAATCGACCGTCTGGCGGCACAACCCGGTTTCGACTCCGCTCGCGGGCGGAGTGCGGCCGCGCAGAAAGTAGCGGAGTCTCTAGGTTTCGTCACCGACAGCGTCCTCCGCGAGATGCATTTCCAGCGGCTCGCCACGCGTTTGGAGCTGGCGCCCCAGGAGCTTGCCACTTTGAGCGCGCAGGCTGCCCTACGCCACCGCAATCAGGGGGAACGCCGGGAGAGCGACGAGGGCGCGGGCGGTGCAGAGAAACCAGAGCCCGTGCCACCGGTGAAGGCGGAGCCGACGATCGGCTTGCTGGCGCTCGTGCTGATGCACTCTTCGGAAGCCCGGCAGTGGCTCTTGGAGGAGGAGTGGGAAGGCCGCTTGAAGGCGGAGCCCCAGGGGGAACTCATTGAAACCATTTTACAGAGCGCGCATCTTCTGGAAACGCCCGAAACTTTGCACAGTTTTCTCTCAAGTCTTGAACCTTCACTAGAACGTTTTTTTGTGGAACTCCTCGAAAATATCGCCCCCGAACATCCCCTTGCCGTTTCTCAGGACTGCTGGAACGAAATCGAACGCCGCCAATTAAGGCGAAGGATCGAGGCCACCAAGGCCCGCCAGCGCAACCCGAGCCTAAGTTTGGAAGAGGCCGGCGCTTTACATCAACAAATCCTTGACCTGCAGAAGCGGGTCTCAGATATTACCCGGCCTTTTTCCCCTTTGCGGTAGTTTTATTATTTTTTGCCATTAGGGGGAAAATCCACCCCTGTTATTTACGGGTATGCCATCCAAAACCTCGCCGCGCGCTTCCGCATCGTCCCCCAAGAATGCGCACCAGAAAAAGCGTGCCGCAAAAGCAGCAGACGCCTCCAAGTCCCCATCAAAGGGCCCATCCTCAATGTCTTCCGCCAAACTAAAAGCGCCTCTTAAAACTTCCACGGCCTCCAAGGCCGCCAGCAAGCAGCCTCAAAAAGCGGTCCAGGCCAAGCCTCAGAAGGCTGTCAGCAAGGCCGTCAAAGCTCCGCTCAAAGGAAGCGCCAAGATACCGCCCAAAGCCGCCAAAGCCGCAGCGGCCCCAAAACTTTTGCCCAAATCAAAGACCCCGCAAAAAATAGTTAAAAAAACAGCGCCCACAAAAAAGACGGTCCCTGCCAAAACCGCGGCCGCCAAAAAAGTCTCCGCTCCGGCTCCTAAAAAGCCCGCCAAACCCGCGCCCGCGCCCGCGCCTTCAAAGGCAAAAAAGGCAAAAAAGGCAAAAACGCCGCTCAAGCCGGCACCCGTCGCCAAAACGGCACCCGTCGCCAAAACGCCTCCAGGCAAGGCCGTCGAAAAGGCCAAAACAGCTTCCAAACCCGCTCCAGCGCCTCAAAAAACACAGGCCGCCGCTCCGGGCAAGGCTCCCACACCCCAGTTGCCTCCTCAAAAAGGGAAAGCCGCTCCTCAGCCCACTGAAAAGCCGGCCTCAAAAACCACCCCAAAAAACGCCTCCAAAAAAGACGCGAAGGGTGCCGGCCACGGCGAAGGTGCCGGAGAAAAAGAAAAGACCGCTATTGCCGTGGAATTTGACATGACTGAGAAGCTCCGGGAGCTAATCCGTCTGGCCAAAGAACAGGGCTATTTGACCTTTGACGACCTCCACGAATCCATCCCCGAGTCTGTGAACGACCCGGAGGAACTGGAAGTCATTCTCTCCCGCCTCAACGGGATGGAAATCCAAGTGATCGACGCCTCCGACGTGGACCGTTTCAAGGACGGCAAAAAAGATACGGACGAAGAAGAGGAAGAAAAAACAGCCGATCAACGCGCGGATATTTTGGACGACCCCGTCCGGATGTATCTCAAGCAAATGGGACAAGTCCCCCTGCTCACCCGCGAGCAGGAAGTCGAAATTTCCAAGCGCATCGAAGACGCCGAACTCAACGTGCTCAAGCATATCAACCGTTACGGGTTCGTCGCCACGCTGTATTTGGATCTCGCCGCGAAGCTGGACAAAAAAGAGGAACGCTTTGACCGGGTCATTCAGGACAAAAAAATCGAAAGCCGCGAACGTTACGAAAAACAACTGCCCAAAACGATCGTTTCTCTTCAGGAAGCGGCCGACGAAACGACCCTGCTTTACAACAAGTTCCTCAAGTCCGGCGAATCTGAGACAGCCTCCAAGGTTTTCCCCGAATTCAAGAAGGCCCATTCCGCGATCCAAAAGCTTTACCCCAAGTTTTTCTTTAAGCAGAAGGTCACCGAAGAATTTGTCCAACTCGCTGAAGATTCCGCCAAATTGGTGAACCGTTTGCGCGACGAATCCGCTGCCGGCAAAAAAGAAGCCACAGCCCAACTCAAGGTGCAGCAGTCCCTCTGCTGGATGAGCACTGACGAATTTCTGGCCGACTACCAGGAACTGCGCCTCTGGATGCGCCGCGCTCTCAAGGCCAAAACCGAAATGGTCGAGGCCAACCTGCGGCTCGTCATCTCCATCGCCAAAAAATACACCAACCGCGGCCTTTCCTTCCTCGACCTCATTCAGGAAGGCAACATGGGTTTGATGAAGGCCGTCGAGAAGTTCGAGTACCGCCGCGGCTACAAGTTTTCCACCTACGCCACCTGGTGGATTCGTCAGGCTATCACACGCTCCATCGCCGATCAGGCGCGCACCATCCGTATTCCGGTGCACATGATCGAGACGATCAACAAGCTCATGCGGGTGCAGAAGCAGCTTGTGCAGGACTTCGGCCGCGAACCCACCCCGGAAGAAGTCGCCGAGGAAATCAACCTGCCCGTCGAACGCGTCCGCGCCGTTCTTAAAATGGCGCAGCAGCCCATCTCGCTTCAGTCTCCCGTGGGCGAAAGCGACGACACGAGTTTTGGCGACTTCATTCCGGACACCACGGCGGAAGATCCCTCCGACGTCACAGCCATCGCCCTGCTTAAAGAAAAGATCCGCGACGTCCTCGAGTCCCTGACCGAACGCGAACGCCAAGTGCTCGAACAACGCTTTGGTCTGGTGGACGGCTACAGCCGCACGCTGGAAGAAGTGGGCCGCCAGTTCAAAGTCACACGCGAGCGTATTCGGCAGATTGAAGCCAAGGCGCTCCGCAAAATGCGCCATCCCACCCGCATCAGGCAGTTGGAAGGTTTCTTGGATGCTTCAGAGATCTAGCCCGCCGACAAAACGGTGCAGGATTTCAAAAAAAAGACGCAATCTGCCAAAAGTGGGAGCAACTTCCCGCTTTTGGTGGTGTTAAGCCTCCTGTGATGCGCAAGCAAACTTCCATACAGGAAAACAAACTCTCTCTAAACGGCCAGCCTTCCAAGGCCCCCCATGCGCCCCACGCCGTAAGCGAGCCGACCCTGGCACATTCCGCAAACAACGGTGATCCCGCGGTAAACACCGCTGATCCCGCCTTGCCCAGCGGCGATCCCGCCGCAGCCGCCGATATCGCCTTGGATGCTCTTCTTGGGCGCCTTCAGACTCCGGTCCTCCGGCCCGGTTTTGCGGACCGTGTGATTCATAGCGTCCAACCGCTCGCACGCCCCGCTCGCACCCCCGCCATGACTTGGGCCTCCGCCCTTGCCGCGGTCCTAGCTCTTTGCGCAGGCGCTCTTCTCTGGAGCCCCGCTCCACACCTCTGGAGCCCCGCTCCACACGCACAGGATCCCCAGGAATTGAGCTTAGGAGACGAAGCCTCCCTCGTGGCTGCCCTCCGCTCCCCGGACCTCTCCGGAGACGATCTCGCCCTGGTGGCAAACCTGGGCGAACTGCTAGAGGCGGAAATCATCGCCAATCACCCTTTATGGCGCGACGACAATTAGCCTCATTCTGCCTCGCCGCGCTCTGTCTCTGTGGCGCACAAGCCGAAGAACCCCAGCCCGCGCCGCGTCCCGCCCGCAAGGACGGAGGGGACCCGCTCCTCCAATTAGTGCGCTCCCTGTCTCCGGAACAAAAAACGCGCCTCATTGAAAGCATCAAGGCTTGGCAAGAGCTCACTCCTGAAATCAAACAGGCCCTTCGCTCCAGAGATACCGCCCTCAAAAAAAACTTCTCCGACGAAATCAACGCCGCTCTTGAGGGAGTACAATACTCCCCGGAGCAACGTGCGACTTTCGAGAAACGTTACAAGGAGGAGCGCCGAAAACTCGACCTCGCACTCCGAGCCGAATTAGATACCCGACGCAAAGCCGGTCTTCAGGAGATTGTAGGCCAAATCAAAACCGAGCTCGCCGCCCCTCCCAAATAGGGAGTCAACGTTCGCCCCCGGCCGTTCCCCGCTCCCCTTCTACTTCGGAGCACGCACCGCCGCATCGCCTCCTGCGGGCACGCGCGGCGCCTGCTCCGTTACCAGTGACAACGCCCGCTGTAACTGCGTGAGTCGTTCGGAATCCCGCACTTTCTGCCCGATTTCGTCCGTGATATAAAAACTGTCGATCGCCGCCCCCTTTTCCGTGTTCACCCTGGAAAGCGCGATCTCGAGCCCTTCGTCACCAAACGCCTTGAGCAGAGAGTGCAAAAGACCGAGCCGGTCGGCTGTTTGAATATCAACCACCGTGTAAATCGGGTGGGTGCTGTTATCAATGGCGATGCGTGTTGGAAAATCAATCGACTCGCTCAACGGGAACCCCCTCCGGCCTATGGACCGGTTCAACTTCGAGGTGAAATCAAAGGACTCGTCCTCCAGCGCGCTGCGAAGCACCTTCTCCGCGGCGTCCATGGCGGCCCGATCCGTCACCGCTTCAAAATCCCGCGTGCAGACTCGGAAAATGTCCAACACAAGGCTGTCAGCGCGCGTAAACGCGTCCGCGCTCAGAATGTTGAACCCGGCCGCCGACAAAGAGCCCGCAATTTTTGAGAGTAAAGCGTGCCGATCCCAGCCGCAGAACCAGAATTCCGTGTGCGCACGATTGGGATGCGGCCGCCATTTGAGCGCAGGTGCCAGCGCCAGAGAGGAGTTCTGTTCGCGCTCCTCCAAGAACCGGCGGAAAAGCCGGATGTGTTCGCTCATGGCCTCTGCTGGGTACGTCAAAAAGTAACGCTCCGGCATGGCAACAAAATGCGCGGCGATCTCCTCCTCCCACATTTCTTTTCCCTTGAGCAACCGCGTCACCCCTTCGCGCAGATCCTCCCGCTCCACCCTGCGCTGCCGGAAAAACTCCGCATTGTCCCCCAGAAAAAGCTGGGTGGATCGAAACAACTGCCAAACCAGCGATTCCTTCCAGTCCGACCACGCGTCATCTCCCACCCCCTGGCCGTCCACCAGAGTCAGCAGCATCAGCGCGTCCAAATTCCCCTGGCTCCCTACCAGACCCGCAAACTCTTCGATCGTGGCGGAGTCCTCCACATTGCGGCGCTGCGCAGTGCTCGAAAGCGTGGAGTGATGATCCACCAGAAAAATGAGCATCTTGCGCTGGGGCGAAGTCAACTGTAGGCGCACCGCCACCCTCTGGGCCGCGATGGCGCTGGCCTCCGCATGGTGGCTGACATTGGCAGCCTTGCCGGTATCGTGCAAAAGGATCGCAAGATACAAGACCGATGAATCCTCCAGCTTGTGGAAGAGTTTTCTGTACCCTTGCAGTTTGGGGTCCTCGGTATCCAAAAGCGCGTCCAGTTTTTCGATGCACACCAAAGTGTGTTCGTCGGCCGTGTACCGGTGAAAAAACTCGTGCTGCACCAGGCAAGTCAGCTCGCCAAACTCAGGCAGGTAACGCCCCAGAAAATCCACCTGATGCATCGCCCTCAGCACAGCCCCAGCCTCTCCCTTGCGCGAAAGGATCGCTAAAAAAGCCTCCCGGTTCGCCTTGGAATATTGAAAGGTGCGGTCGACCAAATGCAGCCGGCGCCGGATCAGTTGCTGCAGCTCTGGGCTGACGCGTTCCCCCCGTTTTTGCTGGTAGTGAAAAAGCCGCATCAGCCGCGCCGAATTCTGGCTGAAGATCGCCCTGTTTTCAGGGTAAATCCTCCCGTTCGCACTGTAAAACCCGTCGAAGTGCTCCTCTTTTGGCGACCTGGAAAGCCGCAGCAACTTCAGCAGCTTCGCCCGCTTGTTGGGCTGCGGCGTAACCAGGCACAGCCTCTCACACAACAGCTCCGTCACGTTGTAAATCACGCGCGCGTTCTGGTAGTAGTCCCGCATCAGCGCTTCCGTACGGCGCAGGATGTTTTTCTGGGTGTATTCGAGATTGTTGGCCAGGACCAGCTGCTGGCTGAGCACAATCACGTCCACCGGCCGCTGGTTGAGGTAGTGCAGCTCATTCCTGATTTTCAGTAGAAAATCGTACGCCCGGTCAAGCTGCCGCCGCTCGGTCTCATTCAGCAACTTTTTCTCCACCAACTCCGCCGTGGACCGGACTCGCTCCTTGAAGAAACTAATCCAAAGCAGGTTCTGGTAGTCGCGCAGTCCCCCGCAGCCGTTCTTGATATTGGGCTCCTGCATGTAAACCGTCTGCCCGAACTTCGCGTGCCGATCCGACTGATCCGCCACCCGCTGGGCAATGTATTCGTCCTCGTGGCGTTCCACGCACTGCTTGACAAATTGGCGCTGAAACTTGCTGAACAGCGCCTCGTCCCCAGCCACCAGCCTCGCCTCCAAAAGCGACGTCTTGGACAGCATGTCCAGGTTCGCCTGCGCCACAGCCTCCTCAGGCGTCCTCGTGCTGTGGCCCACTTTGAAACCAACATCCCAAAGCGTGTACAGAATTTTTTCGACAATCCCGGCCAGCTCCGCCGCCGCCGCCGGCCCCGAAGAACGGTCGTGCAGAAACATCAAATCCACGTCGCTATAGGGGTTTAACTCCCCGCGTCCGTACCCGCCGATGGCCACCAGCGCCACCTTCAACCCGCTATGGCGCGGCGCCTCCTCCAGACGGCGCGCCGCATCCAGCAAGTGGCGCAACACGATGTCCACCACCGTCGCACGCTGTCCGCTGATTTCACGCCCGCCCCCCCCGCTCCGGTGCTTCAAGAGAATGCGGTGATTCTCCAACTTGATGAACTTTTGATAAAGTTTCAGCAATTCTTCCGAACGCAAATTGCCCTTGGAAAACAACTCTTGCTCCGCGTGAGCCAACACCTTTTCACGATGACGCATGGAAAAAAATAAACCTCGATTTCAAAAGTTAGCAGCTCAGTGTCGTTCAGTGTCGTTTTTTCCGACACACCCTCACGCCCTTTCCCTTCCCTCCCAAAGCCCCTTCAAGGAAAGCGATGAACGGCGCCACAAAACCACTCCGCTTCTAGCACCGCCCAAGTAATTCCTCCCGGGACGCAATGCCGCCGGGGAAAACTTCCAGAACTGGTGGCCTCTGAATTGCTCCGTCATTAGTCAAACCCTAGCGCTTTTTTTGAGTCATGCAATCTTCCCACCTAACGAATCCAGACCACCATCCCGTGCTTCTGATCGACGATGACCGCAAGCTCTGCCGCCTCATCACTGGCTACCTAGACCCCCTCGGCTACGCCGTCACCGCCGCACACACAGGCCCCGACGGCCTCGCCCTCGTCCTCGAACACCCCTGGCACGCCGTCCTTCTGGACCTGATGCTCCCAGGCATGGACGGCTTCGAAGTCCTCAAACGCATCCGCCAAAAAAGCGACGTCCCCGTCCTCATGCTCACCAACCGCGGCGAAGAAGCCGACCGCATCGTCGGCCTCGAACTCGGCGCCGACGACTATCTCCCAAAAACCGTCTCCAGCCGCGAAATGCTCGCGCGCCTGCGCGCCGTCGCCCGCCGCGCCCACCGCGACCCCTCCCCACACGCAGCAGGCGCCGACGAGGATCTCCACATCGGCCCCCTCCACATCCACACCGCCTCCCGCACCACCGCCCTCGGCGACAAGGCACTCCACCTCACCCCAGTCGAATACGATCTCCTGCTCTCCCTCGCACGCGCCGTCGGCCGCATCAAGTCCCGCGAACAACTCCTCGAGGAAATCCGGGAGCGCAATTATGAAGTCTTCGACCGCTCCATCGACGTGCATATCTCCGCACTGCGAAAAAAACTAGGCGACGACCCAAAAACGCCCCGCTTTATTCGCACCGTCCGCACCGCCGGATACTCCCTGATGCACCCCGATGCCGACTGAAGCCCCTCCCATAGCTCCCGTCACCCTCACCAAAAAAAAGGGGGCGGCTCGAAAATACAGGCTCTCTGGCATTCCCGTTTCGCTTCAGATTTTATCCTGGTTTACCTTAAACTTGGTCCTTGTCGGCGCGGTTGCCCTAGTCCTCCTTGCCTCAGAAGGCGGCCCCCTCCTGAGCGTGCTCATCAACGGCCGCGCCGGAGAACGCCTCGACGCCATTGCCGCCGATATCGCAGAACGCATCAACGGTCTGCCACGCGAAAAATGGGACTCCACTCTCGAAAGCTATTCGCGCCGCTACAAAATTGCCTTCGCCCTCACGCGTAGGGACGGCGATCTGCAGGCGGGAAAAGTCCCCACCATCCCGCCAGCGGTTGTCGCCAAAATCCGCGAGTTCCCCGGCCCGCAACGCCCCCCTCCCCCTCCGCCCCCGCCCGGCTCACTTTTGGGAGACTCCTCAGACCATTTCCGCCCCCCGCCCCGTCCCAACCCTCACTCCCAAGAGGAATCCAGACCCTCCTCAGAATCGGAGCCCACCTCACCCCCGCCTCAGGATCCCCTCCCCCTCAGCAGCTACCGTTTCATCACCCGGGAAAACAACCTCTACTGGATCGGCCTCCGCGTCCCACCCTCCAATGATGCAGGCCGTTTCCGCGGCCCTACCACCCTTCTCCTCGTCTCCCACTCTCTTTTCTCCAGCGGCATCCTCCTGGACTTCACCCCCCTTTGGGTCGTCAGTTGCGTCCTGCTCGGTTCCGCCCTCTTCTGGCTGCCGCTCGTGCGCAGAATCACGGTGCCACTTCGGAAAATGCGGGACGCCGCCGAACGGATGGCCCGCGGCCAGTTCGACACCCGCATCGCCATTCAGCGCGGAGATGAAATCGGCAGCCTCGCCGAATCCCTCAACCACCTTGGAGACCGCCTCGAAGAATTTGTCTCCGGCCAGAAACGCTTCCTCGGAGACATCGCCCACGAACTCGGCTCGCCCCTAGCCCGCATGCAATTCGGACTGGGAATCGTTGAACAACAATCCGATCCCCACCTCCAGCCCCTGCTCGACGACGTTCGGGAGGAAGTCGCCCAAATGTCGGCGCTCCTTCAGGAAATCCTGCAATTTACAAAGGCCGGCCTTCACACCGAACTGCACTTGGAAGTCATTGAACTCGCCCCCCTGCTCCAGAAAGTTCTAGCCCAGGAAAACATCGCCCAGGACAAGATCCACTCCTCGCTTGTCCCGGGGCTTTCCGTGCAGGCTGACGCCCACCTCCTCCAGCGCGCCATCGCTAACATTCTGCGTAACGCCCTCCGCTACGCCGCCGACTCCGGCCCCATCCGGGTCGACGCCTACCCCGGCGCCACACACATCGTCCTCACCGTCGCCGACAGCGGCCCGGGCGTGCCAGTCGATCTGCTTCACAGACTTTGCGACCCCTTTTTCCGCACGGAAAGCGCGCGCACCCGCGAGGCCGGGGGCGTCGGGCTGGGCCTGGCAATCGTCAAACGCTGCGTGGAAGCCTGCGGAGGGCTGGTCTCCATCAGGAACCGCAAACCCCACGGTCTCGAAGTCGAATTGAGGCTCTCCCTTCCCTCGTCAGGCTCCGACTCCAGCCGCCCCTGACCACGGCACGCCGCGGCCAGCCTCAGCGCCCCGAAACGCCTTAGCGCCCCGGCAAATACCCCATCGCCCGCATCCACTCCCCACAGCGCTGGGGCCACTGATAGATCGGCTTTTCCCCCGTCTTCATCCCGAACCCGTGCCCGCCCTGCGTGAACACATGAAGTTCCGCCGGCAACCCAAGGCGCTTGTACTCAAGGTACAGACGGGCGGCCTCGACCGGATTGTTTTTGTCATCGTGCGCCACCACAAAAAACATCGGCGGCGCATCCTCTGGAACGCTGAATCCAGGCCGGAACTTTGAGGGATCTTCCTTGTCCAAAAAACCGCCGCCATACACAAACACCCCGAAATCGGGACCCTTTTTGTCATCAAACTCCGCGCGCACCGGATAGGACCGCTCTCCCCTGTCGCACGCCGCGTGCCCCAAAAGATTACCCCCCGCAGAAAATCCAAGAAGCCCCACACGGGCCGGATCCACGCCCCACTCCTGCGCGTGATGACGCACCAACCCAATCGCCCTCAGTCCATCCGCCGTGGGTTTCTCAAAGGGTTGCGGTTCGTCCCGAGTGGGCGTCCGGTATTTCAAAAGCACCGCCGTCACTCCCAACCCGTTGAGCCATTCACACACCTGAGTGCCTTCGCTCACGGAGGACAAAAACATGAACCCGCCGCCAGGCGCCACCACGACCGCCGTTCCGTTGGGCTTTTCAGGGCGGTAGACGGTCATCTCCGGAGTCGAGATGTCCGTGAGACGCCCGGGATTTGTCCCGTAGGAGGCCCGCAATTTCACGGTGGCCTCGGAAAGCGGCGCGAGGGTTCCGGGCACCCCCTCGGGCCAAAGCGGCAGGGTGAATGGCTCAACTCCCAGCAGACCGCCCCCCAACATAACAAAATACAGTACAGAAAACGCCTTCATAAATGTTTCAAATAGATAACCTATACGAATCAGGTTTCTTTAAAAACACCACCCTGAACAAAGCTTTCCCTTCCGCCTCTTCTCCCCGCCAGACCCCCTCTGTTTCACCCTGCTTTTTTCCCACCCGGTTTCACCCCCCGTTCGCCACACCTCTCCCAGCGCCCCCCGCCGTTCCCGCATGCACCGCGTCATTTTTCACGTTGATATGGACGCTTTTTTCGCTTCCGTCGAGCAACGCGACCATCCTGAGTACAGGGGCAAACCCGTCATCGTCGGAGCCCCTCCCGACCGGCGTGGGGTGATCTGCGCTGCCAGCTACGAGGCGCGCCGTTTTGGAATCCACTCCGCCATGCCCTCCCGGACCGCTGGTAAGCTCTGTCCCGAAGGCATCTTTGTTCGCCCCCGAATGGACGCCTACCGCGAGGAATCCCGGGCCATCATGGCGATCTTCGAATCCCTCACCCCACTGGTTCAACAAGTCTCCGTCGACGAAGCCTACCTGGACCTCTCCCTGGCCTGCCGCAGCCAACCCGACCAGGATTCCGCCCTGCGCGCCGCCCTCCCGCTCGCGCGCGACATCAAGGAGCGCATCCGTTCAGAACGCGGCCTGAGCGCCAGCGTCGGGGTGGCGGCCAACAAATTCCTCTCAAAACTCGGCAGCGACTTTCAGAAACCCGACGGCCTCACCCTCATCCCCGAGGCGGATAAAATCTCCTTCCTGCGTCCCCTGCCCGTGCGTTCCATCCACGGAGTGGGACCTGTCACAGCCCAGCAGCTTGAGTCCGCGGGCTTCCTCACAATCGGCGACATCCAGGACAGGCACGAGGCCCTCGAAAGGCTTGTGGGTTCCTCCTACATGAGCCTGAAAATGCGAGCCTTCGGAGAGGACGACCGTCCCCTCGAATTGGACCGCGAGCGCAAGAGCATCAGCGCCGAGCACACCTTTCCCGAGGACACCGAGCAGCGCGCCGTTTTGCGGGAGGCCCTGAGGGAAATGGCCGCCGACATTGCTGGAACTTTAGCGCAGCAGAACCTGGGGGCGTTGACGATCCAGGTGAAGGTGAGGTACGGAGATTTCCACACGCTGACTCGTCAAATCCGGCTGGAGGAGCCGGTGGTTGGGGCGGCGGAGATCTACCGTTTGAGCTGCCACCTTTTGGCGGTCCACAAGCTGGTGAACCGCCCCCTGAGGCTGCTTGGGGTTGGGGCCTCGACGTTGGGAGAGCCTGTTGGGGCGCAATTACGGCTGGCGTTTGAGCCGGATAAAACGGAGGGTTGAGGCTAGGCCCGAGCCTTGGTAGGGTGAAAGACCGTTTCGTCTCCGTAGTTCAATGGATAGAACAATGGTTTCCTAAACTGTAAATGCGAGTTCGATCCTCGCCGGAGACACTTTTAGACGCAAAACGCTTGGAAACAAAGATTTCCAAATAGGAGGCACCTCGCAGCTCCTAAAAATTTTTGGCAAAACTCCTAAAAAATGGCGTGTTTGTCAGTAATGTTCGGCGGTGATGGAAACTGGACCCATTTCTCTGCTGTTGCCACCCGCAACCCTAGGAACAAAGCCTAACACACTAGCCTTAACCCGGCCTTCCAGAAGGCAATTACTGCCTTTGCTGAACATTTTGCCGCAAAAACAGGCAGTTATTGCCCGCTTTCTAGGCCGAGCTTTTCCAGAAACTAGTGTCTCCAGTGCCTGCTTGGAACTTGGCATAACTTTTGCTGTGCCCATTTAGTGTGTGTTTCGCTACAGAAACAAGCTGCCCACGTGGCATAGAGGTTATCACATTCCTCGGCAAAAAGTGGCTGTGCATCGGTCCACTCGGACATTGATTGCCTGCTAAGATGATATTTGAGCGTGCATAGATCCACTCCTGAAAGGAGCGCTCAGCTTACTTATGATAAAATCGCAACAAGATGGGTTGCAAACCAGATCGTAGGCGCTCGCATATACAGGGCGTTTTAAAGCTTAGCCGCCGTTACAGATACGTTCGTCATTTTAGCATCAGCCATTTTTAAAAACATGCAGTACATATTTTCAATTCAAGACCGTCGAATAGAAGCCGCTGCGCTCCCTGAGTTGCTCGGACTCTTCGGAAACCCTGCCCTCCCCCCGAACGCTTCACTGCGCCCCTCCGACGAAGTCGGTTTAAACGCCATCCGTCTTCGCGTCGTTGCAAACCGGGAGGATGCCTGGGTATGACAAGATCCTCTCTTCCAGAGGCTTCTACACCTCCCTACACGTTTCGTCTGCCAACCAAGGGCGTGGATCCATACTACGGATTAACTCGCGCTTGGTATTATTCCGCTGAATCCAAGGGCCTGCTCAATCTCGTGAGACTCCGTGACCGGGGGAAAAAACGGGGCGTGACACTCATCCGATACGAACAGGTGAAAGCTCTAATTGACTCTCAGCGAGACAATTAATTTCACCCCCCTTCTTCGCTCGTGACCCACGATGACATGCCCCCTTTCGGGAGGGCATCAAGGGCTTATTGCACCTTGCCGGTTGCAGCACTGACCGAAATTAGGAATTTGCTGCACGGATGATGCGTTGGCTCACAGTGAAACCAATCCAAAGCATCTCATTTATATCAATACACTTACCTAGCTCCTTCTGCAACAACAACCCAAAATTCAACCACCATTTTGTCCATATGACTATCTCCACATCGAACATATCGCTTAACCTCACTGCTCCAACACCCTCCGTTGTAGACGACGCCGTTATTTCAAGACCTACCGCTTTCACGGAAAATCAGGAGCCTCAAGTGGCAACCAAGCCGGAAATCTCAGCGGCCCACCCCCAACCTCGACGAAAGAAGAAACACTGGGACGCCTCCTCCACTTCGCGCAAAAAATCTGACCCAAAGCTCGATTCCACGCCGTTGAGCGACGGAGAAAAGGCGAAGCTTGGGGAACTGGAAAGCAAGATCACGTTAGCTGAGACCGACAACCAATCCGGCGAAGCCCAGGCAGGCGCAGCCAAACTAGCCATCGCCGACGCACTATTCGAAATCCAAACAGCCAGACTTTACCGAATTGGCTACAGTTCCTTCGAGCAGTACGCACTGGAAAAATTCAAATACTCGCGCGCCCATGCGAATCGGATGGCGAAACTGGGATCGATTCGGGCGCAGGCTGATGTGTCTCCCCGGGGAGACATCCTTAGACTGATCAGTAGCGAAAAAATGGCCCGCCCGCTTCTCTCCCTTGGACTAGAAAGTCAGCAGGCGGCACTTGACACCCTTCAACTCTGGCTCAAATGGAAGAACAGCAAAGCTCTGACCCCCGACCTCGTCTCTGCCGCCGTCCTGTTGTCTGGCGAAGCCAAAATCGGGAAACCAAAGCTTGAAAAGCAGGCTGCTCGCAATGGTGTCGAGGCTTCAATCGAAGCCCTTGCAAACGGCGCGTTTTTGAATCAATGACCTCACGAGCGGTTTAATTACGCTACAAGAGAGGCGGTCATTGTGGGGTTGTTTGTTTTGTTTGAGGTGCCGGTTTTCTGTCTTCTGTTTTCCTCCAAGCGCCGGCGGCGTTGGGAAAGCTTTTGGA
>CANJZW010000090.1 GCA_947479475.1 Chthoniobacteraceae bacterium
GGACCGTCAGAACGTTGGCTGCACCGAGGACCAGCGAGCCGCCATTCAGCGTCGTGATGGCGCTCGTTGTCCCGTTGAGGTTGAGCGTTCCACCGCTCACCGTCGCCACCGTCGCCACGTTGGCCACCGTCACGGAACCGCCGCTCACGAGCGTCGCAGTCAGAGAACCTGCCGTAACAATGCCGCCGCTCACGCTCGCGTTCAAAGTGCCGTCCACCGTCACGGCGCCCGCGCTAATGCTGCCAGCCAGAATCGTCGCGTTGCTCGCGAAGCGCGTTGCCCCGGCTCCGTACAGGCTTCCCAGCGTGATCGTCCCCGTGGTGTTGCTGAACAAAACGCTATTCGGCGTCGCATTGGCGTTCGTCAAAGATCCGCCAAAGGTGAGGCCACTGCCCGTAATATTCGCCGTAGCGCCACTGGCGATATTGAGCGAGGCGGCCGGGTTGTAGTCGACCGCATTCAGAGAACCCCCGTTCACCGTGATCCCCGAAGTGAAGCCCAGCGCGCCTGAAATGCTGGTGGATAAAATCCCCGCGGCGACCGTGGTCGACCCGCTGTAAGTGTTCGCCCCTGAAAGGGTCAACTGACCCGAACCCGCCTTAGTCAGCGAACCAGATCCACTTAAAACGCCTCCGACCACTCCATCCACGCTGCTATTCAACGTCAGGTTAAACGGTCCGGTCGGAGCCGCCGTGTTTGCCAAAACCAGATCTCCATTCAGTGTGCGGAGCGTCGCGGATGTGGTTCCCGTGAACACCAAACTGCCGCCATTGATGACAACCGCAGCAGTGGCCAGCGCCAACCCGTTCCCCAACTCAAGAGTTCCCCCCGAGATGGTGACTGTCCCCGTCAACAGATTGGCGGCCGTCAAAGCAACGAGGTCTCCCGTGGACTTTGTGACATCGGCCGCGCCGGACAATACCGCACTGACCGACCCCTTCCGCAGGTCATACAGCGCGCCTGCGAGAGTCCCGTTTTGGAGCGTCCCGCTCGCCAAAGTGACTGTCCCCGCCGTCTGTGTCGTCCCGCCAAGGTCCACAACCGATCCATTGCTAAGGCTAAGCGATCCCGTGCTCAGCAGCCCGGCGCCGGCGATCTTCAGGGACCCACCCTGGACGTCTATTAACCCGCTCAACGTGTTCGCCGCGCTGAGAAGGACCGTTCCGGGTCCACTCTTCGTCACCGTGGAGCTGCCGTTCAACACCGCAGCCACCGTCCCCGCAGCCAGATTAAACGCCGTGGCCGTCAAGGAACCCGTTCCCTGAATGGAGCCCCCGTTGAGGTTAAATGCGCCCACCGTTTGATTCCAGGCGCCCAGCGCAAGAACTCCCGCGTCCACCGTTAGAGCCCCTGTCCCCAGGGCGTTAACCGCCGCCAGCTTCAACGTTCCATCCGTGAGCGTCGTATCGCCTGTGTAATAATTTCCAGCGTTTAGGAACACCGTGCTCGCAGCCCCGGTCTTGACCAGCCCGACCGCCCCATTCAAGGCGACATCCACGCTGCCCGAAACCACCGCATACCCGCCCGTGCTCGTGAGGCTGCCCCCTGTGAACCGGCCGTCTGTCAGCGTGACGGCTCCCACCGCCTGCACGTTGCCCAAATTCACCGTGGCTCCACCACTCACCAAAAGCGTCCCGGAACTCAACGCTCCAGCTCCGCTCAGAATCAGGGTGCCGCCGCGGACATCCACCGTGCCCGCCAGTACGTTTGCACCGCTCAGATTCAAAGTGCCTGTCCCCGTCTTCACCAAGGTGACGGAATCCGTCCCGTTCAATACGGCCGAAACCGAACCCGCATCCAGCGCGTAACTCGTTCCGATCAGTGCCCCGTTCAGAATCGTCCCGTTGGTCATTTGGACAACTCCGACAGTCTGCGTGCTGCTGCCCAGATCCAGTACCGTGCTCGCCCCGCTCAACAGAAGCGAACCGCTGCTCAGACGCCCCACACCCGCAAGAGAAAGAGACCCAGCGGAGAGGCTCATCGTCCCGGTGAGTGTATTAAGGCCGGATAAAACGGCGGCCCCGCTGGTGGTCTTCGTGAAGTTTCCACTGCCGGCAAGAATTGCCGAGACCTGCCCGCTTTCCACCGCGAAACTTGTGCCCGTCAAAGACCCGTTTTGCAGGGCGCCAGAAGCCACCCGGACCGCGCCCACATTTTGGTCTTGTCCACCCAAATCCAGCGTTCCATCCGCGACCGTGACGTTTCCTGCGCCCGTGAGAAGGCTCTGCAGGACCAACGAACCCGCGCTCACCGTGGTTGAACCCGTGTAGGAAAGAAGGCCGCTCAACGTGGTCGAACCAGCCCCATTCTGCACGAAGGACAACGCACCCGCGCCGCCGTTCCGCAGCGTGCCAGCAAACGACAGGTCTCCCGTGGGTTTGAGCGTCAGCGTCGCACCCGTGGAAACTCCGTTTTCCACGATCGCATCGCCAACCGAGGTGAGGGAGGCCAGCGCCAGGTCGTTGCCCCGCAGCTGTAAGACCGCCAGAGTTCCGCCCGTGAAAGCGACGCTGGCATTACCGGTCCCCAACGCCGTGGCGCTTCCAAGAACGGCGGTTCCGCCCGTGAGATACAGGCTGCCCGCGTAAGCCGACGGGCTGTTGCCCGACAATGTCAGCGTCCCAGTGCCGGACTTGGTGATCGCGCCAAAGCCCGAACCAAACGCGGCGGAAACTTCGCCGCCGGTGGCGCTGAGAGAGCCTCCGGAGAGGGTCCCGTTCGCGATGTTACCGCCAAAAAGGGAGATGGCTCCAAAGGTTTTCGCGCTTGCGCCCAAATCCACAGCGCCTTCAACCTGCAAGGTCCCGCTGGCGAGAGACCCACCCGCCATGAAAATCGCGGTGTAATTGTTTCCCACATCGTACAATCCGCTGGGCGGGTTGAGCTCTGTATCGATCCTCAACCGCACTTTCCCCAAGCGGATGCTCACCTGGGAGGGATCGATGGCGGAACCAAACGCATCGAGGGTCCCACCGTCGAGAACAATGGTTCCTGAAGCCAGCGGGGTGCTGGCTAGCAAAGTCAGCGTCACATCATTGATCAGATAGAGTGATCCGAAGCTCAAGGAAGCGCTCGAAACGAGGTTTGCTGATGCCCCCGAGAGGTAGGTATTCCCGCCGCCCGTCAGAGTGCTCCCGAAGTTCGTCGTTCCCGCGTTCAAATTGAACCGCAGGGTGCCGTTGTTAATAATCGAACTGCTCGCCAGCGTTCCCGCCACGATCAGGGAGCCGCCGGATATCGTCGTCGTTCCCGTGTAGCTCGGCGTTTGAGCGAGCGTCAGCGTGTAATTCCCGGCCTTGGTCAGCGCGCCGGTTCCCGAAATCAACCCGCCTAGAGTCGTGTCGGCGCTGTTGTTGAAGGTGAGCAGCCCGCTGTTGGCGATGGTCCCACCCACCGTGCCGGCTCCTGTGAAGGCCACCGTACCGGCGCTGCCGAGGGTCAACGTCCCAGTGTAACCCGTGCTTGCGCCGGTGATCGTCAGGATTCCAGCGTCGTTTTTGGTCAGCGCTCCGGACCCGCCCAGAAGAGCGGCAATCGTGCTGTCCCCTTTCGCTTCAAAACTGGTGGCGCTCAAAGTGCCTGTCCCCAGCAGGCTCGCATTCGCGAGCGTCAGCTTGCCCGAGCTCGTGCTAAACGTGCCCAAATCCATAGTGGACCCCGTGACGTTCAAGGGCGTCGTGGCGCCGAACACTCCCGCCGTGCCCGCGAGCACCGTGCTGCCGTTGGTCACAAAGAGGCTGCCTGTCGTCGCGAGAGTGCTTGAAAGCTTCACGGTACCGGTGTTCCCGGCGGACCCCACGGTCACCGACTTGTTGTTCGTGGTCCAGGCTCCCTGGAAGTCAATCGTCCCACCCGTCGCCGCCTGAAGGAGCACAGCGTAATTTCCTGCCGAAGCCAGGGTGACGCCTCCAGAGAATGTCAGTGTTCCTGAAGTGTTGGAGCCGCCCAACGTCGCTTGATAAGCACCCCCACCGCCACCGATGGTGATGGCGTTGGTTGTGTTCGCTCCGAAGAGCGCGGTCGGAGCGTCCGCCGCCAAGGTCGACGCGTCGCCCACCGCCAGTGCACCAGCCCCGAGAGCACCGGTCACAAACAAGCTGCCCGCCTTCAGCGTCGTCGCTCCGTTGTAAGTGTTGGCACCGGCCAGCGTCAAATTGCCAGAGCCCGACTTCACCAACGCCCCCGTGCCGGCAATCACCCCCTGCATATTTCCAACCGAAACCGTCAGGACAGCCGCGTTTCCAAGCGTCACGCGCGATGCGCTGGCGCCGTCGAGCGTCCCAATGGAAGCCGTCAAACCGTTAAGATTGAGCGTGCCATCCGTGACGGTCCCCAGGGTGGCCACCCCGCCCACCGTCGTGATCCCACCACTCACCGTCGAAGCGCGCAGGGATCCACCCACCGTCACCACCCCGGCGCTGACCCCGCCGCTCGTGATCTCCGCATTGCTCGCAAACCTCGTGTTACCCTCTCCGGACAAACTCCCCACGGTAATGGTCCCGCTGGTCGCGCTGAAAAGAAGGCTGCTTGCCGCCGTGTTTGCATTGCTCACAGCGCCGAGCGTTCCGCCCGCCCCTGTGAAGGAAGCCGTCGCGCTGCCCGTGCTAAGGGTCAGGCTTGCACCCGTCTTGAAATCGACCGCCGCCAGAGATCCGCCGCTGACACTCAAGGTCGCCGAATTTGCAAGCGCGCCAGTCCCAGCCGTCAGCGTTCCCGCATTGATTTGGGTCGCTCCCGAATACGTGTTCACCCCGGAAAGCGTCACATTGCCTGAACCCGACTTGGTTAACGCAGCGGCCCCTGACAATATGGCGCTCACGCTGCCAGAATTTAAGAGGTAGTCGCTCCCCACCAAAGTTCCACTCCGCAGCAGACCCCCGTCCAGATTCAAAATCCCGACGGTTTGCAATGTGCCACCCAGGGATAGTTCACCACCCGTGAGGCTGACTGTACCGGTGTTCAGGAGAGTGTTCGTCACACCCAGCACGAGGGTGCCTGAATTCACCGTCGTCCCGCCGCCATAGGTGGCAGGCGTGTTCAGATTCACCGTGCCGGAACCGTTGACCGTCAGGAGCGCTGCTCCGCCGCCAAGCACCGTGGTGATCGTCCCGCCCGTGAGCGAGTACCCCGTGGCATTCAACGTTCCACCCGAAAGCAACCCGCCTGTGAGCACCACAGCGCCTGCCGTCTGCGTTGTCGTGCCCAGGTCCAGCGTCCCGGCGCTGAGCGAGAGCGAACCGCCCGAAGGAAGGGCGTTATCGATGGTCGCCCTCAAAAGCCCCCCGCTCACATCGGTTCCACCCGTATACAAGTTCACCGCGCTCAGCGTGACGGAACCGGTCCCGGACTTTGCGAGCTTTGCGGCACCGCTTAAAACGGACCCTGCGGTCCCGTTCTGGAAACTGAAGAGGTTTGCGGAGGTAATCGTGCCTCCGGAAATGACGCCTCCCGTGAGGACCACGTTTGAGAGGGTTTGCGAAGAACTGCCCAAACTGAGCGAACCACCGCTCACCGTGACTGAGCCAGCCGAGCCAAGCGTACCGTTGATACCCAGGGCGAGTGTTCCGTTGGTAATCGTGGTAGAACCCGTGTAGGTAGAAGCAAGGTTGATCGTCACGAGACCCCCTGCGGAGTTCATCAACAACGCGGCGCCGTCGCCGGCGAGGGTGGCGTTCACTGTCCCGGCATTGAGCGTGTAGATACCGCTTAAGTTCAGAGTCCCGTTCTGAACCGTGGAGCCCGCCCCGTTAAGCTCGAAATTTGTCAGAGTCTGATTGTTGCCGCCCAGATCCAGAATGGAGCCGGACAAAGTCACCTTGGTGGTCGCCAAAGAGGTCCCAGAGGCCAAAATCAACGCCCCCCCCCCACTAACCGTCGTGTCACCAGTGTAAAATTGGTTGGCAATGACGGTCAGAGCGGAAGTGCCCGATTTCACAAATGCCAATGGGAGACTGCCACTCCCTCCGTCCTGCAACCGCGCGTCAAGGCTCTGGTTGCTTTGAGGATTCAACGTGAGACTTGCAGGGGCTGTTGTCGTTCCGTTCTCAACCGTGCCCGAACCCACAAGCCTGGCCAGTGTTATAGTCTTGCCGTTCAATTGCAGAAGGGAGGACGCCGCCAAATCCACACTTCCTCTGGTGGGATTGCTGACCGTGTTGTTCCCCAGAGCCGAATTATCCCCAAGTGTCACCGTCCCGCTAGAGATGAACAGTGTTCCAGAATAGTCCGTGTTCGCACCTGATATCGTGAGCTGCCCAAATCCGGTTTTCGTAATGGTCCCAGCGCCTCCGAGTGCCGCTGACAACATCCCCGAACCAGCGGTTAATGTTCCAAAGGTGGCTCTGATAGCGTTGTTCGACGTATCGCTTCCAAACGTTCCGCCCTGCAGCGAGATCGTCTCAAACGATTTAGGCGAATCCGCCAGATTGAAGGTGCCTTCAATCTGCAGCGTGCCTGCCGAAAAAGTCCCGCCAGCAAGGAGAGTTGCCGTCACGCCGCTCTGGATGTCCATCAACGGTGCCGCTACCGCTGAGCCAATCGAGAGGGAGTAAGCCGTGCCTCCAGACACCGTCGCAAGCACCGCCGTGGTCGCTTTGACGGGGCCGTCAAACTGCAGCACCCCAGCACGTGATGCCCGGGCTTCCACAATATCGTAAGGCGTGGCTGAGACACTTGTCCCGCCAGCGACTGTGCCGCCGGCGCTCAGGGTTCCCGACGCGTAATTGAAGAGCCTGCCCGCCGTCAGCCGGAGAGTCCCAGAGACACTTTCCAACTGCGTATTTGTCGCAACGGTGGTGTTGGTGAGAGTCGTCGATCCTCCATTGATCGTGTCCGCATACAAAGTCGCCGTCCCGCTGCTGGAAAGATTTCCCCCATTCAGGTTGACCACAGACACCTGCGCGTAAGTCCCGCCGATCAATGTCACCAAGCCGCCCGTGTTGATCGTGAGTTTTGCCGTGGAACTCGTAAACCCGGCGCTCAAATTCAACGTCCCGCCCGTGTTCACCTCGAAAGTCCCATTGAATATTGAGCCCGTCGACAGTGTCAGAGAAGCGTACTGACCAATCTTCACAGTGCCCGTGAGTTTTTCTCCCACTCCCAAAGTCAGATTCAGAAGGTTGCCGGCTGTACCGGAAAGGAGGGTGGTCCCATTACCGGTCATCGTCGCCGCGATGGTTCCCGTAATAGCGGAGGTCGCGGCGAACAGACTCAAGGTTGCGTCGTTCACGATCGTTGCTCCGGAACCGCCAAGAAGGCCCTGAACCGCAAGAGTGCCACTGGATATGAACACGTTTCCGCCAAAAGCCGACGCGGTGTTGAAGGTGACGGTGTTAATACCGCTTTTCTGGAGAGTGCCACCGCCCGTTAAAGCTCCTGCAAAAACGCGGTCTGTAATGCTGTCCAGTGAGATCAACCCGTTGTTGACGATCGCTCCGCCTAAACTGCCGCTTCCCACAAATGCCAGAGTGCCGCCGCTGTTGACTGTTGTCGTCCCAGAGTACGTATTCGCAGCGGAGAGCGTCAGCGTGCCAGAGCCTGTTTTGGTAAGCCCGCCCAAACCCGAAATCAGACCGCTGCTCGCGCCGGTTGAGACAAACACCGTCTGAAGCGCGCCCAAGTTCAAGGCACCCCCGTTCAAGGTGCCAAGCGTGGTCACACTGCCGTTCAAATTCAACACCCCGCCGCTGACAGTGGTCAGGTTGGCCGATCCTGCAACCGTCAAAATCCCGCCGCTGACACTGCCAATCGATGCCGATCCACCCACGGTCAACGAGCCGCCGCTCAGCCCGGACGTCGTCGCAATTCCAGCGACCGTCACACTGCCCGCGGACACACTGCCGCCCAAACTCAGATCGCTCGCAAACCGCGTGCTACCCGCGCCCGCGAGGGTTCCCAACGTGATCGTGCCGCTGATTCCGCTGAAAAGAAGGCTGCTTCCCGCCGTATTGGCATTGGTCACGACACTGCCTGAGAGATTCAACCCCGTCCCGGAAATCGTCGCACTGCCCGCTGCGCCCAGCGTCAAAGTGGCGTTTTGATTGTAATCAACCGCCGACAACGAACCGCCATTCACCGCGAGGCTCGTCGTGCTCCCTAGCGCCCCCGCAACCGCGGTAAGCGTTCCTGCATTTACAGTCGTCGCGCCCGTAAAAGTGTTCGCGGCCGATAGAGTCAGGAGCCCGCTGCCGCTCTTCGTCAAAGCGCCGCTCCCTGAAATCACTCCAGCGCCCGCGCCTGACGAAATACTAAGGACATCGCTGCTCCCCAACACTAGGCTGCCTGCGTTAAAGGTCCCGATGGAGGCCGTGGTTCCGTTGAGGTTCAAAAGCCCGCCGCTGACGGTGGTCAGCGTCGAAGCACCGTTCAAGGTGAGCGTTCCCCCGCTCACGCTCGTGAGTGTGGCGGCCCCACCCACGGTCAGATTGCCGCCGCTGACCGTGGTCAGGGTAGAGGCGCCGTTCAGGGTCAGTGTTCCTCCGCTGACACTCGTGAGAATGGCTGATCCTCCCACGGTTAGACTGCCGCCGCTAACGGTGGCCGCCGTCCCCGCACCAGTGACGTTGATGATCCCACCGCTCAGGGTGCCGGCGCTGAGACTGCCTGCTGTAATGAAGCCCCCATTGACACTCGCAGTGAGAAGACCTCCGACGGAAACGGTCCCGCTGGAAAGACTGCTGCCCGTAATCGTCGCGTTATTCGCAAAACTCGAGCTGCCCGCACCATTGAGGCTGCTCAAGGTGATGGTACCGGTTGTTCCACTAAAAAGAAGGCTGTTCGCCGCCGTATTGGCATTGCTGACAGTCCCCAACGTACCGCCGTTTCCAGAGAATGAGGCCGTCGCGCTACTCGTGCTGAGCGTCAAATTAGACCCCGACTTGAAGTCCACACCCGCCAAAGAGCCCGAACTGACCACGAGCGTCCCCGAACCGGAGAGCGCTCCTGTTCCTGCAAACAGCGTGCCACCGGTGACGTTCGTCGAGCCGCTGTAAGTATTCACGCCGGAGAGCGTGAGGGCGGCCGCACCGCTTTTGGTCAGAGCTCCGTTGCCTGAAATCACTCCGGCACTCGAACCTTCGGACACTGTAAGAACGGTGCCGCCACCGATGGTCAGCGCGCCCCCATTGAGCGTGCCAATGGTGGCCGTCGCACCGTTGAAAAACAGATTGCCTCCGTTGACGGTCTGCAAAGTGGCCACGCCGCCTGCGGTGAAGGAGGTTGAGGATCCGGCGATGGTATCCACCGAAGCCGCACCGAGGGAACGCACCGTGCCTCCTGTAATCGTGGTCGAGACGAGGCTGCCGGTTGTGACCGAGCCGCCGCTGATGTTTGCCGTGAGCAACCCGCTCACCCGAACCGTCCCGGCGGACAGGCCGTTAGAAAGAATCGCGTTGCTGTTGAACCCGGTGCTGCCCGTCGCCGAAAGAGAAGCCAGAGTAATCGTGCCGCTTGTGGCGCTGAAAAGGAGGCTGTCTGCTTCCGCGTTTGTATTGGATATAGCGCCAACCAGGAGTAGATCCGTCCCGGAGACCGTGGCCCGCCCTGCGCCGCTCAGGCTTAGAGGAGCCGCGGCGTTGTAATCAACGATACTTAGCAGCCCGGCGCTGGCATTCAACGCGCCCACAGCAGACAATTTGCCTGAGGCGGCGGACAATGTGCCGCCTAGCGCTGTAATCACGCCGGTGAAAGCGCTTGAGGTTCCGGCTAAGACGAGGGAGCCCGTTTGCAGCTTCAGAGCACCTGCTCCGGAGAGAACGTTTGAGAGTGTGAGCACACCCGTCCGGTTAACCAAAAGCGTCCCCGGCCCGCTGATTCCAACAGCCACCGTGCCCCCGGCGAGGTTCCCCGAGCTTCCGCCTGTTCCAACTTGCAAGGTCCCTGCGCTGATTTGAAATCCTGCGACCTGCGTGTTGGTTCCCGTCAGGACAACCGACCCCGGCCCCGTGATGGTAAGGATCCCAGCGCCTGAACCGCCCGTCGAAGAGCCTGTGACGGTCCCTGCCAGCGATAGGACGCCGGCTCCGCCGATACTAACCGACCCCGAAAGAAATAATGCCCCACTGAGAACACCGCTCACAAGTGTGTTGCTATTGACCAGAGCGCCCGCTTCGCTTTGTCCGCTTCCACTGGCATAAATCTTAGCCACCGTCGCGTTTCCGTTTAAATCTAATACGCCACCCGAGTCAATATTCACTGCAGAGGTAAGGCCCAAAGCTGCAGCACTTGCCAAGATCAGTTTTGAATCCTTATTGACCTTCGTGGACCCGGTATAAGAATTCGCTCCAGACAGGGCAGTCAACCCGGCGAGCGTGTACGTGCCGCTGTTTCCGATTATCACCCCGCCAAGCCCGGAAATAGGATTGGAAAAAACTGATGAAGTGCTCGGCGAGGTGTAAAGATACAGAGATGTACTGGCACCAAGTTTAATTGAGCCGCTTCCAATACTTCCGCTGGTCCCGTCGCCAATCTGGAGGTTTCCCTGTTGGACGTTGATCGTTCCAGCGAACATTGTTCCATTCCCAGCGAGAAGCAACCTACCTTTACCATTTTTGGTAAGCGTAAATTGACCCTGCCCCTCAGAAGCCAAGGAGCCTCCCAACGTGATCTGTCCGGTACCCCCAATCACAGAGTCGGCGGTCAACAAAACATCCCCGTTAAAAAACGCACTCGTACCGGCAGTGAGGTAGGCAGAATTCGTAAGGGTCCCCCCTCCAAGGGAAAGCACTGTAGCTATTAGATCTGGAATTTCTGGAGTTGCATCTGAATTTTTATCGAAGACAAGATTGGTTCCATTCAGATCAAGCACGCCCCCCGTTTTCACCGTCACGCTATACATAGGTCGTTGATTTCCTCCCAATGCCAGGTCATTTCCCAAACGAACCGTGCCGGCGTCGATGCGAAAATCCCCTAAAAATTCATTTTCCGCGGCAAGGGTTAGGGTCTCGTTTCCAGTTTTCACGACTAGGACTTGCGTCCCGGGATCTGGAAAATTTGGTCCGCCGGACAGTTTCCCCTCGAAAATCACCGGTATCTTTACGTTCAAATTGAGTGAGGAGGCGTAGGAGGCTCCTGCCTCCACAGTACCCCCGGCGAGAGAATCCGTGTAGATGGAAGAGGCACCAAAGGAAAGCACCTCCCCCAAGACACCGCCCAACGTCCCAAGGACCAGCTTGCTTCCCGCAGAACCGGCAAAGGTTACCGTCCGCGTAAATGTCCCGGTGTCCGCGGAGGGAGAGAGATAGACGGAATTATGCAAAGTTGTGGAAATCCCTGAATCAATAAAAAGCGTTCCTCCCAGCAGATTCAAGACTCCCCCTCCAAGCGGTCCCTTCAGTGCGGGAGAACCCTGGCTATCTTCATAAAACGAGCTGCTTTTTGAGACAATCAAAGACCCCTCATAAAGAGACACGCCCCCGTAAAGAGACAAGAACCCGCTGGAAAGCGCTCCCGTAAACGTACTTTGGTCACTTCTCAGAGTTAATGAACCGCTTCCCCGTTTGACCAGGCTCAAAGTGCGGCCGTAAGGTGCGGCGGACGGAAGCTCATCGACAATGACGCCTGAAAAATCCGAGGCGGCGGCTCCGTCGATTGTCAAGCTGACTGCCGGACTCCCAGTATAGACGGAAGGAACATAACTGAGTTCGTATGCGCCGCCGGCAGTCGCGGCAACCCCCAAATAATGAGCTGCCCCCGCGATTGAGCCGCTATTCAAAGACGAAAAAGTCGTCGGCGCGGTAAGGGCAACGGTCGTGGTTGGGCCCATGATCAGGCTCGAAAGGGGGCCAGCAATGATCGAACTGCCAGACCCGTTATTCTCTTTATCCAAAAGAATCTGTCCTGGACCACCGGTAACATAAGAGTCATCAGGCGTGATCCCTATGATTTTTGCGTCGAGCGCAATGCCGCTCCCCGTGACGGCCATTCCCTCTTTCAAGCCGTTCACAGAGTTCACAGTGACAATACGTATCCCGTTGGTGACTGTACCTCCAGCGGAAACACCCAAAAAGTTGTCGCCGATTTGCAGCGTACCCCCATTCACCGTGATCACTCCGGAGAATGCACTCAAAACGCCTGCTCCCTGAGCCACTAGGCCATCAGCCCCCCCAAGCGTACCAAGCCTCAAAATCCCCACCCCAGTCTTGATAACATCAATATTCTGCCCCACATCCAGAAAAACCTCAGAGCCTGTAGACACCGAAATCGGATTGTTAGATTCGTCTAAGCCGGGTAAAAGCCCAGAGCCTGTAGAAACATTCAGGAGGGTCCGCCCCGTAAAAGACGAATCGACACGCACAGCCTGCAACGCGGAACCCAAGGTACCCGCGCCCGTCGTACCGCCCGAAACAAAAATGCTGGCACTTGAACCCGCGAGAAGGAGCCCATTGTCTGCAACCGTCGTCAAATTAAGCCCGCCCCCAAGGTCCAGCGTCCCACCGTCTGCAAGCTTCACGGAGGAAATGCCTGAGACCGAAGCAGACATACCGTCGAACAGGCCGCTCTTGGTGGCGAAGGCTGTTGCTGATGCACCAAATTCGCTTGCCGGCGCAAAATATCTCCCTCCACTATCGACGACGCTTAACGTTGATGGGTCAAAACTTTTAACATACCCGATGGGGCTTGGATCCAGTGGACCGTTATCCAGCGGATCGCCTCCTACTGTCAGCGACAAGGGGCCAAAACTTATAAACATCCCTGGTTCGACAATGCTCGCAAGGCTCACTCCGCCTCCGACAGAAACTTTCGCCGCATCCGCAATTGACGCCGAACCTACCGGAATAAAGGTGGTAGTGATGGCTGTGTCACCAAACTGATTCGGGGTTGTCACCGGAATGTTAACCCTCAGAACACCATCGAAAAACAGCGACTGAACGTAAAGGATGCCGCCCAACGAAAGGGGTTGCAATGTAAACGCCCCATCAGCGTTTGTCGGAGTCAGGGAACTGGGCGTGACTACGAGAGCGTCTCCGTCATTGAAGGTGCCTGTTGAAGTGACGCCTGCATCCACCAGCGAATAGACGGTTGCCGCCAGCGCCACCTGGGGGATAGGTCCAGTCAGCGTCAGCGCGATCACCAGCACCAGAGCCACGGCGCGCAGGAATGGGTGCAGGGGACGCATTTCGCCGAGCGAACGCGCTCCGGATGACTTCTCCTCAGCAGGCGGGCCAAAAGTTTTTCTGAAATTCATGTCGTGTATCGTGAGCAAAAAGAAAAAGCCATGGCACTGAAACCTGCCAGAGAACTTCAAGTGAGCTAGTTGAGTGCCAAACTTTGCAAATTGGGAGAAGTATTTTTACGTTAAGCCGAGAAAATAGAGGGCAAAGAAAATGAGTAAGCAGGGAAAAACACTTCAAGCAGGCTTGTTTTGCGCGCGGAAGCCCCCATTAGCCTCCCTTTGCTTCCACCCCTGCCCGAACCCTGCCCGTTAAGGCTCGATCGTCACCGGCGTTCCCACCTCGACGTTCTTGAAAAATGCCTCCGCCATCGCCCGTGGCATGCGGATACACCCGTGCGAAGCGGGGTACCCCGGCAAAAATCCCTCGTGCATTCCCACCCCCCCTTTGATCCGCATGAAAAACGGCATCTTCGCCCCGTCAAACTTTGCCCCCGGCGGCATCGGATCCTTCGAGCGATCCACATCCCGCCTGATGATCCCTCCCTTGCCGTCCACATAGTCCCCGTACAGAGAGGAAGCATGGTCCTTGTCCTTCTGCATGATTTTGAAATTCCCGCGCGGCGTCCCGAACCCTTCGCGCCCGGTTGAGATCGTGGAAACCCCCACCAATTCGCCTGCCTTGTAAAAGTAGGCCCTCTGGTGACTCAGTCTAATCACTAAACTTGGCGCTCCCGGCACCCCGTCGCCGTCCCAATGCGAGTAGTTGTCGAAGTTTCCTCGCGCCTCGTCTCGGGCATTGTACCCGCCCAAATACGTGGTTTCTTTCCTGTACCGCAAGTCGGAGGTCTGGCAACCCACCTGTGAAAAGGCGGCGGCAAATGTGAACACTAGGGCAAATATTCCTCTAAGAGATGGCATGAAATCGGAATGGCTGGCAAGCAGTGTCACTCATTAGATAGCATGTTCAAGCAGAAGTGCGCATCCGAAAAGTTTCAGGCACCCTCGAAGCCCCAAGTGGACGACGTTCCTTCCCTAAAATGCCACCCCCGTAATCGGCACCTTTCCAACCAGAGTTCTCAGCTGAGTTCCCCCCCAGATCCCCCCCATTATGACACCCCGTCCCCGCGCCGTTGTAACCTGTGGGCCTGGCCTCGCACCCATCGATGCCGTCCGGCGCATCACCAACTTTTCCACCAGCGAACTTGGAGTGCGTCTGACAGAATGCCTTCTGGAGCATGGCTGGGACGTTTTATGTTTCAAGGGCACGAGCTCCACGTACCGCCACCCAGAGGGAAACGCGCTCACTTTGCGCGAATTTTCCACCAATACCTCCCTCCACGCTCTCTTGAGCGACGAAGAGGAGCGTGAATCGGTCAGCGTGGTTTTCCACGCCGCGGCCCTCAGCGATTACGAAGTCGCCAGCGTCCAAACCCTGGATGGCGAACCGCTGCACGCGCGCAAGATTTCCAGCCGCTTGCCCGGCCTGCAAATCATCCTGCAGCCCGCCCCAAAACTGCTTCCGGAGCTGAGCGCTCTTTTCCCGAACGCCCGGATTGTGGGGTGGAAATTTGAGCTGGAAGGCGACCGCTTTTCCGCCCTGGAACGGGCAAAGCAGCAGTTGCTGGAAAATGATTCCGCCCTTTGCGTCGTCAACGGCTCGGCTTTTGGGGAGGGGTTCGGGATTCTGGACCCCCAAGGGGCCTGCCAGACAGCCCTGACCCGTGGCGAATTATGCAATCTGCTTGCCGTCTGGGCAGGAAGGCTGCTTCCCCTCTGAACCCCCTTCCTCTGGGCACCGGAAGCGGATGCCGCCACGCATTGTCCTATGATTCTGGGGGTCTGACGGGTTATCTTTAGTGAAGTCTTATGAGGCACACCTTACTCGCCACCCTTGCGTGGTTTCTCGCATCTTTACTGCCCGTTTCCGCTGCCGCCGCCGAACCCGAAACTGAGGACGCAGCCCTGGCAACGGCCGCCGTTTTTGAACTGTTCGAATCCAAATGCAACGACTGCCATGGTTCGCAGCTGACCCGCCCCAAAGGCAAGTTCGGCTACATGATGGATCTCCAGCGGGTGGCGGCCAATGAGGAATACATCGTCCCGGGGGATCCTGCTAAATCAGAGCTGTTTCGCCTGGTGAACGAAGACGAGATGCCCGGCAAGGACAGCAAGGAGGGGCCCGCCACGGCGGCCGAAAAACTCGCCCTTCAACGCTGGATCATTGCAGGCGCACCAAGCTCCCTACCCGAAAAACTCGCGGATCGTCAAAAAGAACTGCTTGCCGCCAAAGGCCCGGTGGAGGCCCCAAAGAAACCCGAGCCCTCCTTTTTGGCGAAAGCGCTGGCCTGGATCGGCCGCTTTCACGCCGCCACCACCCATTTCCCCATCGCACTCCTCATGGTTGCCCTTGTTTCTGAAGCAATCGGCTGGGTGACCAAGAAGGAAAGCTGGCTGAGTTGCACCCGTCTCCTGGTGGTTTTGGGGGCGGCGAGCGCCGTCAACACCGTTGTACTGGGCTGGCTCAACGACTACGCGGGCGTTTCGGAAGTCTACAAAATCCACAAGTGGCTGGGAACCGCCACCGCCTTGTGGGCCCTGATCAGCGCCGGAGCCGCCATCCTGTTTGAATGCCGCGAAGGCACCCCCGACCGCGCGCGTTTGCGGGGCGCCCTGTTTCTGGGGGCGGTCCTTGTCTCCGTGGTGGGCTTTCTGGGCGGCGCCATCACCTTCGGGCTCGACCATTACAACTGGTAGAACCCCGACGCGCGGCGTCTGGAGGCTTCGCTGCCTTCCGCGTCTTCCGAGTGGCGGCTCCGCGTTTTCCATGGCACGCTAAAAACATGACACCGACGCGCGATCAAGTTCAGGCGAACGACACATGGGACCTTTCCCCGCTTTACACAGAACCCGCCGCCTGGCAGCAAGACTTCGAGGCGCTCCAGGCCGCTTACCCGACCTTGGCGACGTTTGCCGGTTCCCTCGCGCAGTCTCCCGAACGCCTGCGGGAAGTGCTGGAATTTGAAAAGAGCCTCGACCTGCGCATCGAACGCATCGGGCAGTATGCGGGGCTGCGGGCTACCGAAGATTCGGCCAATTCAGAGTCCCTGGCGCGCGAAGCCCAGCTGGAAAACCTCCTCACCCGCATCGGGGAGGCCGCCTCGTTTCTTTCCCCCGAAATCCAGGCGATCGACGACGCCACCTTCGAACGCTTCCTCGCCTCGCCGGTTCTGGCGGACTGGCGAACGCCCCTGCAGCGCCTGCGCCGCCTCAAGCCGCACACGCTTTCAACGGCCGAAGAACGACTGCTCGCCCTCGGGAGCAGCGCCCTGCGCGCCCATGGAGAAACCTTTTCCCAGCTCACCAACGTCGACATGCAGTTCGGGGCGATCCCCGACGAAACCGGGGCCAGCCGCGAGCTGACGCAGTCCTCCCTCTCCTCGTTCCTGGTCAAACGCCAGCGCGAACTCCGTAAAACGGCCTTCCACCAGTTCTACGCCGAATTCAACGCGCACCGGTACACGGTTGCCTCCACCCTTTCAGCCTCCATGCGTGCCGACGTTTTCTACGCGCGCGCCCGCCACTACCCGAGCGCCCGCGAGGCCGCCCTGTTCAGGGACGACGTTCCGGTGGCAGTGTACGACAACCTCATCAGTTCGGTACGCTCCCAGCTGCCGGCGCTGTTTCGTTACTACGACCTGCGGAAAAAGGTGCTAAAGCTGGACGAAATCCACGCCTACGACACGGCCGTGCCGATCGTGCCAAAGATCGAAACCCACGTGAGTTTCGACCAGGCTGTGGACAAGGTTCTCGCCGCCCTCGAACCGCTCGGCTCCGAGTACTGCTCCACCCTCGCCGACGGCCTCCGTGGCGGACGCTGGTGCGACCGTTACGAGAACAAGGGCAAACGCTCGGGCGCTTTTTCTTCCGGCAGTTTCTCAGGCCCGCCCTACATCCTGATGAACTACAAAGAGGACGTTTTTTCCGATGTGTACACCCTTGCCCACGAAGCGGGGCACTCGATGCACACCTGGTACTCCACGCGTAACCAGCCGTTCCAGACTTACAGCTACCCGATCTTCCTCGCCGAGGTCGCCAGCACCTTCAACGAAGAGTTGCTCACGCACCACCTGCTGGAAACCACCACCGACCCCGCCATGCGCGCCTACCTCATCAACCGCCAGATTGATGACATCCGCGGCACCGTCATTCGCCAAACCATGTTTGCGGAATTCGAAAAACTCGCCCATGCCGCCGAGGAACGCGGCGAGGCCCTCACGCTGGATGCCTTCCGCAGCATGTACCGTGTTTTATTGAAGGATTATTTCGGCGAAAACTTCACCCTGGATGCCGAGCTAGACCTGGAATGCCTGCGCATCCCACACTTCTACAACGCCTTCTACGTCTACAAATATGCCACCGGCATGAGCGCCGCCGTCGCCCTCTCCGACCAGGTCCTCCACGAAGGCGCACCCGCCGTGAAGCGTTACCTGAACTTCCTCAAAAGCGGCGGCTCGGAATTCCCACTGCCCACCCTCCAAAAAGCCGGCGTCGACATGACGGCCCCCCAACCCGTGGAACGCACCCTCCAGCTTTTTGCGCGGCGGGTGGAAGAACTCGAAGCCCTCTTGCCCGCCCTAGTGTGAACGCGTCCCTTCCCGTCGAACACCAAAAGGCACTGGCCTGCGTGCAGGGCTACCTCGAATTAGGGATGCCAGCCGAGGCCGTGCGCGAACTGAAAGCGCTGCCGGAGGACCTGAGGGAATCTGCCATCGCTGTGGAAATGTACGTGGTGGTGCTGATCCGCCTGGAACGCTGGAAGACCGCGACCACGCAAGCCCGCAAACTGTGCCGGCTTCAACCCGGCCTCCCCGCCGGGTTCATCCACCTCGCCTACTGCCAGCACGAAACCGGCCAGACCGCCGCCGCCCGCCAGACCCTCCTCAAAGGGCCCAAAACCCTGCAGAAAGAAGCCACCTACTTCTACAACCTCGCCTGCTACGAGGCCGTCCTTGGCGACCTCGACTCCGCGCGCCGCCATCTCGCGCGCAGCATCGGAATCAACAAACGGTTTCTGGAGTTTGCCCGAAACGACACCGACCTCGCCGCACTCCACCCCGAGCTCAAGTCATAAAAAAGGGACGTGCAGGATCGCTGGCGGCTGCACACGACAGCCACCGCGCGGCCACGAGGCTGCCACCGGACATCCCCGGCCGGCGCCGCCCCTCCGACAAGCGGCACGTCCTGCCGCTCCCCAACCGCCCTTCGGCACATCTTATGGAGCTTTTCACCTTTCCAGAGCCCACCCCCGGCATTCGCGGTGACGTCATCCCCGCATTTTTCCCGACTTCCGGTGGGGTCCACTCTTTCATTTTCGGCGAGGCCCCCGGCCCACGGGGCGCCGACCGTTCTGGGATTCCCTTCTGGGGCGATGGCGCCGGGTTGTCTCTGTATCGCGCCCTTCAAAAAGCCGGCTGCGCCACCGTGCCACCCTCGGCCTGGCGGCTCTGGGACGGCGCCCGCTTTGTGGAGGCGGGCCTCAGTCCGTCGCTCCTGGGCGTGGCTCTGAGCAACGCTTTCCCGCGCTGCCCCTCCAAGGACGGACGCCGGTTCCGCGCCCCCAACCGTGCCGAGCTTCAATCCCCGGAAAACCTCCGGCGTCTGGAGGACGAGTTGGTTCTGGCGATCCATCGCGGTGCAAAACAGGTGGTGACTCTTGGGCGGTGCGCGAGGGACACGCTCGCGCCGATTGCGGAAAAGGCGTCCTTGTGTCTGCTCGCCCTCCCGCACCCCAGCGCCCAGGGCCTTCTCTCCGACGCACCCAACCGCGGCAAAGGCGCTCGCCTCGCCGATCTGCAAACCGCCTGGGAGCAGCGGTTGGTGCGCGGCCTGCTAGACGCATAACCCGCCCAATGAGCCGCCGCATTGCAAAGGGCCTGTCCCCTGGCTAA
>CANJZW010000091.1 GCA_947479475.1 Chthoniobacteraceae bacterium
CGGTGGACACCCAAAACGTCGGTGCCGATTTATGACTTTGATTATGACTTCCCGGATTTCGGCATCAAAACTGCCGTTAACCCCTTTATTCCCAGCAAGTGGCGGAGGGAGCGGGATTCGAACCCGCGGCTCCATGCGTGGTAGGAGTCTGGGTTTCAATCCGCGCCCCCCGTGCGGGGGGCGACGGCATGTCCTCCGATTGCATTGTAGTGCGCTTGGTTTCAATCCGCGCCCCCCGTGCGGGGGGCGACAAGCGAGTTACAGCATTCCAACGCGGCACTCGCCGTTTCAATCCGCGCCCCCCGTGCGGGGGGCGACTGCGGCGGCTTCCTCGGGAGTTTTGAACCCGAAGTTTCAATCCGCGCCCCCCGTGCGGGAGGCGACGAAGAGCCACGAAAGAAGCTATCCCATTCAGGGGTTTCAATCCGCGCCCCCCGTGCGGGGGGCGACTTCAGCAGGGGGCGCAGACGGCAAAGAAGGCCGGTTTCAATCCGCGCCCCCCGTGCGGGGGGCGACGTTCGGATCCACCGAGACAATCACATGGGCGATTGCGTTTCAATCCGCGCCCCCCGTGCGGGGGGCGACCCTACGTTGCAACGCTTGGCGCTTATACTCCACGTTTCAATCCGCGCCCCCCGTGCGGGGGGCGACCCCTTTTACCCAACATCAAGTGGCACAAGCGTTGCGAGTTCTATTTCCGCGAACCAATCCACTCCAAAGCGAAAAGTCAACACAGTGGGGCACTCCAGAATTTCAAATATCTATAGCGTAGGGTTTTAGCTCATTCGCGAACCTTCTCTGTGACTCGTCGGGCACTCCACGTTCGCCGGAAATCTCGGGCAGTCTATCTCTAGACAATCAGCGGACCCTCTATATTAAAGCCCGTCTTCGCTCCAACGTGGTCCACCCGCCGTTCCCAATTTGTGCCTAGGTTGTAGTATCTCAGACTATCGTGAGAGGGATCAATAATCGACTCCAGCTTCCCCCTCAGTTCCACGAACTGAGCCGGATCCACCTTACACTCAAAAACAGAGTTTTGCACTCTCTGCCCGAAATTTTCGCAGACCCGAGCCACCCGGCGAAGCCTGCGTGCCCCTCCTTCCGTTGCGGTCGCTACGTCATACGTAACTAAAATATACATTATTCAATATTTATAAATCCGTCCTTACCGCCACACAAACGCGGGATAAGCGTCCAAATCCCCCCGAATGTGCCTGGCCAGAAGCCGGGCCTGTAAGTGAGGAATCACACCTAAGGTGACGCGTTCACCCAAGAAAGGGTGCTCCAACTCCTTCCTCTTTCGCTCCTGATACGCGATTAAAACGATCTTTCGAGTCGAGTCAGTCATCTCCACCGCACCGGTCTCTTTCATTACAAAATCTGCTGCACTGACCTGCTGCCGGTTCAAAAGTGAAAGAACCAATCGGTCCACGAGCACGGGACGGAACTCCTCCATCAGATCCAAGGCAAGCGAGGCCCTGCCTGGGCGGTCTGTGTGTAAAAAGCCCACCTGTGGGTCAAGCCCAACCACCTCACAAGCACTCCGACAATCATGCGCCAACATTGCATATAAAAACGATAGCAGCGCGTTTACTGGGTCCATCGGAGGTCGTCTTTGCCGGGTCGTAAAACGAAAGTTCCGTGCAGTAATCAGATGGTCGAAGACTCCAAAATAACAGGCGGCAGCCTCCCCTTCAAACCCGCGAAGCACATCTAGGGTTTCAGCCCGTCCCGACCTCTGGATGTAGTGCGCCAAAAGCGATACCGCAGTTTCCAGCGGAGGAGTCCGCTCGGAGTCCCCGTGGTCGCGGAGCGCTCTTTGGAGAACACTGCGCTGGTTGGCGATTTTCGCGGCAACGCAATTGCGGGAGATGCTCAGGCAACGGCCCGCGTCGTCGGCCCATCGGAACTGCTGACGTCTTAAGAGCACGTTCCCGGCGGTGGCTCCTCGAATTGCCGCCTGAAACCGGCCGTTTGGATTACAAAAAGACAGTGTCACACCTGCTTCCGCACAGGCGGCCATGAGAGGCGCACTGCAGGAGATATCCCAGCCGAGCCCGACAATTCCGTCGAGATTGTGCAAAGGAATACGGATTTTGGTTTCCTGCCCATGACGGACGATGACGGTTTCTCCATCTTTGCCAAGCCACGCCCCTTCCGTGGTGACAAAGAGGGTGTTGAGATGCGTTTTCATTCGGGAGGCGGCAGTTGTCGCTCAAACCAGGCTTGGGTGGTTTTTTTGAAGCGGCCGGTTTTCGGAATGCAGAGGCCAATGAGCGAGCACTGATCGCAGCGCTCGGCCTCGTATTGAGCTGCGGGCGTGAGCCCTGAATCCAGAAGCGTCCGCAGGCGGCGCACCGTGTCGAGGGTCAACGCTCGGAGGGGTTCATCAAAGGGGACATCCACACGGCGGCGGGTTTGACCGTAGTAGAGGCGTCCCTCTGGTATTTTGACTCCAAGCATGGATTCAAGACACAAACCCTGCGCGCAGAGTTGGACTTCGTCCGCTCGGTGTGACTTGGTTTTGCCTCGCTTGTACTCAACCGGCAGGACGGTTCCGTCAGCGTAAAACTCTACGACATCGCATTGTCCCGCAAGCCCCAGAGGTTCACAAGCCACCCTGAGGCCCCGGGTAATCCGCACGCCGGGGCGCGATTCGTCGGGCCCTTCGTGCGCATTTTTGTGCATTGCATTGCCCAATGCGGTGAAACGATTGTCCGCCCACACCTGTTCCACATGGATGAGGGCGCACTGGCGCTCGCAGTAAAGCAGGTGCTGTAGAGCTGAGAGCGCCAAAGTGTCCATGGTCAGATGCGGCGAATCAGAGTAATCCCGTTTCCGAGGTCTTTGGAGGAACCGGTTTTTACGACTTCATCGAGTGGCTTCCCGTCGAAGGTGATCCGGGAGGCGTAATCGGTGAATTCGCGGGCGGGTTTACCGTCTTCAGCAGGAGAGTCGGAGTAGCTGGTGATCTGGAGTTTTTCGAAGAGCGTATGGCTGGGGGCTTTTCCAAGGGCGCTGTCGTGTTTGAAAACCAGAAGGGCGCGAGGGCTCATGCTGCCGGCGGGGCGTGCGGCTGAGGCGTCAAACTGGAACGCGTTTTCAAGGGCGTGGAAAAACAACTCCAAGTCTTCTTCGGAGAAGCCGGTGTCCTTGGCGAGGAACGGATTTACGAACCCATGCGTGCGGTACAGCGCATACGGGATGGTGAATTTGCGGCCCATGGTGCGGTTGTCTCCGCTTTGAGCTTTGGCTTCTTTTTCTGTGGTGACGGCGCAACGGGTGAGGGCGTGTTCACTTGCCACGATCGGGTCGATAGACCTTGAGAAGGCAATTTGAACGGGACCGCGCACTTGGCCGCAGTTGACTTCTGTGGTCATCACCGCCCCAAAGGTGCGTATGTCGAAAAAGTTGAGGCACATCCAGTCGCGCGCTTGGTTGCGCTGCAGTTGCTCGGACTTCTTCGCGTCGAGACCGAGGGTTTTGTAGGCTCGGTTGTGTTGTTCGTTGAGAACGGCTTTTTCACGGACATAGATGTCGAAACCTTTGGCCCCGCCGGTGGTGTCGCTTTGTTGGGCGTCGGCTTTTACCATTTGGACGAAGTTGCTGATTTTGCGTTTGAGGCAGACGTCGGTGAGCAGGCCGTGGCCGGTTTCTGCATCGACTCGTGGGAGGTTGCCGGCGTCGGGGTCGCCGTTGGGGTTGGCGTCTTTAACGTCGAAGAGGAAGATGAATTCGTAGCGGTGGTTCATGAGAATGGATTATTGGAATTGATTCAGGCGGTTATTGATATTGACGGGTTATTCGGTGGCTTTTTTGGTGAAGAAATCTTTGCGCTGATGGTAGTAGCCGATCGCGAACTGCCCTTGGTCCTGCAGGTTCATATGGCTGGGAAAAGACTGGATCGAAGCGACAATATCCTGCACGAGGCGCTCTCTGTTCACCTTCATCCCGCCTTCCAGCTTGCTGAGGTGGTGTTGGTAGGTCCGGAGGATCCGTGGGAACACGGAGCCAGGCGTGGCGGATGCGGCGCTGTAAAAGCGGTCGCGGATTGTGGCATTGATGCCGGGTTGAGCGTCTTCCTGGGTCTTTTCCAAAACGCCAAAAAGGCGTCCCAGCAGGTAGGAGGTTTCAGAGCGGTTGGGGTCTAAGGACATTGGAATTTGTTTGTGATGGTTGCGGTTGAGAAAAGCTTTGAGGATGGCGGCGCGGAGGTAAGTGACCCGCTCGGCGGGGTTGCCGTTCCTGTCCTTTTCCCCGGCGCGGAGCCGGCCCATGACTTTTTGGAAAAGGGCGTCTGGGTAACGGGTGCCAAGAAGAATGGCGCGCATGAGTGCGCCGCCCAACAGGGGCGGGATGCCGTCCGCATCCCGGGCGGTTTGCCGGAGCAGGGCGTAGACCCCGGGTACTTTGGGATCCGGGGTCTTGGAATTGGCTTCGTCCCACTGGCGGACAATGGAGAGGTCGGTTTGGTGTTTCTGAAGATTAGAAGTGAGTTCTCCAAGGGTTCCTGTGTGCCAGAAACGCACCGACAACCGGGAAGCGTTTGGGGCGAGGCCGAGGATGTGGAACCGGGTGGTCGCATCCCCGAGATCGTCGGAGGTGAGTTGGCCCTGAGCGGCTTTCTCAAGGAGGGCTTCGAGACGTTGTTTGAGTCCGGCATCTTCGGGCGTGGTTCCGGAATCCAGCCAAAAGGAGAGCAGATCTTCTGCGACCGTTGGTTTGTCCGTCCAGAAGACGGTGGTGGTGTCCCCGATGCGGAGGCGCTGCCTTTTTGAGTCCAGAAGGTGATTGAGCGTTGAACAGTAAGCGAAGGCGGCATTTTCGCTGACTGGGGCGTTGAACCCCTGGTCCTTCCCGTAGGAGGTAAATGCATCGAGGTTAAAAGAGACCAGCTTAGCTCCAGAACTTTGCGCTCCAACGACGCCTTTGATGGCTGGTTCATGAAGTTTGGCGAGAGGCGAGTACCTTCCAGACACAAGGCACAACCCTTGCGGCCCACCGTTGGCTGAGGGGGTTTGGGCGCCCAGCCAGTCCACAACGGCCTGATTTTTGTGCACAAAACTGTCGTCACCAGTGACCTGAAAGACGCCGAAGCCGGTTTTGATTTCAAGCAGGGCCGGGTGTTGTTCCGCTTGGTCCGGATCCCAAGCCTCAAGAAAGCGGCACACGGCGGAGAATGCGGGCGCATGGATTTTTGGTTCAAGCTCGAGATGTTTGCGGCGGAACTCTTCGAACGTCTTTTTTGTACGCTCCGGTTTTCCCTCAGGCGTCTTGTCCTTTGGATTGTACCCGAGCATGTAGGTGGTGTTGTCCCAGAGAAAGCAGGGGTTGATGCCTTGTCCCGGGGGTTTTGCGGACCCAGGGACAAGCATTCGAACGGATCTGTCTTCGGGATCTTTAACGGCGCAGATTTCGTGTAACCGGCCGTCTGAGTGAATGACCACCTTGAAGGAAATGCCCTGGATGCTGAACCCTGGTTTTGGGAGTCCGTTGGCCGGGTCTTCGGCTAGGCGGCCATATAGGGAGTATAAAGATTGCAAGATCATATCAGGCTTTGGCTTCCGAGAAGGGTGGGATGGTGACGACGCCGTTTACCATATCTGCGTTGAAGAAGCGGGGTTCGGCGCGGAGTCGCCGCCCCTGATTGCTTTCCACAATTGGGCCTTTGGGGTCCGGGATATAATCGATGTCGTGGAGCATCCAGCCTAGGCGCTGGTTGCGCTGATCTTCGGGGAGTTCGCTTTTTGGGAAGGGCGACGTCTCTTCCAGCAAACTGAAACTGGCGGGGAACTCGCGGCAGCCGAAGTAGGGGTGGTGGCGGTACTGCCCCGTGCGGGCTTTACGCTTGAAGATGTCGAGGTGTTTTCCCTCGATGGCCTGGCGGGGTAGTTCGGGGCCGCCGCGTTCCATGCGCAGGTCGAGCACATCGAAGGAGGCTTCGATGATGTAGGCTACGTCCCGAAGGAGGGTCGCGGCCCGCTGTTGGCGTTCGTCTTCGACCAACAAGCCCATGTTGACGGGGGCTCCCGCCATCGCAGCGCGGCTGGGAGCAGAGGCCTTCCTGCCCACTTCGTTGCGGCGGATATTTGTGAACCGCACTGGTTTGAGCACTTCAATGGTGTGGATCACCCAGCGGATTTGAGGTTTCCAATAGATGGCTTCCAGCACGCCGCGGGCTGCGGATGGCGTCAAGACGTCGTAACTGACGCGTTCGACTTTCATCTCGGGACGGGTGAAGAGGGCGAAATCGCCCCAGACGTGGAGTTTGATGCCGTAGGACATAAAAAATTAGCAAAGAAAGGCTGAGGGAGAATCGGGTGAATTTGGGGGACGCAGGCCAAACGCCTCGTGGTAGTTGTTTTCGGGGTGCTCGAGGATGTGGATCGCCCCATCGTGGAGTGTTTCAATGCGGCCATTTGCCTGAAGCTCCTTCCACTCGTGCTCGTAGACCTGCACGAGAAAACGCTGGGCTTTCCGGAAAAGTTCGCGGTTTGGGGGGATGCCGAATTTGTGCCGGTTTCGGAGCTCCTCACAGAGCTGGAGGCCTCCGGCGCCCCACGGGAGCAGGAGGGATTGAGTGGCTTGGTCGATCATGTGAAAACGGCTGGCGGCGTCCCGAAACCCGAGTGTGAGGGCTCCCGGTTGGAAACAGCTCATCACTTCCGGCGCGTCCCAATTCTTGGTGCGTGCGCCGACACTCCAGATGTGGAGTCGGAAGAAGTGTTCGATGGAAGCGAGGGAGAGCAGTTTGGTTGGGTAAAGGGAAGCAACCTGGGCGGCGTTGGCGGAGGCATCGCGGAGATCCACAAGGCGCGAAGGGATCTCGTATCCGGTGTGTTGAAAGGCGTAGACCCGCCCCAGCGCGGGCGAGCCGTCCGAATTGCGGAGTTCGCCGTTGCGGTTGCAGCGGCCGGCGGCCTGGGCGAGGGAGTCGAGGCCGCACTCTGCGCGGAAGACCGCAGGAAAGCTGATGTCGACGCCGGCTTCGATGAGTTGGGTGGAGACCAGAACGGCGGGAGCGCCGGCATTGAGAAGGGCGCGGACTTCTTTAAGAACGGCGGTGCGGTGTTCTGGACACATCCGAGCGGAGAGGTGGAAGCGTGGCGGGCTCGGATCGAGGGATTCGTAAAATTCGCGGGCGGCCTTGGTGGTATTGAGAACGACAAGGGCTCCCTGTTTTTCATAGAGAACGCGTGTTTTGAGGGCGCTGTTGTCGAGCGGTCCAAGGCTGGTAACGGTGGTTCGTTGCATATTTTGCGCCAGGGCGAGCCGGTCTGGGATGATCGAGCGGATCGCCGCGGGCGGAATCCCGGGCGCGAAGTTTTCCCGCTGTTTAAGGGCGGGCTGCGTCGCGGTGCACAGCACGACGGAGGCGCCGTAGTCGAGGGTCAAACAGCGAAGGGTTGAAAGAATGGGACTCAACAAACCGACGGGGAGCGCCTGAGCTTCGTCGAGAATGAGCACGCTTTTTGCGAGCCGATGCACCTTGCGCGAGGAGGAGGTGCGGCAGGCAAAGAGGGATTCAAAGAGTTGGACGTTGGTGGTGACGACGAGCGGGGAATCCCAGTTTTCGGAGGAGAGTCGGTTGCGTGTGTTTTCGTGGTCTGGGTGAAGGTTGGAGTGGTGTTCGAGAACCACGTCCTGGCCGATTTCCTTGGAGAGTTGTTTGAAAACCGCGCGAAAGACGTCGGCGTTTTGCTCGATGATACTTGTGAACGGGATGGCGTAGACGACGCGGGTGAGCCCGTGTTCGCGGGCATGACGGAGGGCGAACAGGAGCGAAGAGAGCGTTTTTCCACCGCCGGTGGGGACGGTGAGATCAAAAAAACCGGGCGCCAGAGGGGCGGCGGCCTCACAAGCGGCCCGGACCTTTTCCCGTTCTTTCGCAACCGTACTCGCAGGCGGGCCGAATCGCCTCAGGTGCGCATCCAGAACATCTTCCATGCGGGCAAGAATGTCGGGCGGCCAAGCCGGGCGCTGGGCGGTTTTGTCTGGCGACATGAAAGCCTCGGTGCAAAGAAAATCAGCATCGACCAGGCTGGAGAATACCATCCTCACAAACAGGGAGAAGCGAAACGCACCCAGGCTGCGTTCGGTTGCGTCGTTCGGGGGCAGCAGCGGTAAGGGTGGAACCGTGCCGTCTTTCAGTTTGCTGGGGGCGGAGGATGTCCAGTCGGGGATCTCTTTGGCAATGCGTTCTCGGAGTTCGACCCCGTCGGGCAGGCCAGCATGGTGGCCCGCAATGACGTAGCCGAGCAATTGTCCGAATGGTCCCTGGGCGGCGCTGTGTTGTGCGCCTGCTGTCGAATGATCAACCCTGCCTCCTGTCTTGGTTAGGTCCTCTCCATGGGAATCCGACTGTCCGGAGGCGCGTCGAAGATAGCTTTGGAACTCCTGCGAATACTTGCCCAGATCGTGCCAGAGACCCGCTAGTGCTCCCCATTGAGGTGCTCCGAAGACCCCAGCGAAGGCGGCGGCTCTCTCTTAAACCTCTTTTAGGTGGGTTTCCAAAGGTTCCCACTGCGTGGAATCGGCAGGGGAACCGTCTGCGAGGGTCGCCGTATGGGCGAAAAAGTGCGGGGGTGCGACGCTGGGGGTGGGCATCATAAATTGGGGCTGCAGGTCAAGTTCATGCGCAGGCTAGCAGGCGGGGTAGGACATTTGCGGGGGGTCCCTCTTGTGAAATTATAATTTTTACTAATGAGAGTAAAAAACCTGCATATGTCTGAGTTTAACTGCCTTTGCCTAGTGTTGCCGATTGCGATACATGTTTGAAAGAAGTCTTTTTTGCATCACTTGGTATTCGAGGGGGTGCGAATGAGTGAGGCGGGGGCTTCCAGCGCAACGTTTGAAATATACCGATCCTTCGCCAAGAGCGGGGAGACGTGAAATCCAAGCCGGCCCCACGCCCACGCGACCTTTGATCCGCGCCCCTCGGCCGTTTGTGCGTTACGGGGTCTTTCAGGGCCGCAATCAAGTCGCCTCCCCAACAAAGGACGGTGACGGCGGGCGAAACGGAGAGGAAACACAGCTTTTCGGCCTCTCCCAGCGAGGGGGTGAAGAGCATTCTGGCAGTTTCGCCTCAAGAACCGTAAATCTAACGGCACTGTATGTCCTACGTTGAGCTTCACGCGCGCAGTGCGTTCAGTTTTCTCAGGGCGGCGTCCTCGCCGGCGAATCTTGTCGAAGAGGCCGCCTCTCTGGGGTTGCCCGCGCTTGCGCTCACCGACCGCGACGGCGTGTATGGCATCCCGCGACTTCATGGCGCCGCCGCTTCGGTCGGATTGCGGCCCATCACGGGTGCGGAACTGACCCTGGCCGGGGGAGCGGTGTTGCCCGTGCTGGTGCGCTCGCAGAAGGGATATCGGAATTTGTGCCAGCTCCTGACGCGGGCTCATCTGCGGGGGTCCAAAGGAAATGCGCCTGTCCATTGGGAGGAACTCGGCGAGTTTTCAGAGGGCCTGGTGGCTCTCACCGGGGATGAGGAGGGGCCGCTGCAAGGGGCGCTGGCCTCGGGTGGTCCGGCGGCGGCCCTTGAAACGGTGCGTCGTTTGGAGGAGGCCTTTGGTGCCGGGAATGTGTATGTGGAGCTGCAGCGCCACCTGCACCGGAGCGAACCACTGCTGCATCAGCGTCTGTTGGAGCTTGCCCGGGAACGGCGTCTTGCGCCTCTGGCCACGGCGGGCGTTTTGTACGCGAAGCCCGAAGGCCGCGAGATCCTCGACGTCTTCTCTTGCATGCGTCACCACACCCATCTGGACGCGGCGGGCCGTTTGCTTTCCGCCAATGCCGAGCGCCACCTGCGTCCGGCGGCGCAGATGCAGCGCCTTTTTGCGCACTGTCCCGAGGCCGTTTCCAACACGGTCCGGCTGGCGGAGAGCCTCGAGTTTACGCTGGCAGATCTGGGGTACGCCTTCCCTGAATATGCCGTGCCACCGGGCGAAACGATGGACTCGTTTTTACGCGGCGTCACCCTGGCCGGCGCGCGCGGCCGGTATTCGCAACTCAATGCCCGTGTCAGTGCCCAGCTCGAGCGCGAACTCAGCCTCATCGCGCAGCTCGGGTTTTCGGGGTACTTTCTGATCGTGTGGGATTTGGTGAACTTTTGCAAAAGCCGGGACATTTTGGTGCAGGGTAGGGGGTCTGCCGCCAACTCGGTGGTGTGTTATTCGCTGGGAATCACGGCGTGTGACCCGATTGCCTGCGAGCTTCTCTTTGAACGGTTTCTATCGGAGGGCCGCACCAGCTGGCCGGACATTGATCTGGACCTTCCCAGCGGCCCCCGGCGCGAGGCGGTGATTCAGGAGGTGTACCGGCGCTACGGCGAGGAGGGGGCTGCGATGACGGCCAACGTGATTACGTTTCGCGGGCGGGGCGCGATGCGCGAGATCGGCAAGGCGCTGAACTTCTCCCCCTCGATGCTGGGGCGTTTCTCCGCGCTGTTTGCAAGCGGCGACTTTCCGCACACGCTCGCGGTGCAGGAGCAGATGGAGAAGGCAGGCCTGCCTCCCACGCACCCCAGGGCGCCGGCCGCGCTGCGCCTGTACGAGGCGATGCGTTCGCTGCCACGACATCTCGGGCAACATTCCGGGGGGATGATTATTTGCCAGGGTCGCCTTTCCTCGGTGGTGCCTCTGGAGCGGGCCTCGATGGAGGGCCGGGTCGTGGCGCAATGGGACAAATACGATTGTGAAGATCTGGGGATTATTAAGGTGGATTTGCTGGGCCTGGGAATGATGGCCGCCATGCAGGACACACTGGCGTTGTGCAGCGCCCGGAATCGGCCCGTCGATCTGGCGGCCATTCCCAAGGACGATGCCGCCACCTTCGCGATGATGCAGGCGGCCGATACCATCGGCGTCTTCCAGATCGAAAGCCGCGCCCAGATGGCGACCTTGCCCAGGATGAAGCCGCACTGTTTCTACGACGTCGTTGTCGAAGTGGCCATCATCCGCCCCGGTCCAATTCAGGGAGACATGGTTCACCCCTATCTGGCCAGACGCAGCGGTAAGGAGCCCGTCACTTACCTGCATCCTGATTTGGAGCCCATTCTCGCGCGCACTCTGGGCGTGGCTCTCTTTCAGGAGCAACTCCTGCGCATCGCGATGGTCATTGCCGGCTTCACCGCTGGCGAGGCGGAAGAACTCCGGCGCGCCCTCAGTGATTTGCGCTCCAAGGAGCGGATGGAGCGGGTTTGTGAACGGCTCCGGAGCCGGATGCGGGAACGCGCCCACTCGGAGGCGCTCATCGAGAAGGTGCTCCAATCCATGCGTTCTTTTGCGCTGTACGGCTTTCCCGAATCCCATGCGATCAGCTTTGCCCTGATCGCTTACGCCAGCGCTTGGATGAAGGTGCATCGGGCGGCGGAGTTTTACACCTCGCTTTTGAACAACCAGCCGATGGGCTTTTATTCGAGTGCAACCCTGGTCGGAGATGCCAAGGCGCACGGCATTCGGGTTTTGCCCGTGTCGGTTTTGCTCTCTGAATGGCGGTGCACGGTTGAGGGCGATACGGTCATCCGCCTGGGGTTGAGTTTGGTGGGCAAACTGAGCGCCGCCCATGCGGAGAGGCTTCTTTTGGAACGCGCAGCCGCTCCGTTCACCTCGATGGCCGACTTTCAGCGGCGCGTCGCGCTCGACAAGGACGAGCTGCGCCTGCTCGCGAGTGCGGGCGCTTTTCAAGGGCTCGCCGCCCACCGGAGGGAGGCCCTCTGGCGCTTGCAGGAGTCCTCGGAGGAGGATCTTTTCACCCTGGCCGCCAGCAAGAAGCCCGCCGCGGAGCCCTCCGATTGCCCTCTTGAACCTATGACGCCGGAGGAACGCCTGAGTGCGGATCTTAACGCCACCTCCGTTTCCACAGGCCCGCATGCCATGCGTTTATTGCGCGAACAGCTGCCCGAAGCGTGGACGGCGCAGGAGCTTAAAACGGCCTCGCACGGGAGTTTCGTTCTGGCTGCTGGGTTGGTCATCTGCCGGCAGAGGCCTGGCACGGCGAAGGGGTTTGTTTTTTTGAGCCTCGAGGACGAGACGGGGGTCGCCAACGTGGTGATCCGTCCGGCGTTGTATGAAAAAGTGCGGCTTTTGATCGCATCGGAGGCTTTCCTGCAAATTGAGGGCTTTGTGCAGCAGCAGGAGGGGGTGACCAACCTGCGGGCCCACCGCGTGGAGCGCATCGGAGGCCACTCCATCCCTGCGGCGCCGTCGCACGATTTTCACTGAAGGGCGGGCGGCGTTTGTTCCGTGATTTTTGGCGTTCCCCGGCTCGCGGCTGTGGATACATTCGGCTAGTTATGCAGACACCTCTCAAAGTAGCCGTCGTCGGAGCCAGTGGATATTCAGGGGAAGAATTGGTGCGTTTATTGATTGCGCATCCGAAAACGGAATTGGTGGCGCTCACTTCCCGGCAGCTTGCCGGTCAAACGCTGGGCAGTGTGTTTCCCCGGTTCGGCGGAATGCGTTATGCCGAACTGCCTTTTATTCAATCGGATGTGGCATCCATCGTCGCGTCGGGGGCGCAGGTGGTGTTTTTGGCGCTGCCCCATGGGCTTGCCCACGAGTTTGCAGGTCCGCTGCTGCGCGCCGGGCTGAAGGTGCTCGATTTGAGTGCGGACTTCCGCATCAAGGATCTCTCTGTGTACGAAGATTTTTACGGCGAAGCCCACCATGAACCCGCCCTGGCCGCGCGCAGCGTGTACGGCCTCGCGGAGGTCTACCGGGAGGCGCTCAAGGGGGCGGATTTGGTTGCTTGCGCAGGGTGTTATCCAACAAGCATTCTGTTGCCGCTCATTCCTTTGTTGCGTGCAAACTTGCTGGAGCTCGATTCGATCCACGCCTGCAGCCTGAGCGGCGTGAGCGGGGCGGGGCGGAATGCCAAGACCGAGTATTTGTACGCTGAGTGTAACGAAAGTATCCGGGCTTACGGAGTGCCAAAGCACAGGCATTTGGCGGAGATCGAACAGGAACTCTCCAGTGCAGCGGGCGCTCCGGTGCTCATTAGCTTCACCCCGCATCTGGCTCCGGTGACGCGCGGCATTCATTCAACCATCTACGCCAAGCCGCGTGCCGGCATCGCTCCCTCCCTGATTGGGGAGGCGCTGGCCCGTGCCTACGAGGGGTCCCGGTTTGTGCGTCTCTTGAAAGGCGGCGCGATGCCCGATACTAAATACGTGACGCACAGTAACTTCATTGATATTGCCTGGCGCCACGACCCGCGGACGGGACGCCTTGTACTGCTGAGCGCGGAGGACAATTTGGTGAAGGGAGCGGCGGGTCAGGCGGTGCAGTGCCTGAACATTTTGAGCGGTTGGGATGAGGCGAGCGGACTTCTTTAACTTTATTTCAGATATTTTGAACGTTTGGCTCTAAGAATTTCCTTCCGCATCACAGCGTTAATGTCGGAGACTAGGCCGCTACATCCCCAGCTTCATGTCTTCTGTTTATTCTGAAATTCCTGGAGGCCTCAATGCCCCTGCCGGTTTTCTTGCCGGTAGCATCTTTTGCGGCATCAAGGCGGCCAACTTGGATCATCCCGATCTCGCGATGATCGTCTCAGAGGGTGCGGCCGTGGCGGCTGGGACCTTTACGACCAACAAAGTCAAAGCGGCTCCTGTCCGAGTGTCTGCCGCCCACTTGCGGGCCCCGGAGGTGCGCGCCATTGTCGCCAACGCCGGCAACGCGAACGCCTGCACCGGTGTGGAGGGGATCGAAAACGCCAAACGCATGGCGCACGCGGCGGCGCAGGCGCTTGGTTTGAAGGACCGGCAGGTGCTGGTTTGTTCGACGGGGCGCATCGGCGTGCAGTTACCCATTGCAAAAATGGAGCCCTCCATCGCGGAGCTGGCGCTGAAGGTGCATGGCTCAGGCTCGTCCGCGGCGGCGGAGGCGATTATGACGAGCGATACCGTCAAAAAGGAGATCGCAGTCGAAGTGGTTCTGCCCTCCGGCACGATCCGCATCGGGGGCATCGCCAAGGGCGCGGGGATGATCGATCCTAACATGGCCACAATGCTGTGTTTCATCACGACGGATGCGAAGATTGAGAAGGCCGAACTGCAAAAGGCGCTCTCCGTTTCAGTGGAGCATTCCTTCAACCGGATTACCGTCGATGGAGACATGAGCACCAACGACACCGTGCTCATGTTAGCCAATGGCCTGGCGGGCAATGAATTGCTTCGGGTGGGGACGGCGGACTTTGAACATTTCCAGCGCGCCCTCGACCACGTGACCCTTTCGCTGGCGAAAATGATCGTCGAGGACGGAGAGGGGGTGACGAAGTTTGTGGAGGTGTACGTTCACGGAGCCGCGAGTTTCTCGGATGCACGCCGGGCCTCGGAGGCGATTGCGAAGTCCTGTCTGGTGAAGTGCGCCTGGTTTGGCGGCGACCCGAACTGGGGGCGGATCATGGACGCGATTGGGTACGCGGGCATCAAGATGAGGGAGGAACTCGTGGATATCTATTACGACGGCATTCTTGCGGTGAAGGGCGGTCTGGCGAGTTCGACGCCCATTGAAAAACTCAAGCAAGCGGTCGCGGCAGACCGGTTTCGGGTGTGTGTAAACCTCAATCTGGGGACTGCCGAATACAATGTGTTCACGACGGACTTGAGCACGGATTACGTCACCTTAAACATGGGTGAATAAAAGAACGGGGGAGTGGCGTTGGTGTTTACTGAAGATTCTTATGAAATGAGTCTTTACATGAGGTTGCCTCTTCCCATAGGTTTTTCCGCTCAGATTTTTACATTTTATGTCCCAGCATCGCAGCCTCAAAGGGGCCAGTACAATTACCGCTAAACGCAACGTCCTCAAGCGCTTTGAACGCGTCGAGCTTCTCACCAAGCGCGGCCAGTTCAAGGTCGGAGACCGGGTCCTCGGTCTTCGCAAAACCGCTCCAGAAGCGTAGGCGAAGCGCCTGAGCGTCGGCCAAACGTTGAAAAATGTTTGCCAGACGTTTGGGAAGGCAGACTTTTTCTGTATTCTCGGGCTCGAAACCTTCGGTCCGCTTGCATTTTAATTCAAACCTTAAACAGGTCCGTGGCTTCTGCTGCGGGCCTGTTTTTTTATAACCTTTCAGCCCCATGGAAACCGCCCAAGCCTTAATCGCACAAAAAACACGGGAACTCTGCGAAGCCATCGTCCAGTTCCCAGGTTTCACCGAAACCTTCCGTAAAATGGATGCCTTCATGAACGATGAACTAGCCAAGTTCGAGTTTCAGATGGTGAACGACCGGGCGCAGTTGCTTCAGCAAAAGCAATCCTCCGGTCTGCCCATCACTCCGGAGGAAATGGCGGAGTTTGAGGCCTTGAGGGACTCCGTATTGAGTAAACCGGTGGCGTCTGAGTTTTTAACGGCTCAGGATGAGCTGCAGGTTTTGCAGAAGATGTTTTATCCGATGCTGGCGAAAACCTTTGAAGTCGGGCGCGTGCCCGTGGACGAGGATTTTTCAAACGACTGCTGTAACCAAGGCTGCGGGACGCACTCGTAGGCGAAAACAAACAAAAGGTTGTCTCCATTCGAGTTAAGATCAGCGGCGTTGCCAAAGCGCTCGCGGGCCAAGATTAGTCAAATCCGCACTTTTTCGGTCCTGCGCCTCGGCTCCAAGATTGGCCGAGTTTCGCCAGAGGAACTCAGCCAAGTTATCGAGGGACTCGGCGAAATAATCGAAGCCTAAGAGCGTTAAGCGATATTCTTCGAGGTAATGGGTATGACCGCCCTGAAGGCGCGCAATTGTTTGAGCGCGGCGTCGTAGCTCTTCAACTTGTGCTTGGAGCGGGATTCCTTGAGGAGCGACGACAGACTCATAATCGAACATTAGCTGGGGTGTCGCTGATGTGCTCGTGCACCACGCAATGCGTAATAAATAGGTAGGCGGGATAGTCAATCCGGCGAATTTGGTCGAGGTGCGGTTGCGATGAACCACTCGACAGTAGCTGATAAGACGTGCGCTCCGGAACTATCGTGCAGTTCGACGTTCACGGAAATCAGTCCGCGGCCTTTGCCTGCCAATCCGGCACGGAGTTCGTCCAATGCACCATCTGTGGCAGTGGCATTCGAGGTGGTGACGCCATTCGCCGGTTTGCGGAACTTTGCCTCCAATCGGCGCACGACCGGCACAATGCCATCCGTTCCGCCCAGTGAACGCAGCAGGTACTCCCCGCTGCTTGCCTCCGCCAACGCCAGAAGGGCGCCCGCGTGGACGGTCCCGAGGTGGTTGAGATATTGACCCCCCGCTGGAAGTCGTAGCAAATGAGTGTCATCGGTGGCGGCTTCGAGATTGAGCAATTTATTGAATGGAAGCTCGGTGACGGTGTTCATGAGTTTTTGCCCCCTTCCAAAATGGCAAAGCAGCGCACTGGAAATGTGCCGAAGGCCTTCACCTTTGGCGGCACGGCGAAGAACTGGAAACCCGTCTCCGGCACCTGCTCCAGGCAGGTCATATGCTCGACAATGGGAATTTCGCTGCCGAGCAAGATGCTGTGCGCGGGGCGCGCTTTGCCCCGAGTGTCGTCTATGTTATAGGAGTCGATGCCGACTAGCTTCACGCGGCTCTGCTTTAAAAAAAGGGCAGCTTCCTCGGTGAGAAACGGGTGCTCCTCGAAATAGTTATCCGTGCGCCAGTGGCGATCCGAGCCGGTGTGGATGAGCACCGCGCGGCCCGCGACTTCGAGGCCATCGAAGCACTCGCGTGTGATTTTTCTCCCATCGCAACGCACGAGGGTCCCATGAAGGCCAGCCAGTGACGTAAGCGGTAGTTCAGACAGATCCTTTCCGTGTGCAAAGCGGTGGAATGGGCTGTCGAGATACGTCCCCGTATTTGCCACCATGTCGATGCGCCCGATGTGAAACTCCGTGCCCTCCGCGTAGAGTCTGCGCGATGCCTCACGGCTGAGGTAATCGCAAATCAACGGCGCGGGCAAACCACGATAGGTAATCATGCCCTGCTCGATTGTGTGGCTGAGGTCGACTGGGCTCATGATGCGTGTTGTCGGGATCGTTTCATACAGACATAGGGATGCTGGGTGAACCCGTGTTTTTCATAGAAGGACATCGCATCCTTCGTGATGAGCAGCTGATTAGTGCGCGCAAGCGCCGGATGCGCGATAAGCGTCTCCAGCATCCAAGTGCCGAGGCTTTGTTGCTGATAATCTGGTGACACGATGAAATCGCAGATGTAGGAGTTTACCGAGTGATCGGAGATGGCACGTACGAATCCAATGGTCTTGCCGTCCAAGGTCAGCACTAAACAAGTGGAGTGCATCAGCGATTCGGCAACTTGCTCCGCGGTTCGTTGCGCCGCCCAGTAGGTGCTTTGCACCAACGCAGCAATGGCGGGCACATCGAATTTGTGCACTTCATCAGTCAAGATAAAATCATCGCGATTGATGGTCATGGCTCGTTGATAGTGATTTTCGTTCTGATGGAGTTGGCAATGAAGCACTCGTCGTGTGCTTGTTGGTGCAGGTGTTTCACTTCGTCTGCCGTTGAGTGCCTTTCACTGCGCCATTCGATGCTCGGATGGAGCGTCACACGGCTTATCCACAGCTTGCCTTGCGCGTTCTTCGTCATCTCGCCCACGGCTTCGTCTTCATAGCTTGCAGGCTCCAATCCCGCATCAATCGCGACATGCAGAAACCAGAGCATGTGACAACTCGCCACCGATGCGACAAACGCTTCCTCCGGGTCAACGGCCGTTGCATTGGACCACGGTGCAGGCACGCTGTGGGGTGAAGGCGATCCCGGCACAATCACGCCACCGTCAAAGTGGATCGTGTGCTCACGCGAGTAGCGGCGCTTGAGGAAATCGGGGCCTGTGTTCTGGCAGCGGATGGTCGCAGTGTGGTCGCTCATGCAGGGTGGAGATTATAAATGAATACAGCGGATGTGACCAGCGAGACGAGAAAGGTCTTCGTGGTTCGGCCGACTGACATCGTGGGCGGAAATGTAACTGAAATACTTATAAGCATTTCAGCCCCACCTTCGAGGCTCGCGCCTGGTTTGTCGCGGGCGCGCTAAAAGAGGTTGTTGCCACCGGCGCGTTTCTGAATCAATGACTTCACGAGCGGTTTAATTACGCTACACGAGAGGCGGCCATTGTGGTTTTGTTTGGTTTGGTTGAAGTGCCGGTCTTCTCTCTGC
>CANJZW010000092.1 GCA_947479475.1 Chthoniobacteraceae bacterium
GGGAGGGTGTCTGTCCCTCGGGAGGGTGTCTGTCCCTCGGGAGGGTGTCTGTCCCTCGGGAGGGTGTCTGTCCCTCGGGAGGGTGTCTGTCCCTCGGGAGGGTGTCTGTCCCTCGGGGAGGTGTCTGTCCCTCGGGGAGGTGTCTGTCCCTCGGGAGGTGTCTGTCCCTCGGGTAGGGGGGGCGGTTGCTTGCGGGGCTTGGAAGGATGCTTTTGCTTCCCGTCGGCTTGCATCCGACTGGGTTTCGGGCTCTGCTGAGAGCGACGGCTTACGGCCTTAACGCACCCCATGTTTTCCATTTATCGCCGAGTTTTTAAGTATTATCTGCCGTACTGGAGGCCGACCTTTGTCGCAACTCTGCTTACGATTTTGCAGACCCCCTTCAATTTGCTGAAACCGTTGCCGGTTTCCTTTCTGCTTGCGGAGGTTTTGCCTGCCATCGGGAAGCCGCAACACGGGCTCAAGCTCAAGCTTCTCGACTACTTTTCCTACTCCCTCGAGCCTTGGAGCCTCGCTCAAATTGTAGCGGGTTGCTCCATTTCGATTGTTCTTTTTCACCTGCTCGCAGCTTGGATCAACGTGGTCTCGCAGATGATGTACTTCCGGGTGGGATTGCAGGGGCTTCTGCTCTTGCGTACCGATTTGTACAGTTATCTACATTCCCTCCCTCTGAAGTATCACGATACCAAACGGAGCGGGGATTCGACGTTTCGGGTGGCCTACGACACCATGTCGCTGCAGGCTTTTTACTCGAAGTTCATCTTTCTTTTTCAGAGCGCCAAAGATTTGCTCAGTTACGTCGCCGCGCTATGGCTGCTGGACGTGCAGCTCACCTTGGTGGCCCTCGCCGTGGTGCCGCTCATGGTGATGACCTTCCGGGTTTTCGCCAAACGCATCCGCGACAACTCCACGCGGATTTCAGAGAGAGAAAGCGCCGTTTTGAGTCTGGCGCAGGAAGGGCTGAGCTCCGTGAAAATGGTGCAGGCTTTCGGGCGCGAGGAGCATGAGGTCAAGCAGTTCGCGGCATCTGCCCAGCAGAGTTTGGACGCCAACGTCCATATGCAGTACACCGCCATGTACAGCTCGATGATCACGGCAACGCTGCTGATGGTGAGCCTTGCTGCGGTGTGCTGGATGGGGGGATTGCACGTGTTGGGTGGGACGCTGTCCATCATGAGCCTCATGACCATCACCCAGTACATGAACTGCCTTTACCAACCTCTTGATTCGATTACCTCGGTGGGGTGGGACCTCGAACGGGCTGCGGGGGCGGCTCGCCGCTGTTTTGAAGTACTCGACCAGTCTGACGATGTCGCCGATCGCCCGGGGGCTGTGGAACTCACCTCGTCGCGGGGCGAAATTGTGTGCGAAAACGTGGCGTTCGGGTACACCCCCGAGCGGCGGATCATTTCCGGCGTCAACCTGCGCATCGCCCCAGGCGAAACTGTCGCTTTCGTGGGAACCACCGGGGCTGGCAAAAGCACTCTTCTCTCCCTAGTGCCCCGTTTTTACGACCCGGACGAGGGGCGCCTGCTTTTGGATGGAGTCGACTTGCGGGACGTCACGAAAAAGTCGCTGCGCGCACAAATTTCCATCGTGCTGCAGGACACGCTGCTGTTTTCCAGCACGGTGCGTGAGAACATTGCCTACGGAAAGGCCGGTGCGACGGACGAGGAAATCATCGAAGCCGCCAAACGCGCCCAGGCGCACGAGTTCATCATGGCGATGCCCGAGGGCTACGATTCGGGTGTCGGCGAACGTGGGAGCCATCTCTCCGTCGGCCAGCGCCAGAGGATCGGTATAGCCCGGGCGTTTCTCAAAAACGCACCGATCCTGCTTCTGGACGAGCCCACGTCCGCGCTAGATCCGACTACGGAATCGGCTATCATGCAGACGATCGAGGAACTCATGGCCGGCCGGACGACACTGATCATCACCCACCGCATCGCTACGGTGCACAACGTGGACAAAATCGTGGTGCTTGGGCCGGGAGGAGTGGTTGAAGAGGGGCGCGGACCGGAGTTGGTGCAGCGGGGTGGTTTTTATGCTAAACTGTACTACTCCGCAAATCTGGGTGAGCACACGGTGGCGGCTCCAGAAGGGGTATCCTAGAGGGCCATGATCGACTTTCTGGATTTCTTAGCGATTCCTCGGTGAACGATTCCTCGGTGAAAAAAACCTCCGCCGTCTTTTGAATTTTAACATAAACCAACTTCTTAAACGCACATGAGCAATATCCAGCCTAACCGTCACATCGAATACGACTGGTGGCCCAAGCCCATTCCTGAAAACGTCACTTACGGCGAGGGTTGTTATATTGAGTCGGCGCAGATTTTTAAAAACTTCAAAGGAACCAAACAGCCCGCCGTTGAAATTGGGAATTACGTGTCCTGTTATTGTGGGTGTTCATTTTCGGTGGGGGAAAACGGCCATGTGAAGGTGGGGGATTATTCGCTATTGAACGGGGCGTTGATCATGGCTGACGAGTCCGTGGAAATCGGGTCGTACTGCCTGATTTCTTGGAATGTCGCCATCGCCGACGGGGACTACCATCCCATCGATGCCGCTCAGCGCCGTCAGGATGCCATCGCACTTTCTCCGTACGCGCCCAACCGGCCTGTTCGGCCGCGGATCAAAACGGCCCCGGTCAAGATTGGGGATAACGTTTGGATTGGCTTAAACGCGGTGATCCTCAAGGGGGTCACGATCGGGGATAATGCCGTGATTGCGGCGGGGGCGGTGGTTACGCGTTCGGTGCCTGCGAACACGATTGTGGCAGGAAACCCCGCCGTTGTGGTGAAGCAATTGGATTAACGGCGTCAAAGGAGAGGCACAAAATAATCAGTGAATCGCGGTCGCATCCTTATTCCGCTCGGTTTATAAGAGTGGTTATCCCCAAAGATTTGTATGCAGAAGAAAAAGATTATCGTGATGGGCTTTATGGCCGGGTGTCCGATTGCCGGTGTGGTGTGGCAGCATGTCCATTACATTGTCGGTCTTCAACGACTCGGCCACGAGGTGTACTACATTGAGGACTCCGCCCGTCTGCCTTACGATCCGGTCGCTTATGAGGTGAACGAGAGTTACCGGTATGCGGCCAAGACGCTCAAGCAGCTGGCAAGCGAGTTTGGATTTGAAGGGCGCTGGGCCTATTGCGCGCGGTACCTCAAGACACCCGAGTGCGCCGGGCTTTCGCTAGAGCGCGTGAGGGAGCTGTACTTGGAAGCGGACGCGATTTTGAACGTGTGCGGCGCGCAGGAGATGAATGAGGATTTGCTCAAGAGCGACCGCATCATTTATGTCGAGAGCGATCCGGGCGTGGAGCAAATGAAGGTGGATAATGCGGGCGGGGTTCAACCGGACTACCTCAAGCAGCACCATGCGCTGTTTACCTTCGGTGAACTGGTTGGGACTCCTGACTTTTTGGTGCCCACGCACGGGGTGCGCTGGCTGCCCACCCGCCAGCCTGTGGTCACCGATTTCTGGCGCACCGACGCCCCACCGCGCCCCGGGGCCCGGTTTACGTCGGTGGCTAACTGGAACACCAGCGGGCGCAAGGACGTGGTGTGGCGCGGGAGTAACTATTTGTGGAGCAAGTCGCTGGAGTTTTTGAAGTTTGTCGAGGCGCCGGTGCGCTCGGGAGAGCCCTTTGAACTGGCCACTGAGATCAAGGACGCCCACGCGTTTCACCGGTTTGAAAGCAACCATTGGGAGTTCACCGATCCCAATCCGATTTCTATCAATATGCACCAGTACTGCGACTATTTGCGCGGTTCAAAGGGGGAGTTCACGGTCGCCAAGGACCAGTACGTGCGTTTGAATACCGGATGGTTTAGTGACCGCACGGCGTGTTATCTGGCCTGCGGTCGGCCGGCGATTACCCAGCAGACTCAGTTCACCAAGCTGTACGGTGGCGGGGGGAAGGGGTTGGTGGCGTTTGAGACTTTGGATGATATTGCGGAAGCCGTGCGTTCCATCAACCTGGATTACGGCGCCCACTGCAAGGCTGCCTACGAAATCGCGGCCGAAGTATTTGAGGCAACCAAAGTTCTGTCTTCGCTTCTGGAAAGAGCAGGTATTTAAAACTCTAAAATTCTAAAACGCATGAAACCCAAAAAAGTTCTAACCGTAGGGGTGTTGCTCGTTTTGGCCGGGGCGCTTTGGTACTTGGGGAAGTCTGAACTGCCGATGCAGGTGGTTCGGGGCGAAAAAGCCGCGACGGAAGGGGTGCCCGTTGCCCCGACGGATGCGGCTCCGTCCTCGTCAACTTCGGAGTCCAAGCCCATGAAGGCGGCGGAGGCGCCCGCTAAAAACGAGGGTATTCCGGCCTGGGAGCTGAAGATCGATGACGCGTTGCGTTCCAATGCCGACACGGCAGCCATCGCCCAGATTCTTTTGCAGCAGGTGCCCTCGATTCCCGGGGAAGGCCAGCTTTCCAGCGCCAGGCATATTGTAAACCTGATGCCCGACAAGGACTACCTTTCGGTGTTGCCTTATGTGCGCAATACGAAGCTCGATCCCGGATTTCAAGAAGTCATCGTCGCCGAGAGTTTAAACCGGCCTGACGTGGTGAAGTTGCCGTTGCTATTGGCCGCGGCGCAGACGCCAAAACATCCGATGGCGGAAATCGCAAAATCCACGCTCGCGTTCCTGCTGGATGCAAATTTTGAGAATGACTGGGGGAAGTGGGAAACAGCGGTCAAGGAAGCGCTGGCGAAACAGGCGGCGCAGTAGTCGCTTTGGAGTCGGCCGCGGCGCACGAATCCGCCCAGGAGCGCAGAGTCAGGGAGGGGTGCGGGGTGCACGAGGTTTCCATCGCGTTCAGGGAGAGGTTGTATCGTATTCGCCTAGCTTAGTGCCTCTGCCGCTCAAGAACCCGGTGCGGCACTCTTGCCGCAATGCAATACACCATCCCAATCAAGCGCGGCTGCAGCGCGTCTGAATTTCGGAAACTAGTCATCTCCACAGCAGGGGGTTATAACGGCCCGTTTTGTCCGGAACGAAGGTATTTGCCTGTCACTCTTCAACGGTATTTGCAAAGCCAATCCGCTGAGTACGCTGGGCTCTGGCATTCTACTCCGGCATCCTTCCTCGAGGTGGAGTCAGGCGAACCCCAGTCCGTATTGGGGACGGCGGTGACCCTTGAGATTGCCGGGATTCTGGACACGCTCGGAGTGCGCTGGTTCCTCGGAGGATTTCATAGCCGAGGAGATCGAACCAGTGCCACTTTTCAGGAGTGGTTGTAGCCCTCTTCCTTGTGGTCAATGATATCGAGTCCCTGCGCTTGCTCCTCTTCCGAGGCCCGGAGGCCAACCAGTTTGTCCACGAGCTTTGCGATCACCCAAGTGGCGACGAGGGAAACGAGGATGCACATCCCCATGGCTGAAAGTTGCCCCCGCACGAGCCCCTTCTCCAGAAGTGCGGCCGCCGCGGGATGGGTTGCTTGGTCCACCAGCAGCGCCGTGGCAAGCGCCCCAACGGTTCCCCCCACACCGTGCACCCCGAAGGTGTCGAGCGCATCGTCGTAGCCGAAGCGGGGCTTGAGCACCGAACACGCCCAGTAGGAAATCATTCCCGCCAAAATGCCAATCAGCACGGCCGAAGAACCGGAGACAAACCCGGCCGCATTCGTGACCGTTGCCAGTCCCGCCACAGCTCCAGAACACAGTCCCAGCACCGAGGGTTTGCCACGGTGGATTCTTTCCACAACCGCCCACGCTAGCATCGCGGAGGAGGCCGAAAGCGTCGTGGTGAGGAATGCCTGAAGCGCCACTCCGTCCATGGCCAGGGCCGACCCCGCATTAAAGCCGTACCATCCCGTCCACAGCATGCCGGTCCCCAGAACGCAGAGCACCATGCTGTGCGGGGTCATCGGCCGTTTGCCAAAACCCGCCCGGGGGCCCACCAGAATACACAATAAAAGAGCGGACCACCCCGAGGTCATGTGCACGACAATCCCCCCTGCAAAATCAATCGCCTTGAAAGCAGCGCCTTCGTTGGCCAGTCCCGAAAAATCCCCGCTGCACCCCCACACCGCGTGCGCCACCGGATAATACACACACACGCTCCAGAGCGTTGAAAACAACAAAACAGCCGTGAATTTCATCCGTTCGGCCACCGCCCCGATGATGAGTGCGGGCGTGATCGCCGCGAACATCGCCTGAAACAGGGCAAACGAGCCTGAAAAAATCCGCCCCTCGTACGGACTAGGCTCCACCCCGACCCCACGGAAGGCGAAATACTCGCTCCCTCCAAACACGTGTCCAAGCAGAGCCCCCTCCTGGGCAAAGCTTTTCCCAAAGACCAGGCTGTAGCCAAAGCCCCACCACATCAGGATCCCGATGGCCGTCAGCGCCAGGCACTGCGCCGCAATGGATAAAACGTTCCTGCCCCGGACCAGGCCTCCGTAGAAGAGGAACAAGCCGGGGATGCACATCATGAGCACCAGGGCGGTGCTGATGAGAACCCAGGCATTATCGGCGGCTGAAGGGGCGGTTGTGGCTAAAAATGACATTTTGAATATTTTTATACAGACTCGCCACTTTACACCCAAAAAGCCCCCCCCTTGTCACCGTTATTTTGCCGCACGGCCCAATTATTGCCGGCTGTTCACGGGCCGTCCAATACCGGAAATCGCCGGAGGATGTGGCCGTTAATGTAAGATGCGGATGATCCGTGGCGTTGTCTCAAATCAAAGCGGTAGGGCTTCCGCCCGGAGACTTGACGGATGGGCTCTCAGCGTATGCCTTATCTGCGAATGAACCTCCCCCCCAAGTTCGGCGGTCTTGTCCTGTGTGCGATATTGGCTCACCCGGCAGCCGCCTCCGCAGATTCCGCCTCTCCCGAACGCCGCTTTGGCTTCACCTACCCCTCTTTGACCGCCCCCGTGGGGGAAGTGGAGATGGAAACGCGGGGCACGTGGAAAAATCGCCCCGGCGCCCTGCGGCGGTTTGATTTCCGACATGAAATTGAAATGGGCCTCACGCCGAAGACCCAACTGGCGCTTTCGGTCGCAAACTGGACTTACGATGCGCGGGAGCGGGGCAGCCTTTATCGGGACACTTCTCTGGAGATTGTCCATAACCTGACCAACCCGCTTACGGATCTGCTGGGCTCTGCGCTTTACGCCGAAGCGGCGGTGGGCGATCGCTCCGCCGGACTGGAAGGCAAGCTGATTCTTGAAAAGCGCTTTGGAAAGTGGGTGGCGGGTTGGAACGGGGCACTTGAAGCAGAATGGGGAGGGGACCGCTTCGGCGACTTTCAGGAGCCCGCCGGCGAGCTCACCCAGAGCGCGGGGATCGCCTATGACCTCACCCCGGGAATTTCGATCGGGGCGGAACTGGTGCACACATTGCCCTTGGGCAAGTGGCACGGGCCTGCCAACCCGGAAGTTTATGCGGGCCCGTGCCTGACCTTTCGGCAAAAGTATTTTCACGCGACACTGACCGCCCTTTTCCAAACCACCGAGCGCACCGATCAGCCGGCGATTCAACTGCGCAGCATCATTGGGGTGGAGTTTTAAAAGGGCATCCTGAGGCGTCCAGTTTTTGAGCCTTGGATTTGGGTGCGCGTCCTGGCGGTTGGCGCCGAAGAATAGAGCCGCCTCCTCGGCTGCGGGGGCGCACACCCGCGCGGCCTTGGGTGTGTGCGTTCACCCGCTTGGGTGTGTGTGAAAATGCCTGAGGGTCTGGTTTATAGCTGGCTGCGGTGTGCGTGCTGGCGGCATTTTTTTGAAGGCGGGTCCCCACAATCGGCCGCAGATTTTCCAAACACTCCCTTGAGTTTTCACCCTCTTGGGTCGACGTTGCATCGCTGCGACACCCCCGCACGAAGACCCACGGGAACAGGGACAGGGATAGGGGATGAAAACGCCGCCGGCCAATTCAAAAAGCGCTTCGGAGAATCGTGGCGCCGCAAAGGCTCCGTCTGCAAACCGGGAGGTGCTCTTCCTGAGGGTTGTGGGCGGCATTGTGGCTCTCGGTGGTGCGTTCATGCTCATGGGCTGGGCGGCCGGTTCTTCCTCGTGGGTGGGGGCTATCCCTAATGCGCCGACGATGAAGGCCAACACTTCGCTTGGCTTTATATTAAGCGGCGTGACGCTGCTTCTCATCACGGTCCGGGGGCGTTTCGCGGGCCTCGCACTTAAATTGGCAAATCTGGCGACGTTGTGTGTCGGGGCCATCGGGTTAATGACACTTTTGGAATACGTCTTCGGCGTGAATCTGAGGATCGACGAGTTGCTGGTTGTGGATTTCCTGACCGCGCGCGACGCCTTTCCGGGCCGGATGGGAGTCAACGGCGCCATCTGTCTGTTGCTCGCCTCGGTGGCGCTGTGGATTTTGGGGCGGCCTGCGGCGAAGGGTTCTAGCAACGCAACGGTTGCGTGGGTTGGAGCCCTGATGGTGGGAATCGCCATTGACGCGCTAATTGCCCATTTCGAGGCCCGTCGCAGTGGGTACAATTGGTTGAATATGATGAGTATGGGCGTGCACACGGCTTTTCTTTACACGCTCCTGGGCATCGCCTTCCTGCGGTGGGCGGCAAAAGCTTCTGCCTTCCGCTGGGCGATCGGCCGCTCACTCAGCTTCGGATTTGTCAGCGGACTGGCTGTTTTAATTGCCGTCGCGGCGCTCTCGCACCTGAGTGCGGCGCAGGTCGGCCAGGAGACTGTCAGGATGAAGCGGACCCGTGAAGCGCTGGAGCAAATCTGGGGCTTCCGCGCTGGTGTTGATGAATTGGAGGCGGTCGCTCATGGGTATGTGCTTTCGGGACACGGTGTCTTCAAAGAGAAGTGGGGGAAAGACGGAGGAAAAGGGGTGCAGCAATTGCGCATCCGCTATAACGAACTGTTAGAAAGCTTGGCTGCAGGTCCCACGCGGACGAATCTTTTGTCGCAGCTTAAGGAGGCGGTGGAAGGTTGGCTGTTTTTTTTGCAGGAGTTGGTAAGCCTGCGGGAGTCTGGGGGCTTTGAAGAGGCCCGCCGTTACTTTGAGAGCGGGCGCGGGCGGGAGTGGCTGAGCCGGATTGACGATCTGCTTTCGGTGCTCATTTCTATGGAAAGGGCGGAGGTTGGGGCGCGCGAGCGGGAAATGTACAAGGTCTCCGAGCGTACCTTCGGCCTGATGCCGCAGGGTTTGTTGCTGAGCATCCTAGTGCTGAGCTACGGAATGGTGCGCCTCAATCTGGAAATGACGGCCCGGGAGGAGGTGGCCAAAGCGCTCGCAATGAGCGAGAGCCGCCTGCGTCTGGCGCTGGATGCCGCCCAGATTGGCGACTGGGACATCGATCTTGCCACGCTCAGGGCCAGCAGATCTCTCCGCTATGACCAGATTTTTGGATACATCGAGCAGAAGCCCGTGTGGACGTATGCGGACTTTCTTGAGCACGTCCATCCGGAGGACCGCGCGGGAGTGGACAGCGGATTTAGGGAGAGCATCGCCGGCGGGGGGGAGTGGTCCTTTGAGTGCCGGATTTTGCGCTGCGGCGGCGGCACGGGCTGGATCTGGGGGCGCGGCAAGTGTTTTAAAAATGAAAACGGCCAGGTGGAATCGATGCGTGGGTTGATCGGGGACATCACCCAGCGGCGGGCGGCTGAGGAGGAGATTCGCAGCCTGAACGCGACGCTGGAGGAGCGGGTCCGGGAGCGCACCCTGAAGCTGGAGACGGCCGTGAAGGAGCTGGATGCGTTTTCTTATTCGGTGTCCCACGATTTGCGGGCGCCGCTGCGCGCCATTGACGGTTTTTCCAGAATCGTCATTGAAGAGTATTCGCAGGCGCTCGCGCAGGAAGGGCAGCGCAAGCTGGGGGTGATCCGGACCGAGGCGCAGCGCATGAGCCGGCTCATCGACGACCTGCTCACTTTCTCAAGGCTTGGGAGGGCGGAGATGCACTCAGAGCCCGTGGACATGAGGGCTCTTGCGCAGGATGTTTTTAACGGCTTGACGGGACTGTGCACCAATGGGCGCAAGATTCATTTTCAGGTCCACTCCCTGCCTGCCGCGGTGGGTGCGCAGGCGATGATCCGGCAGGTTTGGGTGAACCTGATCGGCAACGCCCTCAAGTTCACCCGGGGAAGGGAGCTTGCCGAGATCGAGGTGGGCTCCCAAACAGGTGCTGGTGGAGAAAACGTCTACTACATCAAGGACAACGGCGTTGGGTTTGAGATGCGGCACGTTGGCAAGCTGTTTGGGGTGTTTCAGCGGCTGCACACCGAGAAAGAGTTTGAGGGCTCTGGCGTCGGGCTTGCCTTGGTGCAACGCATCGTTTCTCGCCACGGGGGCCGAGTTTGGGCGGAGGCCGAAGAGGGAAGGGGGGCCACGTTTTTTTTCACACTGCCAAATCCATCTGTATGATCCTACAACCCGAAATTCTGCTGGTAGAAGACAACCCGTTTGATGCGGAACTGACCATCCGCGCCCTCAAAAGCCGGAACTTGGCGAACAGCCTGATCCACGTGTCCGACGGGCAGGCGGCCTTGGACTATCTTTTTGGCACTGGGACCGACACGGGTAAGACTTCGTGCACGCACGATACGCTGAAAGTGGTGCTTTTGGATTTAAAACTGCCGAAGGTGGATGGTCTGGATGTATTGCGCCAGATCCGGGCAAATCCGCACACCAAAACGCTGCCTGTGGTCGTTTTGACTTCGTCGCGGGAAGAGAGGGACATCATAGAGACCTACCATCTGGGGGCCAACAGCTACATTGTGAAGCCAGTCGATTTTGACAAGTTTTCGGAGGCGGTGAGCAACCTAGGCTTGTACTGGTGCGTCCTTAATGTGGTGGCGATGCCGAAGGTATGAGCCGGGCAATGTCAAGGGATCCGCTTGAACCCGATGGAGCCCCCCTCGCTCATGGAAGGCCAAGCCTCGATGGAGGCTTAGATGAGTTCGGAGATCGGGCGTGCGCCGTTTTCCACGAGGTAGTGGGGGCGTCCTTTGGCGTCGGTGAAGGTGGCGTTGGCGGCGTCGATCCCGAGGTTGTGATAGAGGGTGGAGAAGACCTCAGCAAAGGTGACGGGGCGGCTGTCGGCCTCGCCCCCGAGGCGGTCGGTGGAGCCGATCACCTGGCCGCAGCGCATTCCGCCCCCGGCCAGCAGTGCCATGGCGACGCGTGGCCAGTGGTCGCGCCCGACTTGGGCGTTGACGGTGGGGGTTCTGCCAAATTCACCCCACACCAATACGGAGACGTCTTTATCCAACCCCCTCTGATGGAGGTCCTCCACCAGGGCGGTGATGGATTGGTCGAATATCGGGAAATCCTCGCGTTCCCGCGAAAAAATGTCGTTGCCCTTGCCTCCATGCCAGTCCCACTTGCTGTAGTTGACCGTGACTACACGGGCGCCGGCCTCCACGAGTCTGCGCGCAGTCAGGAAGCTTTGTGGGACGCGCGGGGCACCGTTGTCGTCGATGCGTTTGTGAATGTCGCCCGTGCCGTAGCGAGCGACAATCCGGGGGTCTTCCCGGGAGAGGTCGAGCGCCTCGGCGAGTTTGGAGGAAGTGAGGATCCCCATCGCCTGTTGAGTGAAGGAGTCCATGGCGTCCATTTTGCCGCTGGAATCCACATCGCGGCGGAATTGGTCGAAGCTGGAAAGCAGCCGCACCCGGTCCGAGAGTCTGTCGGTGGTAATGCCTTGGAGGGTGAGGTCGTCGCGAGTGGGGCCCACATGGCGGAAGGGGGCGTTAACCTGTCCGAGGGCACCCGGTCCGGGCTCGTTATAGGGTCCGTGGGTGCATTCGTAACACAGGCTCACAAACGGAGGGACCGCCGGGGTGAGGGAGCCCTGCACGTGGCTGACCACGCTTCCAAACTGCGGCCAGCCTCCCGGGGGGATGGATCCGCCGCGGGGCGGCCTGCCTGTGTAACACTGGGCGGCGTCGTGTTCGCTTTGGGCGCCGACGAGGGAGCGAATCAGCGCAAATTTATCCATCATCCGCGCCATTTTCGGGAAAAGTTCGCAGATCTCGATCCCTGGCACATTGGTGCCGATGGGTTTGTGTGGGCCTGCGATTTCCCGGGGCGCGTTCGGCTTTAGGTCGAACATGTCCTGGTGGGGCGGCCCTCCCACTAGATAAATGAGGATCACCGCCTTGTGGGAGTTCCGAATGCCAGCAGCCTGCTCTAAGGCGAGGAGTTTTGGCAGTGACAGCCCCAACGATCCGAGGCCGCCTATTTTGAGGAAATTGCGCCGCGAAATCCCATCGCAGAAGGGCTGCGTCGTGTCGGAGGGGGCCAGAATTTTGAGCATGGCGGATTACAGGGGGTTAATGCGCTAAGCGATTCATTCTTCACTGTAAGAAAAACAAAGCCATACAATTCTGAGAGGTGTTTATGGCCGGGTTTGAGCAGGCTGCCCGAGGGCGGGGGCAGAACGGCTCTGCCATAGCCTCCAAGGCCCCCTAGTATTGAATTCAAGAAGTTGATCGCCTTGGACGGATGTTCCCAACGAAGCTTGCCGATGCCGCACTGCCCTGATCGACGGGGAAGTTTTCCAGAGAGACAAATTCAAATGCACGACAGACTTCAGATTCACTCCATTGATTTCAAAAACTACAAGGCGTACCGGCAGTACCGCGTCACACTCGACGCCTTCAACGTTCTTGTGGGACCGAACAATGCAGGGAAATCGACCATTATTGGCTCACTGCGCATTCTTTCGGAGGGAATCAAGAGGGCGAGATCCCGCGCCTCCGACCGGGTTGATGGGCCGGACGGGAGCGAGGTGCAGGGGTACTTTATCAAGCTGGAGAAACTGCCGGTTTCCACGGAGAACGTATTTCACAACTACGACGATTCGGAGCCGGCGACCGTGGAGTTCCACCTTTCCAACGGCAATTCACTGACCCTGTTTTTCCAGACGACTGGACAATGCGTGATGGTTCCAAATGCACCGCGTACTATCCGCACACCGACGGAGTTCAAGCGTGAGTTCAATTTGGAGGTGGCCTTCGTTCCCGTGCTGGGCCCTGTGGAGCACAACGAAACTCTCCACGAAAAGGACACGGCGCGAAACGCTCTGATGTCGCACAGTGCCTCCCGGAACTTCAGGAATATCTGGTACCACTACCCGGACGGGTTTGAGGAATTCCGCAAGACGGTGAAAGCGACATGGCCCGGAATGGACATCCAACCGCCGGAACTGACGATGCGCGACTCCAAAGCCATCCTGTGCATGTTTTGTCCGGAACACCGGATTCCCCGCGAGATCTTCTGGGCGGGCTTCGGATTTCAAGTTTGGTGTCAAATGCTCACCTTCATCGTCCAAGCTAGGAAAGCCTCCCTGCTCATCGTCGACGAACCTGACATTTATCTCCATGCGGATTTGCAGCGGCAGTTGGTGGGGATCCTGCGCAACATCGGGCCTGACGTTGTGGTGGCGACCCATTCGTTGGAGATGATCATGGAAGTTGAGTCGCACGCGCTGCTTCACATTAATAAAAAGTTTCCCGAAGCGCGCAGGATCGAAAACTCGGGCGAATTACAGCATCTCCACTCGGTCCTTGGAAACCACCTCAATGCGACATTGGCGCAGTTGGTCAAAACCCGACGGGTTGTCTTCTTCGAGGGGGAGAATCATCAGCTCATTTGGAAGCTGGCACGAGTCTTGGGCAAAGACGTCGTGGCAAACCGCTCGGACTTCGCTTTGATTAGGGTGAGTGGAATGCCCCCTGGGGACGTGCGGAAGTTGGCGGAACGCCTTGAGACGACCATCGGCGTCTCCTTGGTGAAGGTCGCGATTTTCGATTGCAAACGCCGTACCTCCTTCGAGCGGGAGGCGCTGCTTCTCGAACTCCGACAGTTCTGTTGGTATGCAGAAATACAGCCCGGGGTTGAGCTTGAAAATCTGGTGATCGCCCCGGTTGCCCTGGACCGGGCGATTGAAGCCCGGCTCAAGGAGGTTTGCCGCAACGCCGCCACTCCCGCCCAATGGAGCGGGGGAAGCGCCGCCCTGCTGGACAGGCTCTCTGAAAACCTCAAAGCCCAGACGCGGGCGGCCTATGCCTCGGGACGCGAGGATTTAGCGTTGGACGAGGATTTAGCGTTGGACGAAGATCAAGAGTTTGAGACTTTGTGGGCCTCGGTCCCGCAACGCCTTCGAATCGTCTCCGGGCGGGATATTCTCGCCGCCCTTAACGAGCACCTGCACCGGGAATACGCAGTCAGTCTTTCTACGGTCGCCCTCGCCCAGCATTTCAGCAGGGAAGAGGTCTGGCCCGAGACGGTAGAGCTTATCGAAAAACTGCATGCAGCCTGTATGGAAGAGCCGTCTTAATGTCCTCTCCAGCTGTGATGCAAAGGGAGATCGCACGCCAAAAGTGTGGACTCGAGTTTTATGGCGCCGGTGTGAGAATCTGCCCGGATCGCGCGGGTTGGTGCGCTTTAGGAAGGCTGCTGCAGGCTAAAAATAGCGGAGATTTCGATTTGATTGGAAAAGGGGGCGGACTTGAAGGTGTTCCTTCCAGAGATGGAGCGGGCGCCCTGCTTAAAGAGAAAATGCGGGGTCGGGTGGGCGTAGTGCGTACGCAGGGCGCTGTGCGACCACAGGGCGCCCGGCAAAGAAATTCGAGGGTTAACCGTGCGGCAGAGCGCTCGTCTCAACGGTGAAGAAACATGGACGCGGCAGCCAATAGAACAAACGCGGTCGGTGGTATCGCCTGGCACCGGCGGACTGGTGCGGAGGTGTTGGGCGAACTTGCGGTGGGACTCTCCGGGTTGTCTGAGCAGGAGGCGGCCCTCCGGTTAGCCAGCGACGGTCCGAACGTGCTCAATGCGGGAGGGGGTGTTGGCGCTGCTCGAATCTTTGCGAGGCAGTTTAAAAGCCTCATCATTTGGGTGCTCCTAGGCGCCGGCGTCTTGTCTGCGACCCTGGGCGACAATCTGGACTCAGTCGCGATTATCGCCATCGTTGTTTTAAACGCGTTGAGCGGATTTTATCAGGAGTTTAAAGCGGAGAAATCGATAGCGGCACTTTGCAAAATCATGGCACCGCGTGCCTCGGTTCGGCGTGAGGGACGGGTGTGCTCCATTCGCGCGCGCGAGATCGTGGTGGGCGATATTCTCGTTTTGGAAGCCGGCGATCTGATCGCGGCGGACGCAAGGATCTTGGGGGCCGCATCGCTCACGTGCTGCGAGTCGGCGCTGACTGGAGAAGCGGAGGTTGTGGGTAAAAGCGAATGCGTCCTTTCCTCTGAGGGAATAGCCCCTGCGGACCGTCTCAACATGCTATTCATGGGAACGAGCGTTGCATCCGGCTTAGGGGAGGGTGTGGTTGTGGCCACGGCGATGCACACCGAGATGGGCCGGATTGCGGCGTTGATGGAAGCCGTGGGGGAGCACGAACAAACCCCTCTTCAAAAGAAACTCGATGCTTTTGGACGCCTCTTTGTCTGGGGCACGCTCGGAATCGTGGGGATTCTGTGTGTGCTGGGGGTGATTCGGGGCACCCCGCCTTTAGAAATGTTTATGGTGTCGGTGAGTTTGGCTGTGGCAGCCATTCCAGAGGGGGTGCCGGCGATCGTTACGGTGGCCCTTTCTTTGGGGGTGCTTCGGATGTCGCGCCGCAACGCCCTTGTGCGCAGGATGGGTGCCGTGGAGACGCTGGGTTCCGTCACGGTGATTTGTACGGACAAAACAGGCACACTGACCCTTGGTGAAATGGTTGTCCGAGCTCTTTACCTATCGGGTGAGGTTTTTGAGGTCACAGGGGACGGTTGTGGGACGACGGGAGAGGTCTGCTTTCGGGGGCAAAAGGCCGGGCCTGTGCACCACCGGGTTTTGCGTGAATGGGCCGGCGTGATTCTGGGATGCAACAGTTCTAGTCTTTTGGAGGAGGCGGGGGACTGGAAGGTCATCAGTGATCCCACCGAAGGCGCCCTGCTTGTGGCAGGAATAAAGGCAGGAGCGGAGATTCAGCGAGTCGAAAACGAAAACCCGCGGATCCATGTGCTGCCTTTTGACTCCGGCCGAAAACGCAGCACCGTCGTCCGAAGGTTGCAAGATGGAGGGATGCGCGCGTTTGTGAAGGGAGCGCCTGGAGACCTTCTGGAATGCTGCTCCAGATTGTACACGAGTGCCGGAGTTTTCCCCCTGACTGAAGCCGACCGGATTGCGATCCGAGTGCAAACCTCTGCGATGGCCGAGCAAGGATTGCGTGTTTTGGGCGCCGCGTTCCGCGATCTGGACGGCGACTTTCTTGAAGCGCCGCTTGCTTCCGTTGTGGAGCGGGATCTTGTGTTTGTGGGGCTCGCTGGAATGGCCGACCCAGCGCGGGCGGAGGTCAAAAGCGCCATCGCAAAGTGCATCAAGGCTGGAGTTCGTGTGGTGATGATCACGGGCGATCATCAGGGTACGGCCCTTGCGATAGCGAAGGAGGTGGGGTTGGCTTCGGACGTCGATGAAGCTCTTACGGGAGAAGCTTTGGATCGGATGTCTGAGCCGGAGTTTTTCTGCCGGGCGCCCCGAGTCGCCGTTTATGCCCGGGTGACGCCGGAGCACAAGCTTCGCATCATTCGCGCTTTGAAGCACTCCGGGGCTGTGGTGGCGATGACGGGCGACGGGGTGAATGACGCCCCCGCGCTCAAGGGCGCGGACGTTGGTATCGCGATGGGCAAGACAGGCACCGAGGTGGCCAAGCAAGCCGCCGACATGATTATCACCGACGATAATTTCTCCACGATCGTGGCCGCCGTGGAGGAGGGAAGGGGGATTTACGACAATATCAGGAAAACCCTCCAGTACCTGCTCGCGGGCAATACCGGCGAACTGCTGTTGATTGCGGCGTGTATCGTCATGGGATTGCCTTCCCCACTGCTTCCCGTGCACTTGCTTTGGATAAACCTCGTCACCGACGGGTTGCCGGCCCTTTGTCTGGCCACCGAACCCATTGATCCAGACGTCATGAAGCGCCCGCCTCGCTCCGCGGCGGAGCCGATCATGGACGGCCGTTTTCTTTTTGCAATGGGCCTCACGGGTGCGCTGACGGCGGGCGTGGCGTTTGTCGTTTTTTGGGTGGGCCTGAAAACAGACAGTCTTGAAAAAGCACGCTCTCATGCTTTTGCCGTCTTGGTTTTTGCGGAGTTGCTGCGTGCCCTTGGAGCCCGGAGCGAAACCAAACCGGTCTGGTGCATCCCCTTTTTTTCAAATGCAAAACTGCTGTGCGCTGTTCTGGTGTGTTTTGGCCTTCAGGCGTCGATTCATCAGAATGCGAGGCTGGGGCATTGGTTGAAGACGGTGCCGGTGTCTTTTGCGGATGGACTCATCTTGCTGGCTTTTGCCTGCGTGCCTCTGTTCGTTCTTGAGTTGGTCAAACTGGCGTGGCACCGCAAAGGCAGGCGCGTCCGGTCATGATTGGCTGGGATATTCAAAAGTGCCTGGCGCGGCTTTACAGGGAACGCGGGGATGCAGAGAATGTGTATGACGAGCTCAAAAACCAATGGGGATGGGGAGGATACACGAGCAAACGTCGCGGGCCTTGTAGGATCGCAGCGCTGCTTGTGGCGGTGGTTTACAATTGGTGGCACATGTACGTGAGAATGCATGATGCAAATCGGCATAGGGAGGCGATTACCAGTCGGCCAGCTCTGCTTGGAGGAACTGCGCGGTTGCTCAAGTATGCCGGACAACGCACCGTGAGAGTGAGTTTGCCGCATGATAAATCTGATGTGATTCAAGAAGGCATTCTGAAGGTCAGCAGGTTTTCACATCAGTTTGAAGCCATTGCAGAGGAATGGACTCGGGACCAACGCTGGGGAGTGCTGTTGACCTATGTGTTACGCCGTTGGCTGGGCGGAAAATGGCTTGGAGAACTCCCTCCGAGCGCTCAGGCGCTTTTCTCAGGCTAAGTTCGTCTCTTGCTGAGCACAATTTTACCTTCCCGCTGCCCTCGTCGAGGCGCGGTTCGCTCCTCCATTGCCGTTTTTAGAAGTGCGCCGGGGAAGTCGGAAACCACGCGGGTGAAAGTCCCGCCGGTCGAATTAGACGGTTCACGACCGAAAGCGATGCCCGGAATGAGGCCGTGAGGCCGAAGCCGCAAGCGGGGCATCGTCTGAACCAGCAGGCCATAATACACATGA
>CANJZW010000093.1 GCA_947479475.1 Chthoniobacteraceae bacterium
CTGTTTCGCTCCACCTTCTCGGAGCTGCAGAACGCGGCGGCGTTTTTCCAGGGCTATCTCGGTGCGGAATTGGTCGCGGCGGCGGATTGGGAGTCGCTTCGCCAGCAGGAGGGACGGTTTGTGGACGAGGAGCTGGCGGGGGCGGAGAGCGACTTGTTATTCAGCGTATCGCTGAAGGGGCGGGAGACGTTGATCTACATTCTTTTCGAACATCAGAGTCGCGAGGATCCGTGGATGGCTTTTCGGTTGTTGCGGTACATGGTGCGGATCTGGGAGACGCAGCGGGCGGCGGTGGCGGGGTCAGGGGGAGCGGCGCAGCTTTCGCCGATCGTGCCCGTGGTGCTGGCGCAGGGGAGCAAAGTGTGGAAGACGAGTCCGCGGTTTGGGGCGTTGTTTGGGGAGGGGGCGGTCCCGGTGTACACGCCGGATTTTACGTTTGAGTTGATCCAATTGGTAGCGCTTGGGTACGAGGAGATGCGTGGGGCGCCGGGCGGGATATTGACGATGCGCGCGTTGCGTGCGGATGCGATGGGGGAGCTGTTGCACGCGCTGGTGTTGGACGAGGCGCTGATGCTTCGGGTGGATAGCAGTGCGGTGGAGAAGCTGCTGCGGTACATCAGCGAGCGAAACGTTGACAGAGAGGAATTTCGAACGAGAGTACGGGAGATAAGGAACCCGAACTTGAAGGACCAAGCTATGACACTCGCAGAACAACTACGACAGGAAGGGCGACAAGAGGGGCGCCAGGAAGGTGGTTCGGAGGAGGCGCAGCGGGCGGTGATCGAGGTGCTCGAAGCTCGGTTTGGGCGCGTGCCAGAGGGTTTGGAGGAGGAGGTGCGGCGTGAGAAGAGACTCCCAAAACTCAGGGCTCTGCACCGTGAAGCCATTCTTTGTTCGACGGTCGAGGGCTTTGCCTCGAGCCTAGGGGAATAAACAGGGGCGGGAGGGCGAAAATGAAGAGTTTGGGCGCGGCCGTAGTTGGGGGAGGCTCCCGTCCCTCGGGGAGCTTGGCGTTTCACGCAGGGGAGTCACAATCCCGCTCCCGTAGATTCCCTCGTAGATTCCCAGTGTGCGAGTCACTTTGGGAATACCCTACCAAAAAGAAGGCAGCCTCTTTCGAGACTGCCTTGAGAAGACAAAACCAACACGGACCTTCCAAATAGAGAGAACAGGAGGCCGTATTGGAAACTAAAAGACCGGAGCCTAGTGAAGGGCGACAAGAGCGCGGTTGACGGCGCTTTTGTGCCGGCTGGCAGTGTTGCGATGCACGTTTCCGGTCTTCACGGCTTTGTCCAAGGTCGAAACGAAATCAATCGCAGCAGCCTGGGCAACATCTTTCTTGCCAGTCTTCAACGCCTCGCGAACAGCCTTTAGCTGGTTCTTAACTGAAGTGTTTGTACGACGGTTGATCAGTGAACGACGTTCAGTCTGACGGGCGCGCTTGGCGGCAGAAGGTGTATTGGCCATGGAGTCGAAAAATTAAAGGGGAGGTAACCTGCGACCCACACCGCCGACTGTCAATTAACAAAAGTGAATTCGATCCGAAATATTTCTTCAATTCAGATTGCGATCCAAAAAGGAGGTTCCCAAGAGTTCTTGAAGGCGACAACGACCAGCAAAATGCCCATAGTGTCACAGATGAAACCCGCGCGATCATCCCACCTGCTAGCCTTGCTCTGCCTTTTTGGGGGTCTCAAAGAACCAATTCCTCTCTGGAGTGCCCCCGCGCCTTCGGCCGACCAAATGAAGTGGGAATCTCTCGTTTCAAATAAACTCAAACTTCCCCCACCCCCGGTGGGTTCGATCTTGTGTATCGGCAGCTCCCACATGGCGCTCTGGAAGACCATCCAGGCGGACCTCGCGCCCCTGCACGTGCACAACCTCGGGATCGGGGGAAGCACCATGGCGCACGCCGCCCAATTGTTCGTCCCAAGGCTCGTGATTCCATTCAAGCCGCGGGCGGTCATTCTGTACGAGGGCAGCAACGACCTGGCCGGGAAAGCCACGCCTGAAGAAGTGCTCGAAAACTTCCAGAAGGTGTACCAGCAAATCCACGAGGCGCTGCCCGAAACCCGCCTGTATGTGCTCGGAATTGTCCCAAGCCCGGGACGCCGGTTTGAACGCTGGGAGGCCATTCAGGAAACAAACGCTCTGCTTCGAAACGAGTGCAAGGCAAACCCCTGGATGAAGTTCCTCGACACCACCTCCCCGCTCATGGGACCCAAAGGCCTACCGCGCATCGAATGCTTCATTCCAAACAATGTCCACATGACGGAGCTCGGATACGAGGCTTGGAAATCCGTGGTGGCACCCGCCGTTTTGGCCGCGGAGCTCCCTTTTGAAGTGCCGGAGGAGCGCTAGCACGCGCCGATGCACCCACGGCAAAAACCACCCTCACCAGAAGCGTCAGAGCGGCCGGGCAATCCGTTTTTCGCGCTTTGTTCCCACTGCAAGCACGCGTAGACTCGGCGCTCACATTGACTCCACGGAATTTTCCACCCATGAATCCGAATACCGTTTTATACGACGACGAGTGTTCCTTCTGCACCTTCCAGATGAAGCTGCTGAGTTGGCTGGACTGGGGCAACCGCTTTGCGCTGGTGCCGGCTTCTGACAAACGCGTGGAGGTTCTCGCCCCCCAACTGACGGCGCAGCAGCTCAATGAGGCGATCCACTGCGTCACGCAAACGGGCGACATCCACCGCGGGGCGCGGGCCATCCGTTTCATCTCGCTGCGCCTGCCTTTGCTGGTGCCGCTTGCTTTCTTTCTGTGGCTGCCGGGGGTGATCCTCGTGGCCGAGCGGGTCTACGCGCTGATTAGCCGCAACCGGCAGTTCATCAGCAGACTGTTCGGCTGCAAGGGGGCGTGCGCCCTGATGCCGGACCGCGCTGGAATCGGATCGAAATCAACGGATGTAAAGCCGTAGGATCCCCCAGATTCGAAGTCCAAGCGAAGCTCGAGACAGCTTTCGTAGAGGTTTTCGGGAAACACGTCGGACTCAACTCACTCCACAAAATACAATTTTTATGAGCAAACCAACCCTCCTCGTCATGGCCGCCGGCATGGGAAGCCGCTACGGCGGTCTGAAGCAAATCGACCCCATGGGACCTCACGGAGAAACCATCCTGGATTATTCCGTTTTCGACGCCCTGCGCGCGGGTTTTGGCAAGGTTGTCTTTATCATCCGCCCGGATTTTGAACAGGCCTTCCGAGACAACGTCACGGCTAAGTTCAACTCCAAAATCGCCGTCGACTACGCCTTCCAGACCCTCGACCGGCTCCCCACAGGATTCACCATCCCCGCAGGACGCGAAAAACCCTGGGGCACGACACACGCCATCCTCTGCGCCAAGGAAACCATCGCGGAGCCTTTTGCCGTGATCAATGCGGACGACTTCTACGGCCGACACTCCTTCGAGGTCCTCAGCCAGCACCTCGCCACTCTTCCCTCCGATTCCAACGCCTATGCCATGGTCGGATTCACCCTGAAAAACACGCTCTCCGACAACGGCACCGTCGCGCGCGGCGTGTGCAAGACAGACGCCTCCGGTTACTTGTTGGAAATCCAGGAGCTCACGAAAATTGAGAAAACCGCCTCGGGGGCCAGGAACGCCAGCGAAGAAGGCAACGCCCTGGAACTCACCGGCGAGGAACCCGTTTCCATGAATATGTGGGGGTTCTCGCCGCACCTCTTCGGGCAGATCAACGGCCTTTTTGAAGAGTTCCTTCGAACACAAGGCGCGGAACTCAAAAGCGAATGCTACATCCCCCTTTCCGTCGGCGAACTCGTCCGCCGCGGACAGGCCACCTGCAAGGTCCTCCCGACCGCCTCCACCTGGTTTGGAGTGACTTACCGCGAGGACAAACCGCGCGTCCAGGCCAGCATCGCAGCCATGACCGCCTCCGGTAACTACCCGGACGGTCTCTGGACCTAAAGACAGCCCCCCCTCCGGGCTCGGGCTGCGCTCAAAAACGGAGCGCGCTTTTGAAAAAGATCATTTTTCGCAAACGCCTCCTGCTTCCGAGAAGGCAGGAACCCGCTCCCCGACCCGACCGGTCGCTCCCGTTCTAAACGTCTTTCTAACCTTTAGAGGCGAGAATGACTGCCGTCGCACAACGCCCCTTTGGCGCTGTGTTTGCATCCGCAAAAGTAAACCGTGCCCGTTTTCTCCGCCTTGTACGCGGTGGGGGCAAATTCGCTCCCCTTGTGAGCGCCATCGCAGAACGGTTGGCTCGCGCTTTTTCCACAAGAACACCAGTAGTAGGTCTTGCCGGCTTCGACTTCCACGGGACAGGGGGCTTTTTGTGCGATTTGAGGAGTGCTCATTCCCCTACCCTGACAGCAGAGATTCCCCCGGCAAAGCGCGAAAACCATCCTAATCCGGCGGCTGAGACGGGCTCAGGGCGCGGAAGGCGGTTTCATCGCCAGCTCCATCACCAGAGCGGCGAGCCCCTGTGTTGCTTCGTCCAGCGCGGCGACGGCCCGCTTCAATGGTTGCGCCGCCTCGCCGGCGAGGGCGCCGCGAACCTCAGCTTCACAGGCGTGAATCCAGGACCGCTCCTCCTCGCTCAGGAGATGGGCGGCGAGGTTCATTGCTTTTTGCACTGAGGGCAGCATTTCCTCCGCCTTCATCCGCGCCTCTGTAAAGACGCGTGCGTTCATGTCTTCGAAGGCGTTTTCCAGGGCGTCGCCGAGCATTTTTTCCACCGCCTCGTCGCTCACCTCCACGGCACTGGTCATCGTCACGACCTGTTCGAGGCCGGTTGAGGTGTCCCGGGCTAGCACAGTCAGGATGCCGTTGGCATCGATTTCAAATTGAACCCCCACCCTTGCCTGACCCTTGGGCAAGGGTTGAAAGGGAATTTCAAAACGCCCCAACTCCCAGTTGTCCCTCGCGAGCTCGCGCTCGCCCTGCAACACGCGGATGAGCATCGAGCGCTGGCCCGGGAGGGCGTTGGTGAACATCTCTCCTGCCTTGCACGGGATGGTGCTGTTGCGCGGCAGGATCACGTTCATGAGGCCGCCGAACGTTTCAATCCCCAGCGAAAGCGGGGTGATGTCCAAAAGCACCACCTGCGTCAATTTTCCCTCCAAGATCGCGGCCTGCAACGCCGCCCCTTCAGCCACGGCCTCGTCAGGGTTGCGGCTGCAGTTGGGGGTGCGTCCGAAAATCTCCCCCGCCAGTTTGCGCACCAGCGGCATCCGAGTGCTGCCTCCTACGAGAATGAGTTCCTCGATGGCGCTGGGCTCGACATTCGCGTCCGCGAGGGCGCGCAGACAGTGGGCGCGCGTTTTCTCAATCCACGGCAGCGCGATTTTCTCCAAAGCGGCCCGAGTCAGGGTGATCTCGCGGGAGCTGCCCTCCTCCAAAAACGGAAGGGTCACCACCGTTTCCTCCAGGTCGGAAAGCCTGTGTTTGGCCTCCACCGCAGCCTCCAAAAGGCGCGCCCGTGCAGCGGGATCTTTCACGACAAACCCGCATTCCTCCTCCAAATGGCGGACCACGCTCGCGTCGATATCGTCCCCCCCGAGCCGCGTGTTTCCGTTGGTGGACAACACCTGAAAAACGCCGCCGGTGAGCTCCAGGATCGAGACGTCAAACGTACCCCCCCCGAGGTCATACACCGCAATCCGCGTGTGCTCCGAAAGCCGGTCCAGTCCATAGGCCAGCGCGGCGGCCGTCGGTTCGTTAACGATGCGGATGACTTCGAGGCCGGCGAGTTCGCCCGCCCTTTTGGTGGCCGTGCGCTGGGCGTCGTTAAAATAGGCGGGGACGGTCACAACGGCCTGCTCCACGCGGCAGCCCAGAGCCCGTTCGGCATCGGCTTTAAGCTTACGCAAAATCTCCGCGGAAACCTGTTCCGGACTCAGGCGGGTTTCTCCAATAGCGACCTGAACCGGACCTCCAGGCTCTCCCGCGAGGCGGAAGGGGGTCTTCGCATCCTCCTCCCCCACCCTGCGTCCCATGTAGCGTTTGACTGAAAACACCGTACGTTCCGGGCTGAGGACACGCATCCGAGCCGCGGGCCGGCCCACCAACGGCGCGCCCTGCTCAGGATAGTGCACCACAGAAGGAGTCAGGCGCTGGCCGGATTCATCCGCAATTAGGGTGACAAAACCCGAATCAAAAACGCCGATCAGCGAATTCGTTGTCCCAAGGTCGATTCCAACAATCATATAAAAAGAGGATATACGCCCCACCCCCACCAAATAAAGGGCAGGAAGGGCGCGCGAAGACTACCGGTTGGCGTGTGCCTCCAAGATTTCCCGGGTGATTAAATATTTTGTGCCGCAACGCGGGCAACTCATGCGGATGGCAGGCTCCTCTCCGAAGAGACCCTCGGGATCGCCCTTAAGAACAGGGACGAGGATGTCGAGCATCCGCGCCTGGTTGCAACCGCATTCCCAACGGTAATGGCGGGTCTCCAGAAGGCTGAGTTGCTCGGTGGTGTCCAGAGCCCGAACGGCTTCGAGCGTGAGCCCTTCGATCCATCCCCCCTGACAGTCCGGTTGGGCGGATACCATCACAAAATCCTCCGGCCCGACCTCAAAAAGACGGGCGACGCGCTGTTCGCTCTGCTTGTAAAACCATTCGACAGAGGGAAGCACGGCGTCCCCTGGAAATTGCACGGTGCTGCGCCCCGGAGAGGCAGTCCCGCGCACCACATCCGCGCAGAACAGATTATACCCCTTTTTTCTAACGTCCTCTGTGAAAACCTGGCCGACCACGCGCCCTTTGGGGTTGTCACCGACCACAAAGAGGTTCACCCCGAGCTTTTCAAAATGAATGGTCCAGGCGGCCGTCTCGTTCCAGGGACGGGAGGCGGCATGGAGCACGATGGCGGCAAGCGCCTCCTTGAGCATGCCGTCGTGGAAGGGCAGGTGCAGGTTCCCGATCTGGCCTTGGTGGAGGTAATAGTCCAAATACAACTCCCCCAGGTGCGCGCGAGTGAGCAGCGCATTGCGTTCGCGCACGAAATAGCTGCGAACCTCGAGTGGGGACTCCTCCGTAGCCGACTCTTTGGGTGATTCCATCCCGGCCAGCTTACGCACAGAGATGAGTTCTGAAAAAACTTTTGTCTCAGTAAGTCATCGGTAAAAGATTATCCAGATGATGAACACCCTCACGAACCGACTCGCCCTGCCAGCTCTGCTGCTCACGGGACTCACTAGCGCCTCTTTCTCCGCCCACGCCGCGGACGCCGCTCCCAAGCGCGTCCTCGTGGTCACGGTCACCACCGGCTTTCGCCACAGCTCGATTGCAACGGCGGAGCGTATTTTGCAGAAACTGGCCACCGACTCCAAGGCCTTCACCGTCGTGGATCTTGTCCAGCAACCCAACACCGTCGTCCCCCGCAAGCCCAACGCGCCGCGCGCCCTCGCGCCCAACGCGGACGAAGGCGCCAAAAAGCGCTTCGAGGCGGACACCAAACGCTTCGAGGAAGCCATGGCCAAGTGGACCCCCGAGGTTGACGCCGCCGCCAAGGCCGCCCAGGAACAGTTCAACAAGGAGGCCGCAGCCAGCCTCGCCAAACTCGCCCCCGCCGAGCTGGAAGCAAAAAAAATCGACGGCGTCATCTTCGCCAACACCACCGGCGACCTCCCTCTCCCAGACAAGGAAGGGTTCATCCAATGGATTGAAAAGGGCCACAGCCTCATGGCCATGCACTCCGCCAGCGACACCTTACACGGTTTCCGCCCGTACATCGAACTCCTCGGGGGCGAATTCGCCACCCACGGCGGCCAGGCCTCTGTGGAACTGAACTCCCTTGACCCAGCCCATCCGGCCGCCGCCGGCCTGCCTTCCCCCTGGCCCATCGCCAAGGAGGAAATGTATCACATCAAATCCTTCGACCGGAGCCGTGTGCACGATATTCTTGCCTCAGCCACCGTCCCCATGGATGGCAGACCCGAACAGGGCCAACCCGCCCATTTCCCTGTGTCCTGGGTGCGGGAACAGGGCAAGGGCCGCGTGTTTTACACCTCCCTAGGCCACCGGGAAGATGTCTGGGATGACGACGCCAGCCTCCCGAACCGCCTGAACGGGCCTGAAGTTGCCAAAAACTACCAGAAACACATTCTGGGCGGAATCCGCTGGGCGCTGGGCCTGGCTGAGGGCAGCGCGACGCCTCAGGTGAAGTAGGGGAAACCCCGCTGTTTTTAAGAGGCCGCTGCCCCGAGGGGTGGCGGCCTTTTTGCTGTGAAACCGGGGGGGCGCAGCGCGGCGGACCAACTTTAAGGAGGGGGGCCCCATTCCCTTGGGTTAGCTCATTTTTACACCGCAACGGGTTGTGGTACCCCCAGATTTCAGTTGTCGCCGCGTTTCTCTCCAGTATCTTAGACAACCGTTCCCTCATTTTAAGTTTTTTCCCGGCCACCGCCTTATGTCCGAATCCGCTGACGCCAAACTTCCTATTCCTTCTGAGCAACTCTACGACGCCTCCAAAATCGACAAGCTTGAAGGGCTTGCCGGCGTGCGTCAAAGACCCGGCATGTACATCGGGCCAACAGATGAACGCGGCCTGCACCACTGCGTTTTTGAAGTGCTCGACAACTCCATTGACGAGCATCTCGCCCACCACTGCACCCGCATCGAGGTGACCCTTCACATCGACGGGTCCTGCACCATCCGCGACAACGGGCGCGGCATTCCGGTGGACATTCACCCAAAATTCAAGATTCCCGCGCTTGAGCTCGTGCTCACCAACCTCCACGCCGGCGGCAAGTTCGGCCAGGGCGCCTACAAATACTCCGGGGGTCTGCACGGCGTCGGCGCCAAGTGCGTTAACGCCCTCTCCGACTGGTTCAAAGTGGACGTCATCCGCGACGGCAAGGTCCACCACATGGCGTTTGAGCGCGGCGTGACCACCCAGAAACTGACGGTCATCGGCGAAGTCGAAAACCTCAAGCAGTCCGGCACCAGCATCACCTTCCTGCCGGATCCCACCATTTTCACGATCACGACCGAGTTCCAGTACGCCAAACTCGCCTCCCGTCTGCGCGAACTGGCCTTCCTGAACCCGGGCCTCGAAATCATCCTCACCGACGAACGCGGGGAAGATTTGCGCCGCGACGTGTACATCTACAAACTGGGCATCGAAGAGTTCGTGCGGCAGTTGGGCGAAAACAAAGCCCTCCTCCACCCCAAGCCGATCACTCTTTACGGCAAGCGGATGGTGAAGTTCAAAAGCAAGGATCAGGTGGAGATCGAGGACGACATGCACGTCGAAGTCGTTTTCCAGTATAACGACTCCTACTCCGACCAGATCCTCTGCTTCACCAACGCCATCCCCAACCCGGACGGCGGCACGCACAGCACCGGTTTCCGCACGGCACTCACACGCGCCGTCAACCAGTACGCCAAGGCGAACAACCTCCTCAAGGACAAGGACCCCTCCATCAGCGGGGACGACGTGCGCGAAGGCCTCACCTGCGTGCTCTCCATCAAGCATCCCAACCCCAGTTTCGAGTCCCAGACCAAGGTCAAACTCGTCACTCCGGACGTTGAAGGGATCGTAAGCTCCATCACCTACGAAGGGCTCATGGGCCACTTCGAGGAAAACCCGGCCATCGCAAAGAAGGTCGTTGAGAAGGGACTCATGGCAGCCCGCGCTCGCGAAGCCGCACGCAAAGCCCGTGAAACCGTGCGTAAAAGCGCGCTCACAGGCGGCGGCCTCCCCGGGAAACTCGCCGACTGCTCCGAACGCGACCCCGCCCTCACCGAACTCTACATCGTCGAAGGTGACTCGGCCGGTGGCTCCGCCAAACAGGGCCGGGACCGTCGCTTTCAGGCGATTCTGCCGATCCGAGGCAAACTCATCAACGTGGAGAAGGCGCGTCTGGATCGGGTGCTGCAAAACACCGAAATTCAGACGATGATCACGGCCATCGGCACGGGGATTGGCGGGGGCGAACAGGAAGGCTCCTTCAACATCGCCAAACTCCGCTACGGCAAGATCATCATCATGACGGACGCCGACGTGGACGGGTCCCATATCCGCACCCTGCTGCTGACGTTCTTCTACCGTCAGATGGCGGAACTGGTGCGCTCCGGGCACATCTACATCGCGTGCCCCCCGCTCTACAAAATCAAGCGCAAGAAGCGCGAGGAATACGTCGACGACGACGCCCAGCTCAATCGCATCCTGATCAGCCTCGGCGCGGATGAAGTCAAACTGCGCAACCTGGCCGACAACAAGACGGTCTCCGCCACGAACCTGGCCGAACTCCTCACCCTGCTCGAGCGCCTTGCAAAATACGCGGACGCTCTCCGCCGTCACGGGGGCGACTTCGAGGCCTACCTCAACCATCGGGGCGACGACAACGCGCTTCCCACGCATCTGGTGCGTATCCGCGAAGGCAACAACGAACGCGTGACCTTCTTCAGCAAGGAGTCCGACCTGAAAGCCTTCCACGAAGAGAACAAGGATCTTGGCCTGTTTGAAGAGGAAGCGCTTCCCCTGCCTCCCGTCCTTCCCGGAATGGAAGGCGAAGAAGGCCAGCCCGCGGCTCCCGCGCCGGTGGCGACGCCCGCGGCGAGCAAGAAGAACGACGGCCCGCGCCGCCGCGGCCGTCGGGTGGAACTGCACGAGTCCGCCTCGGTTGCGAAACTGATCGCCGAACTGGGCAAGAAGGGTCTCAAAATCGAGCACTATTCCAACAGCGACAAACCGCTTTTCGAACTGATCGAAGGCGACGGCGAAAAGGCCACGGTGCATCCGCTGTTCGCCATCCCGGAAATTCTTGCGAAGGTTCTCGAGATCGGGCGCAAAGGCATGACGATCCAGCGCTTTAAGGGACTGGGGGAAATGAACGCCAAGGAGCTGTTTGAAACCACCATGGATCCCGAAAAACGCCGCCTGATGAAGGTGGACCTCAACGAAAACAACGCCGTCGATGCAGACCGCATGTTCACCATCCTGATGGGCGACGTCGTCGAACCGCGCCGGCAGTTCATCGAAGACAACGCCCTCAACGTCCGCAATCTGGACATCTAAGGACAGCGCGGACCCCTTCCAGCCCCTTTTAATCACCCGTTTCCGGAACCGAGGCCCAACCGCCCATCCCTTCCCACGCCACGATGTACTCTAAGAACGAAAAAATCGAAAAAGTGAACGTCGCCGACGAGATGTCCCAGTCCTTTCTGGCATACTCGATGTCGGTGATCGTCTCCCGCGCCCTGCCTGACGCGCGGGACGGCCTGAAGCCCTCCCAACGCCGCATCTTGTTCGCCATGAGCGAACTCGGCATCACTCCGACGCGCAAGCACTTGAAGTGCGCCAAGATCGTCGGGGAAACCATGGGTAACTACCACCCCCATGGTGACCAGGCCATCTACCCCACCCTCGTCCACATGGCCCAATCCTGGGCCATGCGCGAAATGCTCATCGAAGGCCAGGGCAACTTCGGCTCTGTCGAAGGCGATCCACCCGCGTCCATGCGTTACACCGAGGCGCGCCTGCGCCACCTCGGAGCCGCGCTCATGGACGACATGGAAAAGGACACCGTCGATTTCGTCCCCAACTACGACGAAACCCGCGAGGAACCCACCGTCCTCCCAGCCGCCTGGCCCAACCTGCTCGTCAACGGCGGCACAGGCATCGCCGTCGGGATGGCCACCAACATCCCGCCGCACAACCTGGCCGAAATCATCGACGCCATCTGCGCGCAGATCGACGACCCGGAAATCACCATTGACGGGCTCATGGCCTACGTCAAGGGGCCCGACTTCCCGACGGGATGTATGCTCCTTGGCACCAAGCCAATCAGACAGTATTTTCACACCGGAAAAGGCTCCCTGCGCGTGCGCGGCAAGGCGGGCGTGGAGGAGATGAAGGGCAACCGCGAGGCGGTCATCCTCACCGAGATTCCCTACAACGTGAACCGGGCCGAGCTGATCAAACGGATTGCAGAGCTCGTCAACGAAAAGGTCCTTACCGACATCAGCGCCGTGCGCGACGAGTCCACGGAAGAAACCCGCGTGGTCATCGAGCTCAAGAGGGATGCCAACCCCAAGGTTGTCATCAACAACCTCTACAAACACACCTCGCTGGAAACGACCTTCTCCGTGGCGATGCTCGCCATCGATCACGGCCGTCCAAAGCTGCTCTCCCTCAAGGAGGCCATCGCCTGCTACATCGAACACCGCCGCGAAGTCATTCTGCGCCGGACCCGCTTCCTGCTACGCCAGGCCGAAGAATTGGCCGAGAAACTCGAAGGCTTCCTCATCGCGCTCGCGCATCTGGACGACTTCATCCGGATCATCCGCGATTCCCGCGACCGCGAAGACGCACGCCGCAAGCTTCTGGCCCTGTCCTGGAGCCGCGAAATCGTTGAAAAGATCGGCCTCCTGATCCGCTCCGAGGCCCGGCTCGTCAACGGGAACTACAAGTTCACCGAGCGTCAGGTTAACTCGATCCTCGACCTGCGCCTTTACCAGTTGACTGGATTGGAGCGCGAAAGCATCCAGAAGGAATACCAGGCCCTGCTCGATACCATCCGGGATCTGATCGACATTCTGGCCCGCGAACTGCGCGTCTTCACCATCATCAAAAAAGAACTGGGTGAGATCCGCACCAAGTACGGCAACGAACGTCTGACGAAAATCGTTCCCGACGAAGGCGAAATCTCCATCGAAGACCTCATCGCCAACGAGTCCACCGTCATCACCATCACCCACAAAGGCTTCCTGAAGCGCACGGCGGTGGCGAACTATCCGACCCGCAACCGGGGCGGGACGGGGATGAAAGGCATGCAGACTCGCGAGGCCGTCAATCCCGAGGACGAGGACGACTTTGTCGAACACCTCTACACGGCGACGACCCACGATTATTTCATGTTCTTCACCCAGTCGGGCCGCTGCTATGTGGAGCGCGTGTTTGAGCTCCCCGAAGGCAGTCGCGCCTCCAAGGGCCGCTCCATCGCCAACTTCCTGCAGTTGCGGCCGGACGAGAAAATTGCCGCGACCATCCGCATCACAGGCAGAAAGACGGACGAAGACACCTTCACCGACAAACTCAACATCGTGTTTGCGACCCGGAGCGGGATTGTCAAAAAGTCCAACCTCCGCGACTTCAAAAACATCCGCAAGGGTGGTTTGATCGCCATCAAGATTGAAGAGGGAGACGCCCTTATCACCGCCAACGTCACCGATGGAAACAGCGAAATGGTGCTGATTTCCCGGCAAGGGATGAGCATACGCTTCAGCGAAGAGGAAGTCAAAACCCAGTCCCGAGACACCATTGGAGTCTGGGGCATCCGCCTCGAGGAAGGGGACAAAGTGGTCGCCGCCGTGTTGGTCAACAACGACTGCACCCTGCTTGTGGCGGGTGAAAACGGCGTTGGCAAACGCACCCCCTTCGAGGATTACCGCCTCCAGGGCCGCGGTGGCAAAGGCATCATCACCATGAAAGTCGGCGACAAAACCGGCGAAGTGGCGGGAGCCCTCGCCGTGCGCGAATCCGACGAACTCATGCTCATCACCACGAAGGGCAAGATGGTTCGCACCCGCGTGCGTCAGATCCGCGAAACTGGCCGCAACGCGATGGGGGTAAAACTCATCGACTTGAAGGCAGGCTCCAAGTTGCAGGCCATCGCTCCGGTGGCGGGCAGTGACTCGGATACCGCGGACGAAGACGGCGTGGAACTCCTGCCTACGGTAGAATAGGCGCCGATTGAAACGCGGGGTTGAAGCAATTTGACCCCGCGCCTTCCGACGGATTGGCCCCTGCTACCCGCCTACTTCTTAGCCTCTTGATTCGAACCTGACTCCCCTTCCCCCCATGAAAAACAACACCCTCCGTTCGATCGTCCTGTGCCTCGCCGCAGCCTCCGCCGCAAACGCGGCGGACTCCAAGTTCACCCTCAAAGAGGATGCCCACGGCGTCAGCGTGAGCGTTGATGGCAAGCCCTTCGCCAATTACGTGATCGACCAGACTAACAAGCCCTATTTGTGGCCGGTCTACGGCCCCACGGGCAAGGCGATGACACGCGCATTTCCCATGGAGGAAGTGCCCACCGAAACCAAGGTACAGCGGGATCACTACCACCACCGCGGGATGAATTTCGGCCACGAAAGCATCGGGGGCTGGGATACCTGGTCAGAACGTGGCACCCACGAACCGGGCCTCAAAAACGCGAAGAGTGGCGGATCGGCTCAAACGCGGCTCGACCTGCTGGGAAGCATCCGGCACGTCAAATTCACCGAGCTCAAGACCGACGCCGACAAGGCGACCATTGCCGAGATCTGCGAGTACGTTGATTCCAGTGGCAAACGTATCCTCACCGAGGAACGCCGCCTGACTTTCCGCAGCAGCGGGGATTCACGCAGCATCGATTTTGACCAAGACTTTCTCGCCACCGATGGCGAAGTAAAGTTTGAGGATAAAAAAGACGCCGGCCTCTCCATCCGCGTGCCAGCGAGCATGGCGGTGGACAGCAAGGAAGGCGGCAAGATCGTCAATAGCGAGGGCATCACGGACAAGGACGCGTGGAGCAAGCCCGCCAAGTGGTGTGATTACAGCGGCCCCGTTGAAGGCGAGAACCTCGGCATCGCGTTCTTGAACCACCCGAGCAGCTTCCGTTATCCCACGCGCTGGCACGTGCGCAGCTACGGCTTGTTCACAGCAAACCCGTTCGCTTCCAAGCAGTACGACAAGGAACTTCCGGATGGTGCGACGGTCGTGATGGCGGGTGAGAAGCTCAAGCTCCGCCACCGTTTTGTCTTCCACAAAGGAGACGCGCAGGCGGCAGGCGTTCCGGCCTTGTTCGAGGCGTACTCCAAGGAAACCCGCTGAGCCACACCGCTGGAACTAAGCTTCCCGCGCCCTCAGCACCAGAGTTGGGGGCCGTAGGAAATCAATCACCAACGGCTCAAAGCGGTCATTAACGCGACTCTTCCGCTCCGAGGCCAATGGGCTATTCCCGCAGACGACCGTGAAAACTCCGCTCCGATAAAAGCGGTACGCAGGCCCAATGCCGGAGGGCCATGCACCGGGGTGGGAGCACTCCACGTTTTTCGCGCACAAGCTCTGGTTGAGTGCGTGGGATGATCTGGCCCGTGGTGAAAAATAGCGGCCGCTTTTGGCGGTCCCCTATTTCAGAATCAGACCCGCGCCGATGAGCGCTCGCATGAATTCATCGCCCCTTGTTTGGAGACTTTGAGCTGATCCCAAACTTTTGAGGGCGAAAGACTTCCATGTTCCCGCTGGAGGCCCATCCGTTGTACCCTTTTGGAGGCAACACCATTCGTTCCGTGCCGCCGGCCTGAATTTCAGCAAACCTGAACCGTTGCACCCGTGCCCGCACACATTCCAAGGTTTGTTTCAGCTCCTGAGCGCACCTCCTCCAGCGGCAGCGGATTGCCTTCAAGCGCCGTGGCGGCATGGCCGGAGCGGGTTCGGGTATCCTTCCGGAGGGAGGGAATCCACGCCAATCCCGCCTGTTAAATCCGAGGAAACCGAACGCATTTAATAAGCTGAACTCTATGATAATCAGCGTTTTACTCTGAATAATACGAATCTCAGGAATGCGTCATGGAATGTGAATTCTTTCGGAACATGGCACCGTGGAGGTTGACTTCCAGGCGCCGAGACGGCTTACTAAGCTCTCTTGGAAATGGCGGGGTCGCCAAGTGGTAAGGCCGAGCTCTGCAAAAGCTCTACCGGGGGTTCGATTCCCCCCCCCGCCTCCATACTGTAAATCAAAAACTTACGGAACAAAGCCAGCCCCAGTAGTACTCCGAACAGTACAACGTCCACCCCCGGCCATCACCGCCCAACGAGGTCTGGAAATCTGGAAACACCAGAACGGCGTCCGCCGTATTCACTTAGCCTCGATGGTTTGCCCGGAAAGATCAGGCAGGAGGCAAATATTTTTCCAGCCGTGGATCCGTCGTGCTTAAGGGAATTGACCGGATGACAGGGGCCATGCTGAATCGGTTGACGCACCGCGTGCCCATCTTGGAATCCAACGGAGAGAGCTACCGCCTCAAGAGCGCGAGGAAAAGCGTTGGGGGCGGCTAGTAGACAGTATCGGTCATAACGTCGGGCAGAGGTGCTTTAGCTTTATTCGGGCGTCTACAGTGGAGAATTGCCAGGCAGTTTGACTCCCCCGGTTATTTCTGTCTGATTCCCAAGCTGAAACTTTGCGGCGCATTGTGTCCATATCAGGGATTCGACGATTCAAGCACTGAGTAGCCTGTACGCTCAAATCAATCTCGGCGATATTGTGCCAACGGCCATGTTTTGGGGTGTAGTGAATTTCGAGGCGTTCGGCCAGACGCCTGGCTTCTTCCGCTGGGAACGCTTCGTACCGCGATGCCGTATTATGGGGTTTGAAATTATCCAGCACCATTCGGACCTTGGTCGCCCGTGGATAGCGTTCGTTGAGCATCCCCCTGATGAAACCGGCCCAATCCTTACGCGTGCGGGTTTCGGTGATCTCAATGTGCCGCCTCCCGCCAAGAGGTTCTACTTCAATAAAAATGTCGCCCACTTCGTTACGAACGCCTGCGGGTGCCCGCAAAATAAACCCTCATTTTAAGCGTGGGCGCCGCGATTATAAAGTTGAACACGCGGTGACGGGAGAGGATCCCCCTCCACAAGCACAGCGATATCATGGGTGGGTGGCGCGGAGGAGTTTTCACGGCAAGCATGGCAGAGACCGAGAAGCCTACGGAATCCTTTTAAAGCTCCCAGCCGACTGAATTGCGGCGCAAAAACGGTAGTCTCGGAATGGCTTTTATGGATCCCTTTTTTTTGAATCGAACGGAAGCGGGAAAACAACTGGCCCAAAACTTGATGCACTACGCGGGCACGCCCGACTTGCTGGTGCTGGGCATCCCCCGGGGAGGCATCCCGGTGGCCTTTGAGGTGTCCGAGGCGCTGCACGCCCCCCTAGACATCTTTGTGGTCAGAAAACTGGGCGTACCGGGCGACTCCGAACTCGCGATGGGAGCCATCGCTTCCGGCGGGATGCGTGTGCTCAACGAGGACATCGTGCGTGGCCTGAAAATCTCCATCTCGGAAATCAACAGGGTGGCCCGGCAGGAGGCCGAGGAACTCAAACGCCGGGAGCTTTTGTACCGCGGCCCTTACCCAAAACAACTGGTGCGAGGCAAAACAACCATCCTCGTCGACGACGGCATTGCGACGGGGGCGAGCATTCGGGCGGCCATCGAGGCGCTTCGTTCCTTCAAGCCCGCGAGGCTTGTAATCGCCGTCCCGACGACTTCGGTTTCGGCGTACCAAGAATTGCGCCCGCTCGTGCACGAATTCGTCGCGCTTGCAAAACCCGAACCGTTCCACGCAGTGGCCCAGTCCTATGGGGAATTCCCACAGGTGAACGATGAGGAGGTGATCCACCTGCTGGAGCAGTCCCACCGCCATGACCTCGAATTAGAACGCACCATAGAACCTCTTTGGAATCGGTTGAATCCAGAAACACTTGATTTAAAGGGTATTGACTGGGTTATTTTGGGGGGCGAGTCGGGTTCTGGCAACTTGACAACACCGTTTGAAATAGAATGGGTTGAGGAACTGAGGGAGCATTGCCGCAGCCAAGGTATCGCTTTCTTTCTAAAACAACTCGGCCGGGTACCGATGAGAGATGGTAAACCCCTCAAACTCATAGATAAACACGGAGGAAATTGGGAGGAATGGGACAAGGAACTCCGTGTGCGTGAATTTCCAAAGGCCTTTCATGATTACCGCCGGAATGAGTTGGTCCTCTCGGATGAACCACGCCCCAGCTCTCGCAAGAAAAACGCTGAGGAAGCATCGCTTTCAGCTGTCGAAATAAAAGACTTCAAGCGACTGGATCTGGCAGTTCAAAAAGGGCTCGCTGCGTTTATTGAATGCGGAATTGCGCTGAAGGAAACCCTTTGTTTCTGAATTCGTGTCCTCACGGCCGACTTTATTTACGCTACAACGATCAGTTGGCGGGATTGGTGTAGGGAGCCCGTAGGGCGACCGTAACCATTCCCGCCAACTTGCGGCTCAAATAGACCCCACCCCACCCATGAGC
>CANJZW010000094.1 GCA_947479475.1 Chthoniobacteraceae bacterium
ATTTGGAATGGACCGGGCGCCTGGAGTGCCCTTACAGGGCGTTTTGTTTGGAACCATTTTCCCATGGTGTTGCCATGGGCTGAAAGTGAATTGCCCCTTGCAGGGGCATCAGATTTGGCGGAAGTCGCCGCCGGTTTGACCTTCCCGCTGCCCTCGTCGAGGCGCGTTGCGCTCCTCCATTGCCGTTTTTAGGATTATAGTCAATGGCGCTAAAATCCTCCCCCCATTGGAACGCTCAAAGACCTTCCACGCTTGTACGGCAAGACCGGGGCCATGGTCGACTCGCGAATCCCCTCTCAAAAAAGTGAGTTGATGGCCTGCACCGTCTGTTCGACAAGCATCTGCGCTCCCTCGGGGCTCACTTTGTTGGCGTGCGGCTGGCCGCTGTAGCTCCCCCCGTCAATCGCATCCGCCGTTGGCGCGTACATCCCGTACCCGTTGGTCAGCTGCAACACGAGAGTCTGCAGCGCCTTGCTGCGCGTCTTCAACTGTACGCCGTAATCCAGGAACAATTCAAAAGGGTTGGTCGCGATCGCGATATCGCCAATCCGCAGCACATGAACCTCGACGGCGTAGGGCATTTGCAGCGCCGCCTCCTCAAACCGCTTCATGATGCCACGCTCCATCCGCAACAGTGTCGCAATTCGGTTGTCAGGACTTTTAAGGGCTTCGTACTTCGCGATGTACTGCCTGGCTTCATCGTATTCACGCTCAAGGATTCGACGCGGGGGGAGGCGCAAATTTTGAACAAGGTGAGAGAATGGCATTTTGGTGCGAATGTCGGCCCTGGCAACCTCCAGAGTGTCCACCACCGCGTTGCTGATCCGCCGGCCCAACTCCTGCTGGCGCGAAAGTCCGCGTAGCCTGATCATTCGCGCCTCCGCTTCCTTGCGGATCATGGGATGGGGCGACTGGTCGCCTGCCGCACTACACCACCCCAGCACCGTAAGCCCCGGCGCGTTGAGTTTTTGCTTCAAGCGCTCCCGGGTATCATGCCAAAAATCAGCGTTGATGGAGCTGCCGTCCTCCACCTCTTGGGACGGACACGCCAGATTCACCGCCACCGCCGTCAAACGCTGATTGGCATCCCAAAAAAAGAGCGTCTCCACGGCAGAATCAAAGCCGCCCTCCATGTGCCGGAAATGAGGGTCGCCTGTATCGCCGTAAAGACAGGACTTCCCCCCTGAATCCACAGAGCGGCGGTTCTCCCCCACTGTCGCGTAACCAAGCGTCCAACTGACTCCGCCAGGCTTGCGAGACTTCCATGCCTGAACGGCAACCTCCGCCAGACGCTGCGCCAAAAAATGCACATACTCCTGGGGCTGCATCACGCCCTCCTTGGGGATGGGGTAACAAATCAAGGCCTCCTCCATGATCTCGGACGTTACAGGCGCCGTGTGTGTGTGCGTCGCCGATACAATCACCTTGCGCACGTCCAGCTCCGGAATCAATGGCTGCAGTCTCTGTCGGAAGATTTCCAGAATCGACGAATGCACTGCAATCAGATCGCAGGAAATCAGAATGGATTCGTCCACAACTTTATCCTCCTCGCTAGCCTCGATCGCCACAGCCGACGCCAGAATTTGCGTCTCCGCTCGCTGCGCGATCCTCGTATGAAACTGCCCAGCAAGAGCCACCGGCCCGTCCGGCGTAATGTCCACGGTGGCGGAACCCACCTTCAGTTCTCGGGAGCGAGGAGTTCCCCCTGCAAATCCGATCATCAGAGGAACAAGGCGAAGGAATCTTTTCATAAGTCTTGAAAGCCCGATTACGGCACGTTTTCCCGGCTGCCGCTGCGATACCGCCTCCTGGTGCACCAACTTTGATTCGCAAAGAGGCATGGGTTTTAGCTTAAAACCCAACCTCGCTAGCCTCTCTTCGCAGCCCCCCGCGGGATCCCCCTGACTTAATCACGGCACGCAGACCCGAACGCCCACCGGCACGGGATCCCCGCAAAAACCTCAGGGGCCGTCTGCACGCGCCCGCGCCCCTTCCTCAACCCCTCTCTGCTAACGGCCCAACGCCTTTCGCAGCACGGGCTCAAACACGTCTGCCTGCCGCATAAAGCCCAAGTCGTTCGCATGGGAGGCGTCCGTGGCACCCTCCGAATCGGTCCCGTAAAGAGCGTCCCCTGCGATGTAATAGAGGTTTTTCACGCCAAGGGCTTGGAGCTTCTCAAAGGCGGCCTTGAGCGCCGCATGGTTGTCGTCATGAAACTTTGCCTTCGCCGGAGTGATCCAATCGTTGGTGAAACGCCGGTCCTCGACCAAAATCACGGGAGTCTGGGGGCGAGCGGCCCGGAGTTGCTCAACCAGGGGCACGGTGCGAGCGCTTACATCTGCTGGCCCCATATTGGGAAGACAGTCGATCACGTAAGCGGCGGCATCAATGCCAGTCAGGTATTCGCCCACCCCTGCGTCCATCCTGCCATTGCCGGAAAACCCAAGGTTGACCACAGGCATGTCAAGCCGCCTTCCCAAGATCGCCGTGTGCACCATCCCAGGGCGGCTCGCGCACGCCCCGTGTGTGATGGATGTCCCGTAGAACACGACAGGCTTCACTCTGGGGGCAAGGCCCTCGAAGCGCGCCCCTTTGGGAACACCGATTTCCAGGGACTCCACTCCATTATACAGCGGCAGATAAACCGCATACTCACGCAGCCCGGGAGCCAGTCCCTTAATCACTTCTACGCGCAACTCCGAGGAAGCCGGCCGTGTCACGTTCACCCAGCGCCAGCGACCCGCCTCATCACGCGCGTAAAAATCCAACCCACTCACTCCGGTGGCCGGCATATGGGGCAAAGCCAGCGTCTCTTTGGACAGTTTATAATGCGCATGCAAACTGGAAGCGTCCGTTTTAAACCGGACCATCATCCCGGCACTGTCCCGGCTTAATTTCCAGACCGCTGGAGGCACCGCTTTTTCCGCCGCGGCCGGAAACCTGTCGAAATAACGCAGGCGCTCCTGTCCCGTCCATTCGCGCCCCTCGAGTCCCCATTGGGTGACGTCGTGCCAGTCGATGTTGTCTGCGACGACGGCCTTGCTGGCGGCAAGGGCCGGATCGAGCTTTGAAACATCCGGGGTCTTGCCGGCCTGGGTGGCCCCCACTGGAGACGCAGGAGACTGCGCAGCCGCGTTTAAAGCGGCGCTGCAAACAATCAGACCAGAGAGGAAAAACGCAATGGGGCGATGGGTTTTCATAGGGGAGACCCTTGGTTTATCGAAGCGCCCCCATAGAGCAAGCCCAATGCCGCCAAGCGCCTGCCTATGTGCTTGCAAACACAGCGGCAAAAACCTCCCTCATCCCTCATCCCTCAGGCCCCACGCCCGGGAGAACCTGCCAGCTCTCCAGTTCCTGCACCTAACCGCCGCCAGCAAAACCACCGGCAGACTGACGGGAAGCGAGCAGCGCCGCCGGCGGCACCCCGTGCACTCTCTTAAAAGCGCGTGAAAACTGAAAAGCATCGGCGAAACCAATCCGAGCGGCGGTTTCTTTCACCAGAAAACCAGAATCAAGCAACTCCGCCGCGTGATTCATCTTCAGCCGAAGCAGAAACTGATACGCCCCCGTCTGTCCAAAACGCCTGAAAAGCCGGGAGACATGAACAGGAGTCACGTGATTTTCCAAAGCAATCTCGTCCACCGTCCCCAAACGCAGGTAGTGCTGCTCAATATACCGGCGCAAACGCTCATACGTTGTGAAAGAACGCGGCACGCGGCGTCCCCCGGGCACGGCGTTCTGCTGGATTTTCAAAAGCAACAGACGCCCCAGTGTTTGGCAGAGAGACCGCCCAAGCGGCGTATCGTCCCGCGCCTCCCGGCCGAGCGCCTGAAAAACATCGGTGACCTCATGCAGTGCCGCCACCCGAAGCGCCCTCCATGCCGCAAGGCCGGAGGCTTCAAGCAACGCCAGCGCCTCCGTCCCGGCGAAGTCCAAATAATATTTGCGCATTCGGTGCTGCGGATTGGTGCGGATGGTGTGCGCCACTCCCGGTCCATAGGCAAATACCACCCCTGGCACCAACGGAAAACGGCGTCCGTTGAGCATTAGAGAGCCCTCCCCGTCGACGACCAGCTCAACCGCAAAATAAGGAAAATCACTCCTCCGGACAACGTAGTCAGGCTCCATCCGCTCCACTCCCCCGCAGACCACGACAAACGCATCCTTTTTTGGCGGGTTGAGATTCAGGTAATATCGGTGCTCCTCGGTTACCTGCTGCGAGACAAAAGAGGGCTCAACAGAGGGATTAAGAAACTTTGCCGACATCATAAAGAGGTTAAGAATAGCTATTACTTAGTCAAGTCCTGCCATTCCAACGTGGCGCCCCAGCCCCTAATGTTTTGCGTTCTTCAACCCCAATCCCAATCCTCCATGCTTACTCTCGAACGATTCTCTTTTGGCGTCGGTGACCGCTTCGCACACCAGGCCAAGGCCCAACTCCAGGCCTTCCAGAAACTGGCGGCCGAGGGCATCGTCGTTGCGCCCGTGTGGAACAAGTCCAACCGCGAACACACCTTCGTCGGTTCCGAGCCGCAGAATGTTTTGGACGCCGCAAAAGCAGCCATTAGCGCAAAAGGATGGGAACACGGTTGGCACGTGGACGCCGACCACATCCGCCTCGAAACGGTAGAACGCTTCATCGCCTGCTCCGATTTTTTCACCCTCGATGTTGCCGATTCTATCGGACAGCCCACTCCGCTCGCCGACGTTCAGGCGTTTATCAATCGGCATCCCGAACTAATTGGCACTTTGACCATCGCAGGCCTGAGCGAGCCCTTCACCACCACCCGGGAAGAAGTCGAACAGGTTGCCTCAAAGTATTTTTTGGCCGTCCAGGAGGCAGGAAACATCTACCGCCACATCTCCGCCCGGAAGGGAGAAGCCAACTTTATCGCGGAAGTTTCGCTGGACGAAACAGACGCGCCTCAAACCCCGCCCGAGCTCCTGATCATCCTTGCCGCACTCGCTGACGAAAAAGTGCGCATTCAAACCATCGCGCCAAAGTTCACCGGCCGTTTCAACAAAGGCGTGGACTACGTTGGCGACCTCTCTCAATTCGAGCGGGAGTTTAACGACGACCTAGCCGTCATCGCACATGCGATCCAGCAGTACGGCCTTCCTGCGAATCTGAAACTCAGCGTCCACAGCGGCAGCGACAAGTTTTCACTCTACCCCATCATCCACCGCGCCCTTGCGCGCACCGGCGCGGGGTTGCACCTCAAAACCGCGGGCACCACATGGCTGGAGGAACTCGTCGGTCTTTCGGAAGCCGGCGGCGAAGGATTGGTTCTCACCAAAGAAATCTACGCCTACGCGCTCGCCCATGTCGACGAGCTCTGCGCCCCTTACGCAAGCGTCATCGACATCGAGCGCTCCAAACTCCCCAGTGCCGAGACCGTAAACACCTGGAGCGGGCCCCAACTCGCAAACGCGATCCGCCACATCCCCGGCCATCCCGAGTTTAACCCACACGTCCGCCAGTTGTTGCACGTCTCATTCAAACTCGCGGCAAAAGCCGGGGCCCGTTACCTCGACCTGCTTAAATCCAACGAGGAGATCGTGGCGAAGCAAGTCACTGAAAACATTTTTGAGCGCCATATGCGCCCTCTTTTCATCGGCTAATACGCACCGCATCAGATCCACCCATTTCTTTTCTATGCAAACCCGTGCTCTGGGCCAGACCGGCCTCCAACTTCCCATCCTCAGCTTCGGTGCATCGTCTCTCGGCGCGGAATTCCGCAGCGTTAAACTCGAGGAAGCTCTTGAAAGCGTCCACGCCGCGCTCGATTGCGGACTCAATTTCATCGACACCTCCCCCTTCTACGGCCGAGGCATGAGCGAGGTTCTCCTCGGCATCGCGTTGAAGGGTATCCAGCGCGAGAGCTATACATTGTGCAGTAAGCTTGGCCGTTACGATCTTCAACATTTCGATTTCTCTGCCAAACGCGTCGCTGAAAGCGTGGATGTGAGCCTGCACCGACTCGGCACCGATCATCTCGACATTATCCTCTGCCACGACATTGAATTTGTTCCCATGCAGCAAATCGTGGACGAGACAATTCCTGCTCTGCGCAAAATCCAGAAGGCCGGCAAGGTCCGCTACATCGGCTTCAGCGGCTATCCGATGAAAGTCTTCAAATTTATCCTCGACCAGACGAACGTCGATTGCGTCCTCAGCTACAACCAGTACACGCTTCAGAATACCCGCTTTTTGGACGAGATGGTACCCTATCTCAAATCCAAAGGCGTGGGGATTATGAATGCAGGCCCCTTCAGCGCGCGCCTCCTCACGAGCGCTCCGCTACCCGCATGGCTCAAGGAGCCCGAGGAGGTCAAGGCCGCCGCCCGCAAAGCCGCGGAGCACTGCGCCTCCAAGGGAATCGACATAGCAAAGCTTGCCCTCCAGTTCAGTATCGAAAACCCAGACATCACCACCACGGTCAGCGGCAGCGCCAATCCCAACAACATTCGCAACTGGGCCAAATGGGCGGCCGAACCGCTCGACCACACTCTGCTAGCCGAAGTGCTTGAAATTTTCAAACCCGTCAAAAACCTCGGCCATCTTGAAGGCCTTCCAGAAAACAATTAGCTGCCTTTTTTAATGAAAGCCCTTCAACTCGAAAAACCCCTCAGCTGGCTCTGCCTCGACATTCCCGAACCGCTGGATCCAGGCCCTGGAGAAGCGCTGGTGCGCGTCCAGCGAGTAGGCATCTGCGGCACGGACTTTGGTGGCTACCTGGGGAAGATGCCCTTTTTCTCCTACCCGCGCATTCCCGGTCACGAGTTGGGCGTGGAGGTGCTTTCCATAGGCGAGGGTGTCACAAACCTCAAACCGGGTGACCGCTGCTCGGTGGAGCCCTACCTCAACTGCCAGGCCTGCTATTCCTGCCGGCGCGGTTTTACGAACTGCTGCGAGCAGCACAAGACCCTCGGAGTGATGTGTGACGGCGGCCTTACCGAACGCATCATCCTGCCCGCAAGAAAACTGCACCTTGCGGCCAACCTCACCCCCGACCAGTGCGCGCTCGTAGAGACACTCGCCATCGGCTGCCACGCCGTCGACCGAGGAAATCCAAAGCCTGGCGAAACCGTGCTCATTATTGGCGCAGGGCCGATCGGGTTGTCCGCCCTCGAGTTTGCAAAACTTTCGGGAGCACGCCCCATTGTGATGGATATCAGCGAGGGACGCCTGGCCTTCGTACGCGACCAGATGGGAGTGCCCGATACGATCCTGGCGCGCGGCGACGAAACTGACATCACCTCGCTCGCAGCCCTCACCAACAGCCAACTCGCGGATATTGTTATTGATGCCACGGGAAGCCATAAGTCGATGGTCCGGGCCATGGAGTTGGCCTCGTTTGCGGGACGCGTTGTATTTGTGGGAATCACCCAGCAGAACCTGGAGTTTCCCCACGCTCCTTTCCTGCACAGGCGCGAGCTCACTCTCATGGCCAGTCGAAATGCCCTTTCCCGGGACTTCTCACGGATCATCACCTTGATTGAATCGGGCAAAATCAACACTGCCCCATGGATCACCCACCATGCGGACTTTGCCGAAGTGCCAGCCATTTTCCCCAACTGGCTCAAGCCGGAGACCGGCGTCATCAAGGCGGTCGTCCGTTTGGATTGATTTATTGGCTCCGTGGGAGGTCGTTTATAACAAAATGGGGGGCTGTGGGATTATGCTAGTCTGCGTCCCGCCCCTTTTGTTGATCTGACCTCCCTGAATATGAAAAACTCCGTTCTCCCTTTCCTTTTGGCGCTTGCCGGACTGGCGGCTCAGGCCTCTGCCGCCGTCCCTCCTTTAGGAAAGGTTGAGTTCAACCGCGATATCCGGCCGATTCTCTCCGATAACTGCTTCCACTGCCACGGCCCCGATCAAAACCACCGCAAAGCCAAGCTACGCCTTGATGTGCGAGAGATCGCGTTGGAAAAGAAGGCATTCATTCCCGGAAACACAGGGGAAAGCGAACTCCTCAAACGTCTTGTCTCTACCGACAACGACGAATTGATGCCGCCGCCTGAGTCGAACAAAAAGCTGACTCCAGACCAGAAAGAAACCCTCAAGCGCTGGATCCAGCAGGGCGGAGAATATCAGGCGCACTGGTCCTACGTCAGTCCCAAGAAGGAAACCACTGCGCCCGCGCGTCAAGCCGTGGACGAGTTGGTTCAGAAGCGCCTCTCTGCAATCGGCCTGAAGCCCTCCCCGCAGGCAGACCGCCGCACCTTGATCCGGCGCCTGTACTGGGACCTCCTCGGACTTCCCCCCTCACCCGCCGAAGTCTCTGCATTCCTCGCGGACACTGCTCCACAAGCTTACGCGAAACTTGTGGATCGCATCCTGGAAAGCCCACACTTTGGCGAGCGCATGGCGCAGGGCTGGATGGATGTGGTTCGGTTTGCCGACACCATCGGTTACCATAGCGACAACCCGCGGAATGTTTGGCCCTACCGCGATTGGGTCATCAAGTCTTTCAATGAGAACAAGCGTTTCGACCGGTTCACTCTCGAGCAAGTAGCCGGAGATCTCCTTCCAGACGCCAATCAAGAATCCCGGGTCGGTTCGGCGTTCAACCGGCTCATCCTCTCCACTGAAGAAGGTGGCGCACAGCCAAAGGACTACGAACTTCGGATGCTCACAGACCGCGTGAGGGCCATTGGAGCAGCCTGGTTGGGGCAAACCATAGGCTGCGCGCAGTGTCACGACCACAAGTTTGATCCAATCACTGCGAGGGACTTTTATTCGCTGGGGGCCTTTTTTGCAGACATCAAGGAGCCCATTCTTGGAAAACGTGAGGACGGAATGATCCTCGCCACCCCGGAGCAGGAACGCCAGCTCGCCAAGTTAGACGGGGTCCTTGCCGACGCCAAAAAGAAGTACGACGCTATCCTTCCCCAGCTAGATGCCGCCCAAAAAAACTGGGAGTCGGACCCCGCCGCTCTAGCCGCGAGTCTGCCGGAATTGGCGAAAGACTCAAAAGCCACGGCCGTGGATAAAAAAACAGCCCAGCTCGCTTCTGCCGCGCTCAAGAAAGAGGAAAAGAGCCGTTCGGCTAAAGACAAAAAGGAGATCCAAACTTATTTCAGAACTCTCGGCACCGACCTTTTTGTCAATGAACGCGATGCCTTGACCCGCGCGGAAAAGGAGCGCCTGGAATACTACCAACCGCTCACAAAGTGCCTTGTTACCGTGGGCGCCGAGCCCAAGCGCGTTGTGAAAATTTTGGCGCGTGGAAACTTTTTGGACGATACCGGCGAGGTCGTGAAAGCCGCACTTCCAAAGTACCTGCCCCAACCCAAAATCGAAGGGCGTGAACCAACCCGACTGGACCTCGCGCAGTGGCTTGTTTCCCGAGAGAACCCGCTCACGGCCCGGTCGGTGATGAACCGGCTGTGGAAACAATTCTTCGGCATTGGCTTGAGCAAGGTGCTCGACGATCTCGGGGCTCAGGGTGAGCCACCGCCAAACAGCGCGCTGCTCGACTGGCTCGCCTGCGAATTCATGGATAGCGGCTGGGACGTCAAACACATGGTGCGCACCATCGTCTCCAGCGACACGTACAGGCAGGTCTCAACCGCCTCGCCCGAGCTCGCTGCCGCTGACCCCTACAACCGCGAACTGGCCCGCCAAAGCTCCTTCCGGGTAGACGCGGAACTGGTGCGGGACAACGCATTGTCCGTAGCCGGGCTTCTCGTTCCAAAAATCGGTGGTCCGAGCGTGAAACCCTACCAGCCCGAACGCTATTGGGAGAACCTCAACTTCCCAGTCCGCGAGTACCCGGCAGACAAGGGCGAAAGCCAATACCGGCGCGGTCTTTATACGTGGTGGCAACGCAGCTTCCTGCACCCCTCCATGCTGGCTTTTGACGCTCCCAGCCGGGAGGAAAGCTGCGCAGAACGTAACCGCTCCAACATTCCCCAGCAGGCCCTTGTTCTCCTCAACGACCCCACCTACGTCGAAGCTGCCCGCGCCTTTGCCGCTCGGATTCTTTCCGAATGCAAAGGGGACGCTGCCCAGCGCATTTCCTGGGCGTTCGAGTGCTGTCTGCAGCGAAAGGCTCGTCCAGAGGAGTTAACCACCATGCAGGCGCTCCTAGAAAAACACCTGGCAGCCTACCGAGCCGATTCCAACGCAGCTTCCCTGCTCTTGCAAACCGGCCAGGCCCCAACGCCCGAGGTCCTCGACAAACCCGAACTGGCCGCGTGGGTCCACATTGCCCGCGTTCTTCTCAACCTCCACGAAACGATCACCCGCGCCTAATCTTGCCATGAAAGCTCCGAATTTTTTCCAGCAAACCCGCCGCGTTTTCCTCGGCAGGACGACTCAGGGACTTGGCGCAGTCGCCCTCGCATCTCTCGCAGGGACGCCCTCAGTGCAGGGTGCACCCGCCCTTGGCGTCCTTGGCACGCTGCCTCTTCCCCAAAAAGCGAAACGCGTGATCTGGCTCTCCATGGCAGGCGGCCCTTCCCATCTCGAAACATTTGATCCAAAACCAAAGTTGGGCGAGATGGACGGACAGCCCATGCCTGAAAGTTTCACCAAAGGCCAACAGCTCGCGCAGCTGCAGGGGCAGAAACTCAATTGTTTTGGCCCGCAGCACGCGTTCCAAAAGTTTGGAAAAAACCAGACGGAAATCTGCAGCCTCTTTCCCCAAATTGGCTCGGTTATGGATGACATCTGCCTGGTTCGCTCGATGACCACGGACGCGATCAATCACGACCCGGCCCATATGTTTATGAATACCGGCTCGCAAATCGCAGGCCGTCCCAGCATGGGCTCCTGGGTGACCTACGGGCTTGGCAGCGCGGCCGCCGACCTTCCGGGCTTCGTTGTGCTAACCTCCCTTGGCAAAGGTGGCCAGAACCAACCCATCGCCGCACGCCAGTGGAGCAGCGGCTTCCTGCCCAGCCGCTATCAAGGCGTCCAACTGCGCTCAAAGGGAGATCCAGTGCTCTACTTGGGAAATCCCGCGGGCGTGAATCTAGAACAGCAGGGCAATGACGTGGAGGCGATCAATGCACTCAATCGCCAGCACGCAAAACTGGTCGACGATCCTGAAATCGCCACTCGGATCGCCCAGTACGAAATGGCATTCCAAATGCAGGCCAGCGTGCCCGAACTCATGAATGTCACCGGCGAAACCGCCGCAACTTTGGAACTCTATGGCTGCCAGCCCGGCGATGGTTCCTTCGCCGCCAATTGCCTTCTGGCAAGGAGGCTCGCCGAACGAGGCGTGCGCTTCATCCAGCTCTACCACAAAGACTGGGACCACCACGGCGGCATCAAGGAAGGGGTCGCGCTCAAGGCTCAGGAAATCGACCGCGCCTGCATGGCGCTGATCACCGACCTCAAACAACGCGGCATGCTTGAGAGCACGCTCATTGTCTGGGCCGGGGAATTCGGCCGGACGCCAATGTCCCAGGGAGGAAGCGGGCGGGACCATCACAACAAGGCGATGTCCGTCTGGCTGGCCGGAGGCGGCGTCCAAGGGGGTCTCGTCTACGGCGCCACCGATGAACTGGGCTACGCCGCTGTAGAGGACGTCGCCACGGTCCACGACCTGCATGCGACGATGCTTAATCAGCTGGGCATTCAGCACGATGCTTTCACCGTAAAGTTTCAGGGACTCGATGCAAAACTCTCCGGCGTCGAAGGCGGGAAGGTGCTCAAAAAGGTTCTGTCCTAAGACACTTGCTACATCTCGGCCCAGCCCGTCGCAGCGTTTGAACTCCGGATGATTCCGCCACTCCATGAAAACACGCTCAACCACCCTGGCGCTTTGCACTCTCCTCGCCTGGCTTGCGCCCGTTTCAAACGCCCTTGAACCTGTCAGCCCCAAGGCTGTCGATTTAGTGCGTTTTCTGGAAGCTATGGAAGTCGACAAGTACTGGCAGCCCGGAGTCATCGTGGACTGGAAAACAGGCTACCCAACCGGCAAACCCATCACGGACAATGGCAACCACACCCATTGCAGCCAGTTTGTTGCAGCCGCCTGCGAGAGGCTTGGCCTCTACATCCTGCGCCCACCGGAACACAGCGCTGTCCTTCTCGCCAATGCCCAACACGACTGGCTCGCGAGCGAGCCTGGAATCAAAGCTGGATGGAGCCCTCTCGGCAGCCACGTTCAGGCACAGGACGGTGCAAACCGGGGAGAACTCGTCGTAGCCGTCTACAAAAGCGCAGATCCAAAGAAATCAGGACACATCGCCATTGTCCGGCCCGGTGAAAAAACGGAAGCGCAACTTGCTCTCGACGGCCCTGAAGTCATCCAGGCCGGCGGCACGAACTCTCCCTGCACAAGCCTGCGAAAGGGCTTCGCCAACCATAAAAAGGGGTATGCAGACATCCGCTTCTACCGCGCCTTTCCCGCACACCCCTCAACTTCCAGTGCAAACACCGAAACCTATTGGCGTCGGACGATAAACAGACAACTCTTCGACCATCGGAATCGTATAGCGCTCTCCGATCAGGCTCAGCGTGACTGACGCAAAAACGTTCCAAGGCCTGCTCCTTGCCAATACGCTCAATGAGCGCCGAACTTCTCTATGAGCGAAACACAGCCCCCATCTCACCAACCCCTCCGCATCGACGGCCATGTGCACTTGGTTGGTGATGGCTCTTCTGGAAGCCGGTGCTGGCTGAAACTGGATGGTTGGTTGCGCCGTCTTCAGGGCCGCATGCTGATGTCTGCAGCCGGTCTGCCGCTCCATTTATTAAAAGGAGGTTTGGACAAAGCCTTCGAAAGACGCCTTGCAGAATTGATACAGACTTCCAGCCTCGACGGTCTGCTAGTGCTTGCGCAGGACGAGGCCTATCAAAGCAACGGCACCAAAATCGAAGGCTTTGGTTCTTTTTATGTACCAAACGGGCATCTATTTGAAGTCTGCGATAGAAACCCCGGTCTCTACCCGGCCTGCAGCATTCATCCCGCCCGTGCAGATGCGTTAGAGGAACTGGAGATGGCTCTTCAACGCGGCTGCCGCGTGCTAAAGCTTCTTCCCAATTGCCTGAACGTAGACTGCGCGGATCGCCGTTTCATCGCTTTCTGGGAGCGTATGGCGGCTGGCAACATGGCTCTCCTTTCACATACAGGCGGTGAGTTCACCCTTCCACAGACCAATCCTGATTTCGCCAATCCGCGCCGGCTTCAATTGCCTCTGGAAGCGGGAGTCACGGTCATAGCCGCCCACGCTGCAGGCCGCAGCGGCTTGTGGGATCCGGATTGGACAAGGGACCTCGAAGTCATGGCGGCCACTTTCCCCAATCTGTTTTGCGATAACAGCGCCCTCTGCAGTCCCAACCGTTGGCGCACGCTTCCAGCACTTCTCAACGGCCCGTTGCGCAACAGGGTCATCCATGGCAGCGACTATCCGGTTCCTTCCGGCGGACTTGGCCCTTGGCTGGGAGGCCTCCTTAGGCGGGCTGATTGGAGGGCTTCTTCAAGTATTGCCAACCCCATCGAACGTGATGTTTTCCTCAAAACAAAAATCGGTTTTCCGGCCGACTCCTTCACCCGGCTTGACGCTCTGACTGGGCTTTCGCAGGCATGGAAAAAGGGAGTGTAAATCCTCGAGACTGTCGCTCTCTAATCCCCTTTCAAGCGGTTGGCAAAAAACCGAATTCACGTTGATTCACCCCTCTTCCATGCAAGCCGCATCTTCTCACCACGCGTGGCCACGAGTCGTCGCCGACTACGAACGCGCCCTATCGGTCGAGGGGCGCAAACAGCTGGGCTTGTTCGCCATTGAGGGACACCGTCTGGTTGAACGAGCACTTGCGACGGGCTCACCCCTGGCGCACACTCTCGTGGGTGAGTCGGATCTCAAAGCGCCCGCACCACGCCTTCAAAACCTGTTGCTTCAACTCGACGCCCGCAACTACCCGGTGACTATTGTCCCCGACGAGGTACTCAACAAACTCACCGAAGGCAGGACGTTCGGATCCATCCTGGCACTTGCCGAAATTCCAGCCCCGCCCGATTTAAACGCGCTTCTGGCTGATTGGCGGGAACAACCCCAGCGAAAGAAATTACTGGTGCTCGAATCGATGATGGATCCCGGCAATGTGGGAGCCCTTCTGCGCACGGCCCACGCCTTGGGCGTTGACGCGTTGGTCGCGTTAAATGGGACGGACCCGTTTCATCCAAGATCTGCAAGGACCTCGATGGGAAGTATTTTTCGCGTTCCGGTGGTCCGTCTGGATTCTACCGAAAAATTGCTGCGCGTCTTGCGGGCAAACAACGTCCTTACAATTGGTGCCGCCACGGAAGCCGCGGTTCTTCTCCCCAATGCGGTTTTTGAGCGCAAGGACACCGCCCTTTTTGTAGGCAATGAGGGCAAAGGCCTCTCGGTGCAACTGCGCGGCCAATTAGACCAATTAGTTGCCATCCCCATGGGAGCCGCGATTGATTCATTTTCTGTGAATGCAGCAACTGCCGTGATTTTATACACAATCACCCACAGTGCGAGCCAATGGCAGAACTCACCGTTGGAGCCCCAGAATTAGCCTGTTCTGGGACGTGCTCTACAAAAAACAATCAACGCCAACGAACGCCCTTGTTCCTAAACCGTACAAGGCTCTCCCTTCAACCCTTCCTCCATCCCGTTTTTATGCGTCGCTTTCTATCCCTTTACTTTTTCGCTGCTTCAGCCTTTGCAGCGGATGCCCAAAAACTCCCCGAAGTTCCCTCCGAAGCCATTGGCAAACCGATGGAATTGTTGTTCGCCGACAATTTCGAACGTTCTGAACTCGGTGAAAAATGGGGTGCAGTCGTTCCTACATTCACCATTGAAAGAGGAGCGCTCAAAGGCACTCAAACACGTTTCGACGCGCCGGCAATGGACGGGAAAGCCCCAATCAAAGGGCATAACGCGGTCATCGGCACCGATGTGCCCACCAAAGACAGCATCATCGAGGTCAAAATCAAATTCGAAGGCGCAACGAGCCTTTCCGTTGAATTTGACGACCGCAATTTTACGGGATCCCACTATGGCCACATCTGTCTGGTGCAGGTGAAACCCAACGCCGTCATTTTGGTGGACCAGCGCGACGGGGGGATGAACCAAGAAATCCGCCAGATGGCCAACGATCCGGCCAAAAAGGCCGAGCGTGCTGCGCGCCTTGCGGGCCGAGGCCTTACCTTTCCTCTTTCTCCAGAGCTTGAACAAAGCAAATGGTACACGCTGGTTCTTGAAACTGTCGGCGATGCGATGCGTGCGAGCATCGATGGCAAACCTGTGGGCTACCTCAAATCTTCCGGGATAGCACATCCCACCAAATCCAAAATTGAACTCAACTGCGGATCCAAAGACGGATATTTCGACGACGTCAAAATCTGGAACGCGGCCTCAAAGTAGTCTGGTGAGCAGCTCCCGCAGTGCCGCACCTCATCTGCGATAACCGGTGAATCGGGCCTGCTCCTGTTAAAGAAGAGGACAGGGCAGCCAGGCCGGTCAGTTCTCTTGCAAATGCCTCATTTAAAATCGATAAAGAACCTCCCCATGAACACGCAGCTCGCTTTTCTTCTGGCGTCCTTTTTTTTGACGGCCGCGCTCTCGGCCGTGAAGGCAGAACAAATCACCGTCTACCGAGATGGAAACACACTTCTGGTCCAAAGTGCCTTCACGCAGTCGCAAGACATGGTCCTTAAATACGACCGCATTGCTAACGAGGCCGCCTTCCTGGTGCCTAAGCAGTCGGCCATTCAGGATTACGCGAAAGGAACCCTAATCCACAGGGGGGGAGATGATTATCCTGCGTCGGCAGTCACAGGTTATGGGTACCTCGGCGGGAATCACGGCTCATCCTCCGCGCGTAAGTTGGAAATCCCCGATCATGGAATGACACAGAAAGACATTGGGGCCAAGCTCACGGACGCTTCGGGATTCGCTTGGGTCATTGTCGCGATGATGGACAAGGACAACGTCATGATTCATCCGGAGAGCAAAAAAGCAGGGTTCCCTCAATTCAAGCACCACAAGGATGAACCCCTGTTCAGAGAAGGAAAACCTGTCCTTTTCAAAAGCTCGACAATGACGCAACTGATCCCGGGCTCGCGAGTGAACAGCATCGAGTTTTTTGTCGATGGCAAGGCTCCTTTGCCGGACAAAACCGTAGTTTCCTGCGGGGCCGTCGACATGGTCATCGACGTTGACGCCATTCTCCCGGACGCCGTCGTAGAGCGTATCGCCAATGAACCCGGCAAGACGCCGGACCTTGTGGCCAAAGATTTGCCCGCGATGTTCAACCTTCATGCGGTGTATTCGTTTCAGCCATCGGCGGCGTGCGTCATCAGTGCGAAATACACAATCAAGCATGCCATCGCCGGCCTTACGCTTCACGGACTCACTTTCGGTTGGAACAGTCTTTTCGAATCCGCGAAGAACCAGGAGTTTTATATCCCAAAACTCAAACCGCTCACGATCGAGGGAGTGCCCTACAATTTTTCGGAAATTTACAGGATGCCGGAGGTCTGGAAAATCAACCACACGCTCTCAAGGTCTGACTGCCTTAATCCAGAAGATCCACCGGACCGTTTCATTCGCATTGTTGGCAACGAACGCCGGGAATACGGAATTGCCCTGGGTTGCTCTCTCTTCGCTGGAGCCACGGCCAAAGAAAACAAGGCTGTGGACCGGCCGAATTCTTATTTCTTCTGGAACACTAAAAAAATGTACCCACTGTTCGCTACGATTGTGCCAGCGGAACCCGGTACAACCAAAGAAATGATCTTGTACCGCCAGTACTTCGATCCAAACCGGGAACCCGCCGCGACCTCTTTGTATTACCACAAGCAAAAGACCTCTCAGGTGGTCTACTTCGACTGTCACCAACCTTTGCAGAACAAGACAATCAGCCTCCCAAAGGAATTTTCGGGTAAGACAATCTCCGTAATCGAAAAAACGCCGTCGGTGACGCTTCACACGAGTGAAACGGTCTCCGTCGACGGGGTTCGTTTGTCGGTCGAGGGAAACTATGGATACATCGTTCTAAAGCTAGATTGACTGTATTCGCCCAGCCAACTGCATCTACCGCTGAACAAAGGGTGTTTCTCCGCAAGAACCGCAAAAGCGCCAACGGCGAGGTCTATGAATACTGGACTTTGTGCGAGACGGTGCGCACCGAACTCGGCCCTCGGCAGCGCGTGGTTGCGACGCTAGGCAAGCTCTCGGAACAAGATCTTGCCGCTGGCTGGGAGGACATCGAGGCTTTACTGGAGGGCCGCAAGCCTGCACCTCGGCAGTTCCTGCTCGAGAAGGCAAAAGCCACGCCAAGCTGGGCTGCAGCGAAGGAGCAGGCCGTTGCTTCGGCAGCGTAAACGGCGAAGAAAGCTTTACCGGCGTGAAGAGGTGCCTCGCGGACCGCTTGCGAGGTGTCTGTCCCAAGCGCCTATCGAAGATCGCCGCGCCCGAGTTCGCGTGGAGTCTATGATTGAAACGGGTCTACCGTTGAAACACCCAGACCTTCGAAGTCTCTTGTGTTTCGGGTGGCCAATATGAGCCCAAGTTCCAAAGCAGTAGCCGCAAGCAGGGAATCAATGACTGGAAGTGAACGGCGGGAACAGATTTCACCCCAACGGCCTGCGATTTCCGGCGTAATGGAGATCGTGCAGTTGGCATAGTTCGCATTAAGTTTCTGCAACCACGCTTCGAGCGCTTCACAATTGCCTGGCGATCCCTTTGTTTCTGAATTCGTGTCCTCACGGCCGACTTTATTTACGCTACAACGATCAGTTGGCGGGATTGGTGTAGGGAGCCCGTAGGGCGACCGTAACCATTCCCGCCAACTTGCGGCTCAAATAGACCCCACCCCACCCATGAGC
>CANJZW010000095.1 GCA_947479475.1 Chthoniobacteraceae bacterium
CGGAGGAACATTCCTCATGAAACCACTTTCTGAAAAAGACCCGCAAGGGGGTAGGTCGGCACTACAAGCACTTTTGAAAAAACGATGACGGCAAATGAGGGGCTTGCCACAAAAAGGCTCCCGAAAACAGCCGTTTTTAGACGCGAGTCCGCGAAGTAGGGCTAAGGCCTCCAAAAGCGGCGAACCTTTACCGCTTGAGCAGAAGCGGGCAGGGCTCTTACGAATTGCGGGACTTGAGACAAAGACCACCACCACGCTCAAACCGACTTTTCCCCGCCACGAGACGCCGCGTCGCAACGCTCTTTTTCCAACCCAAAAACCTCCTGTAAGCCCTGGAGGGAAGGCGACTCGGGCGACTTCAGAGTGAGCCACCAGCGGCACACCGAAATAACTGCATTAACGGACAGCGTGGACATGAAGAACAACAAAATCCAGCCTGCGAGGACCTTCCCCCCCTGCCGAAAAGTGAAAAAATCAGAGGGAACTTCCAGCAAAAAAACGATCAGCCTCATCAACAATGAAATAGCCACCGCATAAGCAATGTTTGACAGATATTCCACCCAGCCCTTGCGCGCTTTCATCAAAGCCCCTTAAACTGGACTCTGACAGGAATCAACATTAAAGGGGACGCCCCAGTGAACACCTCGGCACACGCCCCTCTAGGCGGACCCAAGCCGCCCCCTTGCAGTGCGCCTAAAACAGCGTCATCTGGGGACGGTCCGCCTCAGCGGCCATCACCGTGCGGCGGCGCGTTTGGCGCACCACCCCCGCTTCGGGGCGGGGAGCTTCACTTGGCGCAGCACCGTCCGCACTGAGTTCGGAGCGCTCCAAATTTGAGAGGATTTCCCGGGCTCGCTCGAGCACCGCCTTCGGCAACCCCGCCAGACGCGCCACCTGGATTCCGTAGCTTTTATCAGCACCGCCCGGGATGATTTTGCGCAAAAAGATGATCTGATCGTTCCATTCCCGGACGGCCACGTTGAAGTTCTTCACGCCCGTGCGAGTGCGCTCCAACTCCGTCAGTTCGTGGTAGTGGGTTGCAAACAGGGTTCTGGCCTTGAGGATGTCGTGCAGATACTCGGCCACGCTCCAGGCGATCGACAGCCCGTCAAAGGTCGAAGTGCCACGGCCGATTTCATCCAGAATCACCAGCGAGCGCGGCGTGGCGTTGTTTGTGATATTGGCCGTCTCGTGCATTTCCACCATGAAGGTTGACTGGCCCCGGGAGAGATCGTCGTTGGCACCCACCCGGGTGAAGATCCGGTCCGCGATCCCCACCACCGCGCGTTTTGCGGGCACCCAGGAGCCGGTTTGCGCCATCAAAGTCAGGAGCGCTACCTGCCGGATGTAGGTAGATTTGCCCGCCATATTGGGCCCCGTGAGCACCAGAAGCGCGTGGGTCTCGGCGTTTAGAAACACATCATTGGGAACGAACTTCTCCTCCACCAACGCCTGGTCCAGCACCGGATGACGCCCCTCCACAAACTCCAACTCCAAGCCCTCGTGTAGTTCCGGCCGGCAATACCCGTACAAACGGGCCGTCTCAGCCAGTGAGGCAATGACATCCAAAGATCCGACAGAAAACGCGGTCGCCTGCAACGCCTTGAGCTCGGCCAGCACCTCTTCTCGCAACTGACCGAACAGTTCCACCTCCAGGGCCTTTGCCTTTTCATCCGCCCCCAAAATCTTGCCCTCCACCTCTTTCAATTCCGCCGTCACGAAACGCTCCCCGTTGGCCACCGTCTGCTTGCGCGTCCAATCCGGAGGCACCAACGTTAAATTGGAACGCGTCACCTCGATGAAATAACCGAACACTCCTGTGTAGCGAATCTTCAGAGACCGGATTCCCGTCTCCTCCCCCAACCGGTGTTGGAGGTCTGCAATCCAGCGCTTGCCCTCGTTGCCGGCCGACCGCAGCGTGTCGAGCAACTCGGAGTAGCCCTCCCGAAAGACGCCCCCGTCGCGTATCACAGCCGGTTGCTCGTCCACCAGAGCCCGCGCCAACAACTCCCACACCGCAGGCAACGGATGCAGCCCCTCGCCCGCTTCCGTCAAAAAACGGCCCGCAGCCTCGCCCGTCGTTCCGCAAGCGGCCACCGCCGCCTTCAATTCCGGGATGCGCTCCAGGGCCGCCCGCAACACCAGCAGATCCCGCCCCGTCCCGCCGGTCTGCGTGAGCCGGCCCACCGTTCGCTCCATGTCCCGGATGGCCCCGAGCAAATCACGAATTTCCGATAATGCGCCGGGGTTGCAAAGCAACACTCCGATAGCGGCCTGCCTGGCCAAGAGCGGCTCCAAGTCGCAAAGCGGATGCAAAATCCAGTCCCTCAGCCGCCTCGCCCCCATCGGCGTGCGAGTGCGGTCAAGCGCCCCCACGAGGCTCGTGTCTTTCCCTGCCCCGCGGGACTCCACCAGCTCCAAGTTGGCCTGCGTCGCCGCGTCCAACACCATAAACTCCGAGCGCCGATACACGGACATCTTCGTGACGTGTGCCAGCGAGCGGCGCAGTTCGTGGCGAAGATAATGCACGATCGCCCCCGCCGCACCCACCGCCGCCGGCAGTTCCTCGCATCCAAACCCGTCGAGGGCTTGTACTCGAAACTGCTCCTTCAAGGTGTGGTAGGCCTGATCGTGTAAAAAACAATACCCATCCCGCACCACCAATCCCCGCACCTCCTTCAGAGCCTCCGCTCCGGACTCCGCCACCAAAACCTCCGCCGGACGCACCCGAGCCAGTTCGTCCTCCAGCTCTTTGGCATTGGCCAGTTCCGTCAGGCGAAACTCCCCCGTCATCAGATCAATGTAGGCAAAACCGAAACCCCGCTTTGGATCCGCATGGACGGCCGCCAGGAAATTGTTGCGTGCCGCGTCCAGCATCTGCATGTCGGAGACCGTCGCCGGGGAAATGACCTGAGTCACCTCCCGCTTCACGATTTTGCCCGGCTGCGGTTCGGAAACCTGGTCACACACCGCCACACGCATCCCGGCTCCCACCAGCTTACGCAGGTAACCCTCGGCCGCGTGGTAGGGGATGCCACACATGGGCACCTCGTTGCGCTTCGTCAGGGCCAGGTTGAGCACCGCGGAGGCGCGCTTGGCGTCTTCAAAAAACATCTCATAAAAATCCCCCAGCCGGAAAAGCAGGATCGTGTCGGGGGTCAGGGTCCTCCGAATGCCCTGATACTGCTGCATCATCGGAGTGAGGGTGGCGGACATAGGTTTCCCACTAGGAAAAAGGATGTGCGCCCAAGCGCAACGCAAAACGCTCTTCCTCCAAAAGAGAACCCCAGCAAGCTCCCCCCAAAATTGCCTCCCATTTCACCGTCCTCCCGTTAGAAAGGGTCCCCCGCCCCGGTTTTTGTTTGTTCCAGTCCGTCCAAACCTGTTTTTTTGTGCCGTTCTTTGTCCCGTTTTTTTGAGCTCTAGGGGCGCCCTCTTTGCTTTCCCTCCCCTTACGGCATCCTCCAGCCTACATTGAGCCTCCCTTCAGCCTTCCTTTTTGCGCTCCTTCCCATTTCGGTTACCCTCCTTCCTTTACCCATGCAGACACCCCTTCGACACCTTCACTTTATTGGCATCTGCGGCACCGCCATGGGCGCCGTCGCCGTCGCCCTCCAAGCCCAGGGCTTCACCGTCACAGGATCTGACGCCGGTGTCTACCCGCCCATGAGTACCTTTCTCCAAGAGCGGGGAATCTCCATCGCCTCCCCTTTCCAGCCCGAAAACATCCCAGCTGATGCCGACCTGATTGTCGTCGGCAACGCCATCTCCCGCGGCAACCCCGAACTGGAGGCCGTCCTCAACCGGCGCCTGCGCTACATCTCCCTGCCCGAGGCGCTCCGCCAGTTTTTTCTGAGCGGCCGCCACAACGCCGTGGTCGCGGGCACCCACGGCAAGACAACCACCTCTTCGCTGCTGACCTGGATCCTCCAGTCCGCAGGCCTTGCCCCCGCCTATTTGATCGGCGGCATCGCCCATAACCTCGGCCAGGGCTGCTCCCTGCACGAATCCTCCCACGTCGTCCTCGAGGGGGATGAGTACGACACCGCCTTTTTTGACAAGCGCTCCAAGTTCCTCCACTACCTCCCGGAGTTGGTCATCATCAACAACCTGGAATTCGACCACGCGGACATTTTCCGAGACCTGGCTGAAATCCAGACCAGCTTCAGGCGCCTCGTTTTGCTGGTGCCCCAAAACGGCGCCGTTTTCGTCAACGCAGACGAACCCGACGCCCTTGAAGTCACCTCCGCCTCCAGGGCCCCCGTGTTCACCGTCGGTTTTTCTGAGCACGCCACGCATCGCATTCATAACCCCCGCTACGGAAAAGGGGCCCACTTTAGCCTTAAAAATTGTGAGTTTGAGCTCCAAATTCCAGGCGAGTTCAACGTGCGTAACGCCGCCATGGCCGTCGCTGCCGCCCAGTTCTACGGCGTCGCCGACTCAGACATCCAAAAGGCCCTCGCCTCCTTCGAGGGCGTCCGCCGCCGCCAGGAAGTCCGGGGCACCGTGCGAGGGATCACCATCATCGACGACTTCGGCCACCACCCCACCGCCCTCCAGCAAACCCTCCGCGCCCTCCGCCACCAGTACCCGGGCCGCCGCCTCTGGGCAGTCTTCGAGCCCCGCTCCAACACCACCCGCCGGGCCATTTTCCAACAATCCCTGCCCGAGGCGCTTGCGGAAGCCGATGGCGTCCTCCTCTCGCAGGTCGCACGCCTAGACCAACTTCCTGAGGACAACCGCCTCAACCCCGAACAGGTCGTCGCGGACATAGCCGCCCTTGGAAAGCCCGCTTTTTACGAGGCGGGCGTGCCTGAAATTCTCACCCGCCTTGGCGCGCTTGCCAAAGAGGGCGACGTGATCGCTATTTTCTCCAATGGCGGCTTTGATAACATCCACAAACGCCTGATAGAAACCCTCTCCGAACCCCTCGCATCTTAATCACACCCATTCCGCAGGCCACCGCCTGCGAAAAACGCACCGCACCCTCGGGGCGTGAGGCTTCCTCTACGCATGCTTGCGCTGCGCGCGTAAAATAGGTTTCCTGCTCGTTCCTACCGCACTCCACCGTCCTATCCTCCCATGAGTTCCAAGAATACATCCTCCCACCTGGTCGAAAAACGCGTCTTTAAACCTTCCCGGGATTTCGCTAAAAAAGCCCGCATCGGCAGCTTTGCCGAGTACAAGGCGCTCTGGGAGGAATCCATCCAGAAACCTGAAAAATTCTGGGCGCGCGAAGCCTCCGAACTGGTCTGGCAGCAAAAGTGGACCAAGGTTCTGGAGTGGAAAGAGCCCTCCGCCAAGTGGTTCGTTGGCGCAAAGCTCAACGTCTCAGAAAACTGTCTGGACCGCCACCTGGGAACTCCCCGCCAGAACAAAGCGGCCATTCTCTGGGAGGGTGAACCCGGTGAAAAACGGGCGCTTACCTACCAGCAATTGCACCGGGAGGTTTGCCGTTTTGCCAACGTCCTGAAGGCGCACAAGGTCCGCAAAGGCGAACGCGTCATCATTTACATGCCGATGGTGCCTGAAGCCGCCATCGCCATGCTGGCCTGCGCTCGCATCGGGGCCACACATTCCGTCGTTTTCGGCGGGTTCAGCGCCGAGGCCATCCGCGACCGGATTTCCGACTCCCAAGCCGTCCTGGTCATCACTGCCGATGGCGGCTACCGCCGGGGCAGCGTCGTGGGACTCAAACGCAACGTGGACGACGCCCTCAAGGGGGACGCACAAACCGTCCGCGGAGTGGTTGTCTTCAAGCGCACCGGCCAGGATATCACTATGGAATTGGGGCGGGATACCTGGTGGCACGAGGAAATGGACCGGGTCGACGCCAACTGCCCCGCCGTCGCGCTGGATAGCGAACACCCCCTGTTCATCCTCTACACGTCCGGTTCCACGGGCAAACCGAAGGGGATTTTGCACACGACCGGCGGCTACCTGCTGGGCGCCTATGTGACCTCCAAGTACGTCTTCGACCTGCGAGATGAGGATGTCTACTGGTGCACCGCCGACGTGGGATGGGTCACAGGCCACAGCTACCTTGTCTACGGCCCCCTCGCAAACGGGGCCACCTCCTTCATGTACGAGGGCGCGCCCAACTGGCCCGAGAACGACCGTTTCTGGAAAATCATCGAGGACTACCGCGTCACCATTTTCTACACCGCCCCCACCGCCATCCGGGCGTTTATCCGCTGGGGCGACCAGTGGGTGAAGAAACACGACCTTTCCAGCCTGCGCCTGCTGGGTTCCGTAGGCGAACCCATCAACCCTGAAGCCTGGATGTGGTACCATGAAACCATCGGCGGCGGCCGTTGTCCGATTGTGGACACCTGGTGGCAGACCGAGACGGGCGGCATCATGATCACGCCAATCCCCGGCGCCATCCCGACCAAGCCCGGTTCGGCCACCCTGCCCTTCTTCGGCGTGGACGCCATCATTGTCGACGACGAAGGCAACGAGGTGCCCGCGAACGTTTCCGGGAAACTGGTGATCCGCAAACCCTGGCCCTCGATGCTGCGCAACATCCATGGCGACAAGGCGCGCTATAAATCCACCTATTGGACCGAGGTCAAAGGCGCGTATTTCGCAGGAGACGGCGCCCGCCGCGACAAAGACGGCTATTTCTGGATCGTGGGCCGCATCGACGACGTGCTCAATGTCGCCGGTCACCGGATCGGCACTAGCGAACTGGAAGGCGCGCTAGTCTCGCACCCCGTGGTGGCGGAAGCCGCCGTGGTAGGCCGCCCAGACGAACTCAAGGGCCAGGCCGTGGTGTGTTTCGTCACCCTCAAACAGGACGTCACAGCCACCGACCAACTGCGGGACGATCTGAAAAAACACGTCCGCCACGTGATCGGGCCGGTCGCCACGCCGGACGAAATCCGGTTTGCAGACGCCCTCCCCAAGACGCGTTCGGGCAAGATCATGCGCCGCCTGCTCAAACAGGTGGCCTGTGGCGCCGTCGTCACGGGAGACACCTCCACCCTCGAGGATCTCTCCATCCTGGCGACCCTTGCCGGTAAAGAGGACTAACGCGCTGCAGTCACCAGACCCCTTATGGAATCCAATCCATCCGCCAGCACGCCTCCTTCTTCTCCTCCCCCGGAGGCCGAAGTGGACCTTTCGCGCTCGGCGGTGGGTTGGACCCTGGCGCTTGTCGCAGGCATTGCCCTCGCCACCTTTTCCGCAGCCTCCGACAGGCACAAGCGCGGAAAACTTGAGGAAGCTCTGGAGAATACGGCGATTGGCGACACGCGTTTTTATTCAAGCGAACCCGCCGCCGCACCCCCGCTTTCGTTTGAAGGCGCGCCCTTGGTGCCGGCTGAAAAAGCGCCTGCCCCCATGCCCGAGGCGCGGATGCGTCTGGCTGGATACACCGACGACGCCTCCTTCCGGCTTTACGTTCCGCAGGAACGGGAAAACAAAGATGGCGCTGCGGGTGGACCCTCCTGGTACTTGAAGGTAGGAAAAGGTCTCTTCTTGCGCATGAGCCGGTAAAGGTTGCGGGGCCGCGAGGCGAGTGAGGCGAGTGAGGCGAGTGAGGCGAGTGAGGCGAGTGAGGCGTTGCAGAGAAAGGCGGCCGCGTGGGACTTCTCCACGCTCAGGAACGGATTTGCGACGGTTACCCGCCGTCTCTCTGACCAAAACAAAGGTCCTCGCCGAGGCCCCCTATACACGTTGCTGTCTGGTTGGCTGCCCAAATGCAGCATCCCAACACGAAAATTGATTGTGCCCCCGTCCGGAATATTGCTTCGCAGGGGCTGCCCTCACCTTGGGCCAGCGTCCAACGCGCCTTCGGGGGGAGAGAGGTAAAGTATAACCCCGAGAGTCTTTTGCCTGGGCCGCTCGCTTGAGAGCTGCTGGCAGGAAGAGAGCTCCCGGGGATTAACTTCTCGTACTTACTTAGCAGCTGGAGCTGGGGCGGGCGCCGCAGCCGGAGCTGGAGCTGGAGCTGGAGCCGCAGCCGGAGCTGGAGCCGCAGCAGGGGCTGGGGCTGGAGCAGCTGCGGGGGCCGCAGCAGGTGCTGGAGCAGCATCAGGGGCCGGAGCGGCGGGTTTTTGAGGCTCGCAGCTCATGAAGAATGAGGATGCAAGAAGGGGGAGAATAAGGAGTTTTTTCATAGTTTTAAGCCGAATAGCACAACCGATGAGCGGAAGCGCCTATCCGGCCTTATAGATTAACCAGAGCATTAGCAAACATTAGGTTACTTTCAGCTCCATTCCACGGTCTTTGCATCCCAGGCCAAGCCCCATCCCCATAGCCGTATGTTACCAGCCGTGACACCAAACCCTGACCGTGCTCCGCAACACTCCACACTGGACTTGTCTGCGGCAAGTCTGACTATTGACTCCTCATGTTTTCCAAGATCCGTCCCCTCGTGCTTGCGATTCTCCTGGCGACCCCCTCTCTCGCCGTTGACGTCAGACCCATCCCGCCGCCCGGAGTTCCGGTCCCGGACGCCGATCGCGCATCGCTGAGCGCCGGGGTCGAAGCGCTCACCCAAGAAATCGAAACTCTGCGCACCCAACTCAAAGGCAAGCCCGAGATCCTCGCGCTGCTGCCGGACGTCATTATTTTCCAAAAAGCCGTCGACTGGGCCCTTAAGTACGACGAGTTTTTCACCCCAACCCTCATTGGCTCGGCCAAACAGCAGCTCGAACTTGGAATGCAGCGCGTAAAAGAACTACGCGAAGGCAAACCATCCTGGAATTCCGCCACTGGCCTCGTCGTGCGCGGGTATGTCTCAAAGATCGACGGTTCCGTGCAACCTTACGGCCTCGTCGTTCCCGAAGACTGGACACCCGAGGAAAAAACACCGCGCCGGCTCGACTTCTGGTTCCGCGGCCGCGCCGAGAAATCCACGGAACTGGCATTTGTCGCCGATCGACTCAAAAACAAAGGCGAATTCGCACCTCCCGGAGCGATCGTCCTTCATCCTTACGGGCGTTACTGCTGTGCAAACAAGTTTGCAGGCGAAATGGATCTTTTCGAGGCGCTCGAAAATGCGCGCACTCATTACAAAATCGACTCAAACCGCATCAGCGTCCGCGGATTTTCTATGGGCGGAGCCAGTGCCTGGCAGTTCGGCACCCATTTCGCCGGACTTTGGGCCGCAGTCGCTCCAGGCGCAGGCTTTGGGGAAACCGCCGAGTTCAGCAAAGTCTTCGCCGATGGAAAAACGCCGCCCCCTTGGTGGGAGCAAATTCTCTGGCGTTGGTACGATTCCACCGTCTACTCCGCGAACCTCTCCAACACGACCACGGTGGCGTACTCGGGCGAGATCGACGGCCAAAAGCAGGCGGCCGACATTATGATCCGCTTTTTGGAAAAAGAAGGAATCACGATCCCGCATCTCATCGGGCCACAGACCCCGCACAAATATCACGCTGATTCCAAACCCCTGATCGAAGAAATCGTCACAGGGGCGGCGCTCAAAGGACGTGAACAGAAACCCAAGAAAGTGCGGTTTACGACGTACACGTTGATTTATCCGCAAATGGAATGGGTCAAGGTGCACGGTCTACGCAATCAATGGGAGCGCGCCGATGTCAGCGCCGAAGTGGAGGGCGCAAAAATCGTCGTCACGACCAAAAACGTGACAGCCCTTCAACTCGACTGCCCATTCCAGAATGGACAGCCCGGAGATCAGATCAAAAGCGTGACTCTTGACGGGCAGGCGCTGCCCGCGAATTGGAACAAAACGGAGCTACAGTTCCATCGCGAAGGCAACCTCTGGATCGCCGGGGCGCTCGCTCCGAAGGTTGCGACATCGACAAAACGCCCTGAAATCTGCGGTCCGATCGACCATGCTTTTATGGGAAACTTTGTTTTCATACGCCCAACAGGCAAACCACTGAACGAAAAAGTGGGGGCTTGGACCAAGGCAGAGATGGAACATGCCATCACATTCTGGCGCAAAGTGTTCAGGGGTGATGTGAAGATCAAAGACGACACCTCCATTACCCTTGAAGACGTGGCTAACTCAAACCTCATCCTCTGGGGTGACCCCAGCAGCAACACGGCGCTCGCCAAAATCCTCCCCAACCTTCCGCTGCAATGGACACGCGACAAAATCATCTTCGCCGGCCAAACCTACGCCGCCACTGAACACGCCCCCGTGCTCATTTACCCCAACCCGTCGAATCCAGCCCACTACATCGTGCTCAACAGCGGTCCAACCATGCGTGAGGAGGCGCTCCTCAACAACGCCCAGCAAACAGCCAAACTCCCAGACTGGGCGATCATCAACATCAACACGCCTCCCGATGCCAAAACCCCCGGTGAAGTCGTCAACGCAGGCTTCTTCGACGAACACTGGCGCGCTCAGAGGTGACCGGATGTTACCCGGACGGCGAACGCGAATCCGGGCTAGATTTTCTGCGCCACGATCACGCTGCGGTCCACGGCGCTTGGGTGTTGTCCACGCCAGTCCAGGCCGTACCGATCGAGCCAAATCCGGATTTCCCCCACTGAGAAGCAGCGTCCCTCGGTGGAATGCATCAGAAGAGCGGAGTACATCGCCACCGGAAGAGGGCCTGTTTTGGCCGTGTCCAAAAAGGCGTCGTGCAACAAAAGCAGACCGCCCGAAGGCAGGGCGCGCGCCGCCTTTGCCACCAAAGCTTCCGCCACGGGGTCATCCCAATCGTGCAGCACGTTTGAAAGCAGCAGGACGTCAAACCCAGAGGGCAGTTCGTCGGCGAACATATCCCCGGCCAGAACGTCGACCCTGTCCGAAAGCCCGCGTTTGGCGATGGCGTTGCGCGCGATGCGGTCAACGGGGGGGCGCTCAAAAACGGCCGCCTTCAGGTGCGTATGGCGCGCCGCGAGGGCGCACGCATAAATGCCCGAGCCACCGGCCACGTCTAGCAGCGCGGTGTGTTCGGAAAGGTCCACGCGTTTGGCCAGCGCAGGCGCCAGTACGATGCCTCGACAGTCCATCGCCGCGGTGAATTCATTGGCAAAAGCATCGCTTTCCATGGCCTGCGCCCATGCCAAATTGTGGGCGCTCCCCCAGTTGGCAGGCTTGCCCGTCTGAAGCACCTGCAAAAACTCCAGCGTCTGCGGGCGTTTTTTGAGGGTGTCGTAATAGGGCTTCAAGCACCATGGCGACCCCTCCACCAAATGCTCCCGGGACCGGGCCGTCAGGTGGTAGACCCCGCCCGCCTGGGTCACGAGTCCCAGAGCGGAGCAGAGCGTCATCAACACCTCTCCCGGGCGCACATGAATTCCAAAGTGCGCACACAGCGACCCCAAAGTGCCGGGGTGATCCGCCATCCAAGTGAACATGTTAAGGTGGGAAACCGCCGCCGCCAAAAGATCCACCCCCATCAACCCGTCGCGCAGACGGTACAAGGGCAAGGGGTCCGTCACGGGTTCGTCGGTCAGAAGAGGGTCGATCATGAAAAAAGAGGGCTTTGGCCCCGGAGAAACTGGCTAGAAGAAAAACGCAAAAGGGAAGAAACGAAGGAAACAACCCCCATCCCTTCCCCTTTTGCCTCAAGAAACAGCCGCCCTCCCCAGACCCAGTGAAGGTCGGGGCGAGGACGATCGGACAACTAACGGGTTTTGCCAGTGGCCGAACGCACCACCCGGAATCCGTAATTGTCACTTTCCCGGTCAGGCATCGAGTGAATGCGGCAGGAAGAGAGCAAACTTAGCTGCAACGCCCCCTGATACCAGGAGGCCCCGCGCAGGACACGCGAGCGCGCCTTCGAGTTCCATGTATCCATGCACCACTCCCACGTATTCCCACCCATGTCGTAAAGCCCCTGGGCGTTGGGCGCAAAACTCCCCACGGGGGACGTGAACGGAAAAGGATCCTCGTATCCGTTAATGAACACTTCAGCTCCCGTTTCCTTCCCAGTGTAGTTGCCTGCACCCTTCGGAGGAGGCCAAGCCGTGCCCCATGGATACTGGTCCTGGATGCCCATATCACGCATCTCGGGATTCCCGCCTTTTTCCAAAGGCAATCCGACGCCCTTGCTCCACTCCAAGTCGGTCGGAAGCCGGTAGGACTCACCAGGCTTCAGCAGACCGGCAGCCTGCTCCTTGTCCGTCAACCATTTACAGAAAGACAGAGCGTCCGTCCAGCTGACCATAACCACCGGATGCTCCGGCGTCTGATCGAACCCTGGGTTCTTCCAGCGTGTTTTAGGATAACCAGTCTCCTTCACAAACTGTTCGTAGTCTTTCACCCGTGTTTTGTTCGTGGAAACCAAGGCGTCCCCCACCTTCACAAATTTCATTCCCAGACTGTTTTCAACCTGCCCAGTTTCCGCAGCCTTTGGCGCAGGCTCGGCCTTGGCTACCTCGGCAGGAGGCCCGTTTTGGGCCACCACAGGCGCTTTTTCAGGCGTCTTTTCCGACGCTTTATCAGCCGGTTTTTCAGGCTTCGCGGGAACCACCGCCGCCGGAGCGGTCGGCTTGGGGGCAGGAACGACAGCGGCCGCCGCGACAGCCGCTTTCTGAGCCTTGATCCGGTCCAATTCCTCCTGCTCCTTGCGGGCCATCGCCTCCTGCTCCTTGCGGGCCATCGCCTCCTGCTCCTTGCGGGCATTAGCTTCCTGCTCCTTGCGGGCAATGTCCTGCTCTTTACGTTCGATTTCCTGCGCTTTGCGCGCCAATTCCTGCTCCCTCTTGGTGATCGCATCCTGCTTGGTGGCGTCCCCCTTGAGGCGGGCCACTTCCTGGGCTTTTTTCACCGCCAACTCCGGATCCTCCACCGCGGGCAAAGGAGGCGCTGCAGGCACTGAGGCACTGGAGGCAATCGCCCCCACACCGGAAGGCGGCAGTTTCGAAGCCGCACCGGCACCGCCAACCCGGTCGGGCGGCTCTGCGGAAACGGGCGTCGGGGTCCCCTCGATCGAAGGGTCCACCCCGTTCGGAAGGCCAGCCTTGGGCTTGGGTAGCTGGCCGGGACGCAATGCAGTCAACTCGGGCGCTGAATCGGGCGCATTTGGCGCCACAAACTTGATATCCGACTCGTGGTCCGCATCCTTGGCGCCGGCGGCGATCATCGGCGCGGGCTCGTCCTCTTCGACTTCGTCTGTTTTGTTCAGGAAGAAACTGGCTCCAAACCAAGCGCCCACCGCGCCGGCGACCAAAAGAAGGGCGGCCAGAGCAAGTTTACTGCGCCCGCTCTTGGGCTCCGGGGGGTAAGACGTTAAAAGCGGCCTGGGGGCCATCGATTTGCGCTCGCGCACTGGGGGCACCACCAACTCCTCTTCGTGCTCCTCGGAGGCAAGCCCCATGTGTTCAGGTTCCGGCTCAGGCGCCGCCTCAGGAACCGGAGCGGCCTCGGGCGGAACCACTGCCGCTGGCGCCGCCTTTGCCGCAGCCTCGGGCTCGCTTGCCAGTCGCCTTGCCAAGTCCCCGATGTTGATCGGGCGCTCGCTCGGGTCCTTCGAAAGACACTGGGCTATCGTGCGCTCCCAGTTTTTAAAAAGCTCCAAGCCGTCCCTGTTGAGTTTGTGGCGTAGTTCGCCCACTCCGGGAGGTTTCTCCGAGGAAATCCTTTTTTCTACGTCCACCCCTTCAAACGGCCGCTTGCCCGTCAGCAATTGGAACAACGTCGCCCCAATTGCATAAATATCGTCGCTCACGGTTGGCGCCGCGCCTTCCAAAAGCTGAGGGCTGCTATAAGCAAGATACTTTCCCTCCCTGTTGCCAGACCTTCGGAGTGCATCCACCACCACCCGGCGTGTTCCAAAATTAGCCAGCATCAGCGAGCCGTCCGGCGTCAAAATAAGGTCCGCAGGGCTGATGTTCCGGTGCAACACGGGCACGCTGTGCACGTCACTCATGGTCTGAACAAGGGTGTCCAGCCAGGGCTTCACCTCCGCGCACTCCAGCGCCCCCACGGGAGACTCCTGCAAATGCCGCGCCAAGGACTCTCCCTCGTACGAGTTGGTGACCACCGCGGCCCAGTCCGGCCCCTCGATCAGCTCGTGAACGCGTAAAATATTGTCATGATGAAGATTCCGGGTCTTGCGCACCTCCTCCTTCAGCGCCACCCTCAAATCCGGATCCGCGGCCACCTCTGCCGGCACAAAATGAAGGCAGACCAAACGCCCTGCCACCTCGTCCTCTGCAATCCACACCGGAAACTCCCCAAGCGAGGAGGGAATCACGTTCCGGAGCGTAAAAGTCTCGGAAATCCGCTGCCCTGCCCGAAGGTATTCGGGGTCAAAGCCGGCCGTGGAGGACGCACTTGCGTTGCCAGAAATTTCGTTGGGCATCTGAAGAACTACTTGGGGTTTATCATTTCGACGGGGAAACACCCCCCGTCAAAAGCATCGTGACTTTCGCGCTGGCACTCGCCAGAACAATCACACCCTTACCGCTACTCCGTTTATCGCTGATTCGCCAACACGAATTTCCCTACTGCTTCCAATTCCGCCTTTTCCTGCTTAAATCGCACTCTGGTTCTGGAGCAAAACCCAAACCCTCCAAATCCCCACCTCCTTTCGAGCTTCCTATGGATCCCCACCCTACCGCTGAATACCTCTACAACGGCGTCCAAATCTCCCACGTCGACCAGTTTCTCCAGTACGCTCAGTCCGCAGACGCCTCCGACGTCCACCTCTGTAGCGGGGCCGCCCCGCACTGGCGTCGCAACGGCCAGGTCCAACCCATGTTCCCGGACGCCGAGATCCTCACCGAAGGCCACACCCGGATGCTGGCCGAGAGTTTTCTAGGGGCCGAACGGCTCAACGTCCTCGACACACGCGGCGACATCGATTTCGCCTACGACGGCGGCTACGGCCGGTTCAGGGCCTCGGTCGTCCGGCAACGGGTCGGATTTGACCTCGTCTTCCGAATCATCCACGCCCAATTGCGCTCCCTTCAGGAACTAGGGCTTCCCGACACTCTAAAATCCCTGATCCAATATCACAACGGTCTGGTCTTGGTCACCGGGCCCGTCGGCTCCGGCAAGTCCACCACCCTCGCCGCCCTTGTCAACGCTATCAACCAGGAGCGCACCGACCATATCATCACGCTGGAGGACCCGATTGAATACCTCATCCCCTCCGCCAACTGCCACGTCACCCAGCGAGAAGTGCGCACCCACACAAAAAGCTTTGCCGCCGCCCTGCGCGGGGCGCTGCGTGAGGATCCGGACGTAATTATGGTGGGTGAAATGCGCGATTTGGAGACGATCCAGCTCGCCATCAGCGCCTCCGAGACGGGCCATCTCGTGCTGGGCACCCTGCATACGGGGAGCGCCGCGCGTACGCTGGACCGCGTTTTGGACGTGTTTCCCTCCGACCAACGCGACCAGATCCGGGTCATGGTCTCCGAATCCTTGCGCGGCATCGTCTCCCAGCAGCTCATTCCCCGAGCCGACGGCCAGGGCCGTGTGCTCGCGCTGGAAGTTCTCACCAACAACTCGGCGGTAGCCAACCTGATTCGCGACGGCAAAACCTTTATGTTGCCCGGAGTCATCCAGACCGGGCGGCGGGCGGGGATGAAACTCATGGACGACTCCCTCATGGAACTGCTCGAAGCCGGTTTGATCACGGGCCAGGAAGCCTACGTCCGCTGCGAACAGAAGACGCTGTTCCGCAAATTCATGAACGCCTAGCCCCCTTTTCAGCACCCCTTTTTTACCCTGTCTTCTTATGGCCTACATCGATCAGTTTTTTCAGGTCCTCGTGAGTTCCGGCGGTTCAGATCTGCACATGGCTCAGGGCGCCCCCCCAAAAATCCGTCAGCACGGCGGCGTCGTTCCGATCCGCCCCGAACCCCTCACGGAGGAGGAAATGGCGTACATGATGAGCGAAATCTGCGGCCCTGAACGCTGGCAAAAGTATCTGGAGATCGGCGACCTGGACTTCGCCTACCAGATGGACGAATCCTCCCGGTTCCGCTGCAACTACCTCAAACAGGCCAACGGTTACGGCTGCGTCTTCCGCATCATCCCGACCAAAATCATGACCCTGGAGCAACTGGGCATCCCGGAAGTCGTCAAGGAGTTCGGCAGACTGCGCGGGGGCATCGTGCTCGTGACCGGGCCCACCGGTTCGGGCAAGTCCACAACGCTGGCGGCCCTCATCGACTACATCAACACGAACTTCTCCCGGCACATCGTCACCATCGAAGAGCCGATCGAGTTCGTGCACCCCAACAAACGCTCTGTCATCACCCAGCGCGAAGTGCCCGAGCATTCGCCCAGCTTCCCCGTCGCCCTGAAGGCCGCCCTGCGTGAAGACGCGGACATCATCCTCGTGGGCGAAATGCGCGATTTGGAAACCATCAGCCTCGCTCTCACGGCCGCGGAAACCGGCCTCCTCGTGTTCGGCACCCTCCACACCAACAACGCCCGCAAGACCGTAGACCGTCTCATCGACGTTTTCCCCTCCGACCAACAGTCGCAGGTGCGCACCATGCTGGCCAATTCGTTGCGCGGTGTCGTGGCGCAGGTGCTCATGAAACGGGTCGGAGGCAAGGGCCGCAAAGCCATCAACGAAATCCTCATCGTCACCCCTGCCGCAAGCGCCATCATCCGCGAAGGCGCCACCCAAAAGCTGCAGGACGTCATTGTCGGGGGGAAAAGCGAGGGCATGCAATTCATGGACGACGCCATCATGGACGCCCTCAAGGAAGGCATCGTCACCCCTGAGGAAGCCTACCTCAAGGGCACGGACAAAAACCGTTTCAAACCCTTCCTGCCAGAGGGCGCTGCCACTCATTGATTCCAGCCCCGCGAAAAAACGGGCAGGGCAGTGATTGCGGGCGATCAACAAGGGCAGACACTCCTAGGGAGCAGGCTCCCTTCGTCGTTGCTTTGGCCGTTCCACGGCCAGGCGGGTCTTATCGTCTGCTGAATATTGTTCAAGAGTGAGTCCGACGCCGAACTATTGAACCTCAATCCCTCGCCTCAATGCCTCCTCAAGATGCTCCCGAAGCTCAGGCTTCATAAACGAGGACGCTTTCCTCTTGGATATTCCGTTTGAGGGAAGGCCGAGTCACTCCGCCTGGCGTCAGAAGATCCACTTCGGTTCCCACGGCAGCCTGCAGTTTATGGAGCAGGCCGAAATAGTGAGTGGCGTACTCCGCAGGGGGCATGTCCTCGAATTGAACCAGCAAATCCAAGTCGCTTCCCTGTGAAGCCTCTCCGCGCGCCACAGACCCAAAAACTCGCAGGCTCCGCACCGGATGACGGCGGCACGGTCCGGACAAGAGC
>CANJZW010000096.1 GCA_947479475.1 Chthoniobacteraceae bacterium
ACCATTTTCCCATGGCGTTGCCATGGGCTGAAAGTGAATTGCCCCTTGCAGGGGCATCAGATTTGGCGGAAGTCGCCGCCGGTTTTACCTTCCCGCTGCCCTCGTCGAGGCGCGTTGCGCTCCTCCATTGCCGCTTTTAGAATAATCGAAGCGTTTCCGCCCCGAAGGGGCATTCTAGGTTAGCCCAGGGCAACGCCCTGCGGATGAACATTCAAAAACGGAGAAAGCCCTGAAAGGGCGCCCCAATCGCCCCGAAACAACAGGCCATCTCCATCAGCTCTGTCCGTCTCGGTAGACTCAGACATCCTCTATGAAGACCCCCCAAAGACCGGGAATCTTCCTGATCTCAACTTTCTGTTTTCTCCAATGGGTTACACTAGAAGATTGATCGGGGTGAGATCAGGAACGATCATCTCAATTCCCGTGACCGCAGGATGTCTGAGGGTGTAAAACCCGCCGTATTTTCTAGAGTGCAGCCTCTGCCACCCTGTGCTATTTTAATTTCAGAAATGATTGGAGGACACGCATCCGAAGACCGGGGCCCCTGGTTTGAAGTGGCCGGTCATCCCGTTAACGCGCCTCTGGCGTTGGTGGGCGGGTGTATTGTGTCGATGCTGCTGACGACGGCGGCGCTGGCCTTCAATCACAACTGGGCGGCGCTATTGCAGTTTTCAAGCGCGGCGGTTTTGGAGCGGGGGGAGGTTTGGCGGCTGGTGTCTTACGTTTTCTGGAACCCGCCTTCTCTTTCGCTGGCGCTGGACATGCTGATGCTCTGGTGGTTTGGCCGGGAGTTGGAGTCTTATTTCGGGCGCCGGATTTTTCTCAAGCTCTGTCTGGGCATCCTTCTGACTCCGGCCTTGGTGGGGCTTGCCGCAGGCTTGTTTTTTCCCGCGCAGTGGGTGGGGTTGCCCGGCACTTTCGCCCTGTTCGTGGCCTTTGCCACGATGGCCCCCAGCGTCACTCTGCTTTTCGGGCTGTCTGCCAAGTGGACGGCACTCGTGTTTTTGGGGATACAACTGCTCTCCTGCGTGGCCGAACATGCCTGGGGACAGCTCATCCACTCTCTGGCTTCGGCCGGGTTTGCCTTCGCCTACATCCGTCTTCAGCAGGGCCGCTGGGAAATGCCAGAGATTCGCCTCCCTCTCAAGCGCAAGCCCCTCCGGGTGCTGGAGCCCGTGCCAGTTCAGAAAAGGGCGGTCCCTGCGGCCTTTCGTGTGGTAAGGGAGGAGCCCGACGCGATCGCGATGATTGATACGGTTCTGGAAAAAATAGGACGCACCGGCATGGCCAGCCTCACAGAGTCGGAGAAGAATCAACTGGCGGAGGCGCGAGAAGCGCTGCTGCGCAGGGATCCTCCCCGCGGCTGACAGCAAAAGCCACCGGCACGGTGATACCCCTCCGGCGCGCGTGCGCACGAGAGGCGCACGAGAGGCGGCTTCCAGAGCCTGCGGCTAGGGCCTGAATAAAGGGCCGGCCGCTGCAGCGTGAAACTCTGGTTGGAAGATGGCGTTGAAGATGGCGTTGAAGATGGCAGTCAGGCTCCACGAAACTCATGCAGGACATTGAAGAACCGAAAGCGCCCGAGAGGGAGGGGGCAGGCGGGGGATCGCTTCACCCGGATCCCGGCTATGTCAACGCCATGTCCCATTTTTACAGGGGCGAACTGGGGCGCATTATGGCTTGGCGCACGCGTTTGGATGCCACCACGAATTGGGCGATCACCGTGACCTCCACCGTGTTCACCGTCGCTTTTTCCATCCGCGACGTGCCCCATGGAATCTTCTTTTTCAATATCGCCGTCGTCTGGATCCTGCTCTGGATCGAGGCGCGCCGGTATCGATTCTACGATGCGTTCCGCGCGCGGGTCCGTCTTCTGGAGGCGCACTTTTTGGTGCCTATGGTCATGCAAGGCTCTCACTTTTTGCAGGGGGATTGGCAGAAAATTCTTTGCGAAGACCTCTTGATGCCCTCCTTCAAGATCACGAAGTTCGAGGCGCTGGGACGCCGGCTCAAACGCAATTATGTCTACCTTTTCATCCTGATTCTGGCGGCCTGGGTGACAAAGATCTTCCTGCACGCCCCCGTTGCCGTGACTTCTTGGAGTACGTTTTTTGATGCCATCGCCGCCGGTCACGGGATGCCCGCCTGGGTTGTGGTGGGGGTGTTTGTCAGCACTTTTTTGGGAGTGATCGGCACGACGGCTTACATCAGCCGCGTATCCCCGGGAGAGTTCACCGATTTTGGGGTGCGCAAACGGGCGCTTTGGAAGATGTGACCCGCCTTGGGGCCGCCCAAGCGTGGCCAAGCTTAGCCAACCGTGGCCAACCGTGGCCAACCGTGGCCAACCGTGGCCAAGCTTAGCCAAGGGGCGGGATCCGGCGTCTTTTTTCCGAAACCCGACTTCCTCCGATTGAATCCCCCTCCGCCTTAGGTAAGCTGCCTGCCTATGCCCGGCCATCTTCCTCCCGACCCTTTCAAGCCCGCCATCGAGCAATTGTGCGGGGTGGTCGCTTCCCTGCGCGCCCCGGGCGGTTGTCCGTGGGACCAGGAGCAGACGCATTCCACTCTGCGCGGCGGCCTTTTGGAGGAGGCTTACGAGGTGGTTGCTGCCATCGATGCGTCCGACGATCCCAATTTGTGCGAGGAGTTGGGCGACCTTCTGCTGCAGGTCGTCTTCCACGCCCAGATTGCCGAGGAACAGAAGCGGTTTACTTTTGAAAATGTGGCGTTGGGGATTTCCGAGAAACTGGTGCGGCGGCATCCGCATGTTTTTGGGGAGGAGAGCGCGGCGGATTCGGCGGCGGTTCTGGTGCGGTGGGAGGAAATCAAGCGACAGGAAAAGGGGGCGAAGGCGGAGACGTCGGTTTTGGACGGGATTTCGGAGGGGATGCCTGCGCTGCAGCACGCGGCGAAGATTCAAAAAAAGGCGGCTGGGATCGGGTTCGACTGGCAGGAGGTGGCGCCTGTGTTTGAAAAGGTCCGGGAGGAACTGGCAGAGGTGGAGGCGGCCTTGCCCGAGGGGAAGGTGCGTTTGGAGGAAGAGCTGGGGGATCTTTTGTTTTCCGTCGTGAATCTGACCCGCAAACTCAAAGTTGATGCGGAGGTGGCGCTGGGGGGGGCGACCCGGAAATTCGCTGCGCGGTTCCGCGCGGTCGAGCGCCTCATGCGGGAGCGAGGGGTTAGTCCGGAAGGGGCGAGTTTGGAGGCGTTGGACCTGCTTTGGGACGAGGTGAAAGTAGCCGAATCCTCCAAGAATGCGGCTTCCTAAGGGATTGCGACTTTTATGAAGCTTCTTTTCCTGACCCCCGGCACGGGAAGCTACTACTGCGGAGTGTGCATGCGCGACAATGCGCTGGCCAAGCAGCTTTGCCTCATGGGCCACGATGCGGTCCTGCTGCCGCTTTATTTGCCGCTGACTCTCGAAGAAACGGCGGTCTCCCCCGAGTCGCCGGTTCTTTTTGGCGGTCTGAACGTTTACCTGCAGCAGCGCTTTCCCTGGTTTCGGAAGGCACCGGCTTGGCTGGACCGTTGGTTGGACCATCCGAAGTTGCTCAAATGGTTGGGACGATTTTCTGGAATGACGCAGGGGACAGACACTGCCGCGATCACGCTTTCGATGTTGCAGGGCGAAGGGGGCGCGCAAAACCGGGAGATCGACAAGCTGGTGCGCTGGATTCTCCAGGGTGAGCGGCCGGATGTGATCTGGCTTTCCACCGGTCTGCTGGGCGGCGTTGCCAGGCGGTTGCGGAGGGAGACGGGTGTTCCCGTGTTTTGTTCGCTGCAGGGGGAGGACAGTTTTTTAGACGGGCTGCCGGAACCCTGGAAAACACAGGCCTGGGCGGAGATGGGGCTGCGTCTGAGTGAACTGGACGGAGTCGTGGCGCCCAGCCGTTTTTTTGCGGAAGCCATGGAGGCGCGGATGGGCTGGCCTACCGGAAAGATCCAAGTCATCCCCAACGGGATGGCATTGGAAGGCTACGGGCCGGGCGCCGCTTCCCCGGAGACTCCCGTTGTTGGGTACCTCGCCCGTTTTATCCGGGGCAAGGGGCTGGGGACTTTTGTGGAGGCCTTTATCGAGCTCCATCGGCGCGGCAGGGTCGCGGGCGTGCGTTTGCGCTGCGCGGGCACGATGATTGCCGAAGATGCTCCTTATCTGGAGCAGCAAAAGGAGTTATTGCGCGCCGAGGGCCTGCTGGAACTGGCTGAGTTTCTGCCCAACATCAGCCGTGAGGAGAAAATTCATTTTCTGCAGTCCCTCAGCCTGCTTTCCGTGCCGGCCTCTTACGGGGAGGCCTTTGGCTTGTATCTGCTGGAGGCGATGGCCTGCGGCGTTCCCGTCGTTCAGCCCAGGGTCGCGGCCTTTCCGGAAATTTTGGAAGCCACGGGGGGCGGTGTTTTGGTGGAGGCAAACACAGCTTCCGCCCTCGCCAGCGCGTGGGAGGAGCTGCTCTTGAACCCCTCGATGGGGCGGACTCTGGGGGCCGCTGGCCTTCAATCCATGCACCGCGACTTTTCGATGCCCCGCATGGCGGCGCGTTTTTTAAGCCTCTCAGAGCGGGCGCTCGTGAAAGAGAGTTGACCCGATCCCTCTCCTGGCATTGATCCCCTTATGGGCTTTGAATTCACACATCGGCGCACCGTTGAGTTTTGCGAAACCGACATGGCTGGAATCGTTCACTTCGCCAACTTTTTCCGTTGGATGGAGGCCGCGGAGCATGCGTTTTTACGCTCGCTCGGTTTCTCTGTGCATGCCACTGAGGCCGGGGCTTCGACGGGCTGGCCGAGGGTCAAAGTCACGTGCGAGTATCTGAAGCCTCTACGGTTTGAAGACGAGGTGGAAACCGTGCTTTCCCTTAAGGAGGTTCGGAATCGATCGGTGTGTTACGCGTTCGTCTTCCGTCTCTCGGCGGGGGGCGAAGCGGTGGCTCGAGGCGAGGTTGTCGCGGTTCACGCGGGTGTGAACGCCCTTACGGGGGAGCTCCAGGCGTGCCCGATTCCGGACCGTTTGCGGACGCTCCTCCTGGAGCGCCTGACTCCGGTGGGTTAGAGGAAGCCGCTGGTTTGGGCCAATACCGACGGCTTGGCCAAGATCCGGTAGGCTGGGCACAAAAAAGGGAAGGCAAGCCGGTGAGGCCCGCCTTCCCTTGCACTTAAAGGGGTGAAGGTTATTCCTTCTTTTTCTTTTTCTGAGCGCCAGCGGAGAACTCTTCGAGGCTGAGGGCGCCGTCGCCATTCGTATCGAGTTTCTTGAAGGCTTCTTCGACTTCAGAAGCTTCTTTTTTGCCGCGGAATTCGTCGATGCTCAGGGAGCCGTTGCCGTCTTTGTCCATCTTCTTGAAGCGCTCTTCAGGAGTTTGTTTCGGCTTCTCGGGCTTGGCGTCGGCGGCTGGCTTGGCGGGTTCCGCCTTCGTTTCGGCCTTCGCTTCAGCTTTGGCTGGGGGCTTCACTTCCGGTTTGTCCTCTGCAAACGCGGAGAGGGAGGTCAGCGCAATCAAGGCTGCCAGAGTTGATAGTTGTTTCATGGGGTCTTTGTTTTTGATTAGGGGGTCCAACGTTATACCAGAACTGCCGGGCTTCCCAGAAGCGTTCGGCCCCGGAAGATCCGGGGACGGGGGGGCACTTCAGCGAAAAGCCGCAGGTGTTCAGGCCTGACACTCACTCCATGGGGGGCGGGGAGTCAACGCCAAGCCTCAACGTCTGGAGGCTTAAACACCGGAGAAGCGGCCAAGTTTCGGTTTATTTTGCAATTTTGACCTCTGGCCGATTCTGCCGCTGGCGGGTTGCGACAGCGGCCGTTCTGAAGGCCGGTTTGGCTGTGAAATAAGACAAAACACACCCGCGGCCCGGCCCTCAGCCCGCAGCCCGCAAGGAGTGCAGCGTCTCGGCGTCCAGAGTGATTTGCCCGGCGCCGATATTTTCTTCCAAATGGGCGAGGGTGGTTGTGCCAGGGATAAGCAGGACGTTGGGTGCGTGCTGCAGCAGGCCCGCGAGCGCAATTTGCCCGGCGGTCGCCCCCAGGGAGCGTGCCACTTCGGCGAGACGCTGGTCGCGGGCGAGGGGCGCGTCTGCAGCAAAGGGCTTGGCGGCAAGCGGGCCCCAGGGCAGGTAGGCGATGCCGTGATTCTGGCAGAACTGTAAGACGTCTTCGTCTTCGCGCTCGTGCAGGTTGTAGCGGTTTTGCACGGAAGCCACCGGGGTGAGGGTGAGCGCCTCTTCCAGCTGCGCGAGGGTCACATTGGAGAGGCCAATCAGCCGGATTTTACCCTCGCTGCGAAGTTGGACAAGCGCCCCCACGCTTTCGGCGAAGGCCACCGCGGGGTCGGGGCGGTGCAACTGGTAGAGGTCGATGCGCTCCAGCTTCAGCCGCTGAAGGCTTTCCTCGCAGCGCAAACGCAACTGGCCGGGTCTTCCGTCTGGGAAGACGCGGTCCGGGGCGGTTTTTTCCACGCCGCCCTTGGTGGCGACCACCACCTGCCGGGCGAAGCCTTCGAGCGCTTCGCCAATGAGGGTTTCATTCCAACCGGGGCCATAGGCGTGTGCAGTGTCGATGAAGTTCACCCCCAGCTCGACCGCGCGACGGATCAACCGCTTCCCAGCCTCCCAGTCTGGAAAGGGGCCAAAGTTCCCGGGTTGGGCACACAGACGCATGGCGCCAAAACCCACGCGGTTCACGCACAATTCGCCGCCTAAAAGAAAGGTGGGAGTTTTCAACTGTTCAGCAGCTTGCTCATGCGTTCCGAGAGGAACTGCAGGCGCGTGGCGTCGCCCCCCCCAACCTCGGCAATGCCAAACCCGTTGTAGCCCGAGTCACGGATGGCCTGCATCAAAACCGGCCAGTTGACGTCTCCCTCGCCCAGTTCCACGCCGAAACCTTTGCGTAATCCTTCCTCGTTGGCTTTTTTGCGGCTGAACTCCTTGATGTGTAGGTTCAGGATGCGCTTGCCCAAAATTTGAGGCCAGTGTTCGGGCCACCCGTAAACAACGCAGTTGCCGATGTCAAAGTGCCAGCCGACCCAGGGGCTCTGGAAAGTGTCCACATACCGGGCGGCTTCCATCGGGTTCATGATGAATTGATTCCAGACGTTTTCGATCGCGATGTGGCATTTGGACTTTTCCGCAGTCTCCACGCAGCGCTTGATGCCTTCCACCGAACGCTCCCAGCACTGGGCGTAGTTGACCTGCGCATTGACCACGCCCGGCACGAGAAGCACCCGTTTGCAGCCGAGTTCGCCGCCTTGTTGCAGTGCCAGTTGGAGGCCGCGGACGGTGCGCTCGCGTTTGGAGGGGTCTGGGTCCGAAAGAGGGAAGCTCCAGTGAGGGGTGCAGATGATGCCTGCAATTTCGAGTCCGCTTTTCGCCTTGGCCTCCTGAAGAATATCCACGCTAAGTTTCTCGTCGGGCAGGTTCAATTCGACGCCTTCAAACCCGGCATCGCGGGCCATTTTGAACCGATCCACGATGGAGGCGGTCTCCGGCCCCTTGATCATGCCAAGGTTGACTGCCTTTTTAATGACGGTGGCGGGTGTTTGGGCCTGGGCTGGAGTCAGAGCGGAGGCTGCGAGGGCGGCCGCACCGGAGAGGAGGAAATCGCGTCGGTTCATGGGGGAGGGGTGAGGGTTGGGAGTGTACTAGATTCAAGCCTAGTCTTCTTGTCTCCTTCGCCTCAAGCCTGCACTTGGCTGGAGGCACACGCTGGGAAAGAAGGGGAGCGCAATTTTGCCTTTTTGAGGGGCCGGCGCTTGGGGAAGGGAGGTGCCTTGCTCCAGGCCGAAGCGCAGCAAATCCGCGACGAAGGGGCAGTCCACTCGCAGCCCATGGCAACGCCATGGGTTTGATCCGTTATAAAACCGTAAACCTACAAGGGGCGCCCCATGATGACGCCACGATTTGGAATGGACCGGGCAGGCTAGAGTGCCCTTACAGGGCGTATTTTTCTGGGACCATTTTCCCATGGTCTTCTGTTAAAAAAACGGCCTCCCCGCTTCCTTTTGGCGCCCGCCCTGAACACTCCCTTTCCCCGCGTTTTGCCGCCCCGCCCGGAATTGTCCGAGGAGAAGCCGGTTTTAGTTTCCCCGCCTGCCGGGGTCTGCCAATAAGGGGGGATGCTTCTCTGGCGCGAAAAACTCCCTGACTCCTGGCTGCCCAAAGTCCGCGCCCGACTTGGCGAGGTGCTCGTGGACCACGCCCATCTCGAACGGAAGGCCGCCACAACCGCCCTCAACCTCGAAAAGTACCAGGAACTCTACGCCCACGTGAGCGCGCTCAACGCGATCGCCATGGAGGAGCTCCAGCACTTCGAACAGGTCCTCGGGCTGCTCGCCGAACGGGGGATCCCTTTTGGACAGCCCATCCGCAGCCCCTGGATCAGCAAAATGATGGCCGCCGTGCGCAAGGGGCGCCGCGAACAGGTCATTGACCATCTGGTGGTGTGTTCGCTCATTGAGGGCCGCAGTTGCGAAAAGTTCCAGATCCTCGCCACGGGCGTGCGCGACCTGGACCCGGGTCTGGCGGACTTTTACGCGGGCCTGGTGGAGAGCGAGGGCAATCACTACGCAACCTACCAGATTTTGGCCCGTGGCATCGACGAGGAGGAAACCCGCCGCCGCCTGGACTTCTTCCTCGAGCTGGACGCCGAACTGATCCGCCAGCCACACGATCTGCCCCTGCTGCATTAGCGAGGAGGGGCTGGTTTGGGGCGTATCGCGGGGTTGAAGCTAGTCATTCTGCGGGGGTAGAGCCCTCGGATGCCCGCTCATAAGGGGATTGAGGCATGCCTATTAAATGGTTTGCATTTTGCTTGCCGATCTAGTGTTATGTTCTCGGCTTCCCACTTTCACTTCTTATGAACCTTTCCAAATCTCTGAAAAACAACGCTGCATTGGCACTGGCTTCTCGGGGTATTGCCCCCTTGCTCGGACTTCTTCTTTTCACTTCCCCGGTTCGTGCAGGGGATGGCTCCATTGACACCGACGCTAAGACTCTAAATTTGAACGTTTTGTTCGCCTTTTCTGAAAGTGACGAAAACTTGGGCGGGCTCACAAACTTGGACAACTGGAAAAATGTCTTCAACGACGCCTCCGCCCGTCTTTGGAATGCGACTAATGGGCAGCTCAAGATCGGGAAGGTGAAAGTTTATCGGCGCGCCTTCTCTCAAAAGGACGCGGCGGACGTTTGGATCCTGCGAGGCAGCAGTTCAGCCTACAGCAATGGGGTTGCCAAACTCGGAGTCCCGGGTTTCCACACCACACTCTTTGGGAGCAAGCACCGCTCCAACCGAGCGACATTTCGGGGCGGGTTCAGTCTGGTTCACGAGCTCTCCCATTATGCGTTCGGGCTCTATGATGAGTACCAGGGAGGTTTCGTGCCCTACGCAAAGAAGGACTCGTGGACCCTTGGGGATCTGAGTCCAATTCAGAAACTCCCGTTTTCGGTAGGCCCCAACATCATGAACGGGGGCGGGGGCGTGGGTAACTCGGCGACGGAATTTGATTCTGCAGTAGATGTTAACACTGGGACGGCCGTGGGGAACAGTTGGTGGATGACGGAAAACTTCATCATGAACAGGGAGAGCGCCTGGGAGACTCTTGGCAAGTTTCTGTGGAACGGAGTCAATGTGTTTCCAAATGGTCCATACAGCCCCGCGGACACTGCGCTTCCCCCCGGAGATACGGAGGTGACTTGGGAGGTCATTCCTGATGTGTCCCGCCTCGCAATCGTCATCGACCGATCCGGCAGCATGAGTGAACAAAGTCGCATGGAGCTCGCAAAGCTCGGGGCTGGTTTCATGACGAGCCTTACCGTCGACCGCCACACGGTCACTAGTTTTATCAGCGGGGTGACCGATACTAACGTGTACCCCGCCGACCGTCTAGCCGTCATCGATTTTGATGACACGGTCACAGAGACATATCCCATCGCCGAGGTGGATTCCTCCGGGAGTGTGCGGGTTGCAGCAAAAACCGCGATTGCCTTGCTCTACCCACGCGGATCGACTGCCATTGGCGACGGGGTACAGAAAGCCGTGGATGTTTTTCACGCGGACAGCAATGGGGTGGCGGGCGCGCAGGAAAACATCATTGTTCTAAGTGATGGCCAGGACAACAGTTCAAACATTACCATGGCGGCGGCGGCGCAAAACGCCCTGGCTCGCGGCGCCAAGATTTACAGCATCGCACTCGGCGGCGGCGCCGACGCCACGGGTCTTCTGGATCTGGCCAACACTACTGGGGGTAAGTTTTTTCAAGCTACGGATGGGATGGGCCTTCTGGACATTTACTCGCGGATCTACGGGGAACTACGCGGAGGCGGCATCATGGAATCCCTAGGCAGCCTGCTTTTCGAAAACTCCTCAAACGACACCGTCGTTCCTGTGGATGAATTCAGCGAGGAAGTCACCTTTTCGATGGCTTCGCCGGACCCTGGCTTTTCCGTGCAGCTTACTTCCCCGGCAGGCAAACGATTTCTCCAAAGTTCGGTAGCGGACGGAGTGCTCTGCCAAAAGGACGCAAATACCGTTGTTTTCCGGGTTTCAAAGCCCACCAAAGGGAACTGGACGCTCTCGGTGGCGGCGCCGAAAACAAAAACTGGGACCAACTACCGCTACAACGTCATGGCCAACGCGACCAGCCCGGTCGTCAGCGTCGCGCCTGCTGTAGATTCCAAAACCGTTGTGTACCCAAACCCTGTCCTGATCACCTGCCCCGTGACGGCCGTCAGTCCTGTGGCTGGAGCCTCAGTGACCGCAGAGGTCACCGGCCCCAACGGCGCTCTGGGAAGCATGGTGCTTTTTGACGATGGAGCCGCCATCCATGGAGACAAGGTCGCCGGGGATGGGGTGTACAGCGGCTACTACAGCGCCTTTCCTAAAAACGGAGTATACTCGTTTCTCGTTCAGGCCGTGAACGTCAATGGGCAGGCTGCAACTGGGGAGGCGGAGAACTCCCTGACTCCCTCGGTTCCCGTGAGCATCCCCCCTTTTAAGAGGGTGGGCTACACTACGGTTACCGTCAGTAATGTCCCCGCACTAACGTCCCCAGACTGGATGCGGGTGGATGCACTGAGCATGAACAAAAGCACAAGTGCCGCAACCACCGCAGGAATGCAGTTGCGTTGCACCTTCAATACCGCGAAGGGCTCTGCGAAATTTGGGACGGAACCGCTGAAAGTCCGCTTGGATTCCCAGGAAATCACGATCGCCGCCAACAGCATCAGACCCACCCGCGTCCCCGGCGTGTACACCATCACGGATCCCACGAGGGGGCTTTCCGGATCCCTTACATCGGCCATTGGTGGCACTTCACGGAACGAACTGCTGCTGTCCACGACAAGGTTTCCAGTGGCCTCCTTCGATTTCGACGCCAACACGGCAGTCAAGATCGAAACTGGTTCCTTCAGCCAAACGGTGAACCTCGTAAACCAGGCAAACGCCCAGCGCCGTTCCATCGTGTACCTTGCTGCGAGCAACTTCACATCAGACTCCTCCCTCTATGTGGACGGTGTAAACGCCAGTATCTCGCCCAAGCAGAACAAGACAGACACCCTCCGCGTCGTGACGACCTATCAGGCCCCCGTGAATTACATCCCCGCCACCGACGCTCTGACGCTCCGAGTGGGGCAGTTCACCGTCCTGGTGCCCGCAGGCACCTTGAAAGTGAGCACGGCCAACAAGGCGATGGGTTCGGTTCGTATCGATGGCAGCTTGGTGAATGTCACGGTGGACCTTCAGCGACACATTATCGGCATTAACGGAACGGGGCTGAATCTCGGTACGAAAGTGCTTCAAACGGCTGACGTCCAGTTGCAACTGGGTGCCTTTGATAAGAGCTGCACCGTCACAATGCGGGCGCAGCAAAGCGCAGGAAACACGGCGCTGAGCTACTGATCTTCTTGACCCAGGCGCGCTCATCGTGGGCAGGTCTTATACGCTGTGAAGAAAATCGTTTTATTGGGGGCTCTGGCGCTGGTCAGCTTGGGGGGGATGTTTTATATTTCCCTCGGGCCGCAGGCCAACCTCCTGCCGGCTACCCTCGGCGATGTCCAGGCTGCGGCATCCAAGCCCTCGGAGGCACCGCAAAATCCCGAACTGTCCCACCGCTCCGGAACCATTGCCCAAGGCGTGAGCGAGCTTTTGGAAAACGGGAATCCTCCTGCGGCAGACATTGAACGCGCGCTTCGCGGGGTCCTTGACGCGGATCCGCTTGTGCGGCTCGATGGCGTCCGGACCCTTTGGCTGGCGCAATCCAAGAAGGTGTTGCCCCTGCTCATCGCTCTGCTCGAGTCGGACAAAGACTCCCGCGTTCGGGCTGAAGCGGCAGCCGGATTGGAGAGCTTTGACGCCGTGGGTGCAGCCTCGTTGGCCCTGGTCGCTGCTCTCAGGGACACGGACCCGGGGGTGCGCGAAAATGCGCTTCTGTCCCTCCGAATGCATCGCAACGACCGGGTGCAATCCGCCCTCCTCTCCCAACTCAAGTCCGGCGGTTGGGACGAATTGACGCGCGAGGCGGTTGGTGCCTTTCTCAACCGCTACTACCCGCACTTGGATCCTTTCCAGGACCCTCTGAAGCCGGCTTCAGGTTCCTGAACGATGCACATGAAAATGCAGGTTTTGAAAGGGTCTCCTTGCGTCGGCCGCTTTAGCAGAAGATGCCAGGGAGTCTTAACACATCAGCCCTTGTTTTTTCGCTCGGAAGTCCGGGGTCAGGCATTGATTTCCTTATCCAAAAGTCGCCTTAAACGGGCGGAACGGTCGAGCGTTATGCATTCAGGCGCCGGCCCCGAATGTGCGCCTCAGCAAATCTATATCACTTAAATGAAATAGATGTATATTGGCGTTAAAAACAGCTTGCTATAGATTGCGCAGTCATGCGAAGTCATCCGAAGTCCTAACACTGGTCGCTTCCTCAAGTTTCGCCCCTTTCTCTTTCAATCCAACTCACCTCCCAACTATGCTCCACAAATCCACCGCCGCCGCCTCGAAAAGCATCGCAATCTCCTCGGGGAAAACTGCTCAAAATGAAGTTCTTGCGTTAGAGAACGCGATGGCGGCATGCCGGCGTCCCTGGTGGCAGGGGGTTCGGTTGGCAGTGCTCGCCGGCGGCGTCCTCGCGGCTTCAGGCACGGGGGCTGGCGCCGCGACTTTTACGTGGACTGGGAGTGTCCCTGCTGGCGGTACCAACCCAACCCCCTCTTTTAGTGTGACGGATCCTGCTAACTGGACCCCCACTGGGACACCAGGGGTAACCGCGGGAGACATCTTCACTGTTTCCACGCCTTTGACCCTGACTCAGATCCTGAGCGGGCCGTTCAAAGTGGGCTCAATCACGGTTAGCAATGTCACCACCTTGCAGCGGGAGGCCACCGCTACGACTGCGACTCTGGATTTTGACAACGGCGGCAGTAATGCAACCGTAGACGTTACTGGGGCCAGTAATTCCTTCACGGTCGGAGCAGCAGGCCTTCCCGTGGCAGTCCATTTGACAGACAGCTTGTCGGTCAATTCGACGGTCGGAAGCGTGGGCGCCGTCACGCTCAATGGGGTCGTGGACGACCTCGATAACACCAACGTTACCACGAACAAGAGCATCACGGTTGGCGGCGGTGTGCTTAATTTAAACGGAGCGAACACCTATACTGGAGGAACGGTCATTAACGCGGGCAAGGTGGTGGTGGGCAACGCTTCGGGCTTGGGGGCTGCGACAGGTGTTGTGACTTTGGGCAGCGCTGTGGCTGCCACCCCTCCCGCAGTCCTGGATTTGCAGGCAGTAGGTGTGAATGCCTACAATGTCGTTGTTGCCGATGGTTCGACCAATGCGGTGATCAACGAGAAAAGCAGCGCAAACACCAACACGCTCGGAACGTTAACCTTTGACAATACGGGTGGGGGAACAACTCCTGCGGCTCTGCAGGTGAATCCGAATCAGGCAGCGGGTGTTGCGGCCACGGTGAATTTCGGAGGTGTCACCCTCAACGGGGTGGCTGACACCATCAATGTCGGCGGGGCCAATGGCAATGCAACGACGGTTGTGTTTGGTGCGGATGGTTTAAAAACTGGAATAACCGGCCTTGGAACTCTTGTGAAGGACGGGGCTGGAACGTTGCAGTTGGATGGTGATTCAACTACAGCCGGCTTCGCGGGTGGCTTTGAGATCAATGCAGGGAACGTTGTGGCCAATCATGTTGATGCGCTCAGTTCATCGAGCGTCACGATAAGGAATGGATCTTTACAGTTGGACAAAGTCCTCGCGAGGCCAAGCGTGAATGCAGTGACCGTGAGTAACGGCGCAACCGCTATGATCGTTGAGAACAGTGGCACTGGTGGAGTGGGGGCCAATGCTTTCGGAGCGTTGACGTTTGAGGACGGAACTTCGCTCACGCCCCCGGCGGCTAACGTGCCTACCACGCTCAACGTAAACGCGGGAGCGAACAGCAGCACGTCGGCGTCCGTGACATTTACTGGCGTAACCCTCAATGGTGCGGCCGACACAATCAACGTAGGAGTGAACGCTTCGGTTGTTGTGTCAGGTGCGATTATCGATATTTTCGGCGGCGGCGGCACTCTCAACAAAAATGGTGCTGGTACGTTGGAGCTTCAGGTTGCCTCAGGAGGCTATAGTGGTGGAATTACTGTAAGCGCAGGCACATTGATTGCCAAAAATGTCACCGCGATTGGATTAGCCGTGCCAAATGTTGGCCTGGTGCCTACTGGAGCCTTTAGCGCGGGAAGCAACCTCATCACGCTCAGCGTAGCAGACCCAAGTCTGAAGATTGGGGATGTCATTTCCGGCCTCGGCATCAGTCCTGGTTCGCAGATTGTCGCCATTAACGGTTCGGTTTTGACGTTGAACACCAAAACAACGGCGCTGGGCGCAAGTGTTGGACTCTCGATCATTAAGCCGGATGTGGCTCTGGCGTCCGGGGCGAAACTGGAACTTCAGGTTTTGATCGGATCTGCCGGGGGCCCCGCCTACAACGTGAGCGCAGGGGTCGGTGGTGCGGGTTCGACCGTTGTGCTCAACAGCGTGCCTGTAGTTTCTGGCGTCGCTGAAGAATACAGAGTAGAAAACGTTACCGCAGGTAAGAATGCCGTCATCACCGTCAATCCTGGGACAAATGTGGACGTGGTAAATAACCAGGCGGTTCTTGTCATTGGTGACAATATTACGGTGCCCCTTGCACCGACGGGTGGCTTGAGCATAGATACTTCCGTCACGCTGAATGTTCAGAACGGCGTCAGTTCAGGAACGACAGTACGGATTGACGGGGAAGTGAAGGGAGACGGAGGCAAGTTGATCAAGTCGGGCAGTGGTGTTCTCGAGTTGACAAACAATGCCAACAGTTACTCCGGCGGCACGGTCATCAACGCGGGAACAGTGCGGATGGGACACAACGACCCGACTGCGACGCCAACGGCAACCAAGGACGGTGCTCTCACTGTTCTCGGCTCTGGACCTGTGACAATTGCAGGCGGTGCGTTGGACGTAAACCGGAACACCTACGATGCAGGCGAGGTCTTCACTGTCGGCGTCGGTGGGAGAATTTTTGATGGTAGCCGGGAAAAGGATGGGGGGATCAAGGCTAGCCGGGAGTTTAGTGCTCCGGTGACGGGGGTGGCCACTGTCGAGGTTTCGCTGAGCGGAACGGCGGAGCTCGTCAAAAGCGGCTTGGGAGAGCTTATCCTAGCGGCAAAAAACACTTACACGGGTGGAACAGTCGTCAACGAAGGAAAGCTAACATTGAGCGGCACTTTAGACTCCGCAGGGCAGGCAACGCCCGCGGCGAACGACACGCTGGCCGCCAATCAGTTCATCCGCGTGCAGGGGGGGACTCTGGATCTTGGCGGATCGACCCAACATTTGGGCGGCGCGGAGTTTAAGCTCGGCGGAAGCTCCTCGAATGCAATCCTCGCAAACGGGACGATTGAAAAGACCTCCGGGGTTTTCACCGCGGACGTGAATCCAGGCCAGACGGCCACGGTGGAGGCCACCGCACATCTTAACAATGGAGCAGGAGGTAGCGTCGGTTTGGTTAAAGACGGCCGTGGCACCTTGGTTCTCGCAGGAACCAATGGGTATAACTCAACGACCAGGATCAATGATGGCAGCGTCCAGGTGGGTGATGGCAGCTTCCCAGAGGCCCCGGCGCACATCTCCCGTTCGTTGGGAAGTGGAAGCGTCGAATTGCACGGGGGCAACCTGAGTGCGGCATCGGGAGTGACGGCGATACTTGACAACTCCATTGCTGTTTCGGGGAACGCTTCGATCGGGAATGCCACAGGCACCCAATTGACGCTGACTGGCGGCATTGCGATCGACGGCGGCCACCAACTCGCTTTTGGCGGCGCGGTTCAGGTGGACGGCGTGATTTCCGAGGCGGGCCCCGGAGTGGCCTCGGTTCTCGTGGATGCGACAGGAAAGACGGTGAAGCTCAATGCCACGAACACATACAGCGGTGGAACGACGGTCACTAATGGAGTATTAGTTGTTGGCGCTGTCAATGCATTGGGCAGCGGAGCGGTCACGCTTAGCAATGGCGAACTGAGCCTTGGAGCAAATCAGAACGCCCTTACTGCGAATTTGAACAAGGGGACGGTGTCCGGAGCCGGGAAGCTGACATCGACGACTGGAATCAATGCGACAGTGACCGATGGCAATACCGTGACTGTTTCGGGAGACAACCTGAAGGGAGCGTTGACCAAAGCAGGAGCCGGGAAGGTTGTTCTTAACGCCTCTAACACGGACTTGACGTCCATCACGCTCTCGGACGGGGCCTTGGAGATTGGAGCCAATCAGAACGCGCTTACTGCAGCGAATTTGAACAAAGGGACGGTGTCCGGAGCCGGGAAGCTGACATCGACGACTGGAATCAATGCGACAGTGACCGATGGCAATACCGTGACTGTTTCGGGAGACAATCTGAAGGGAGCGTTGACCAAAGCAGGAGCCGGGAAGGTTGTTCTTAACGCCTCTAACACGGAACTGACGGCCATCACGCTCTCGGACGGGGCCTTGGAGATTGGAGCCAATCAGAACGCGCTTACTGCAGCGAATTTGAACAAAGGGACGGTGTCCGGAGCCGGGAAGCTGACATCGACGACTGGAATCAATGCGAC
>CANJZW010000097.1 GCA_947479475.1 Chthoniobacteraceae bacterium
AAATGGGAGACCGGTCTCCCTTTCTAAACTGGCTAGCGTTTGCCCTTTGTCTCCTTGATCACCTCTTCAGCGATCGTGGCGGCAACGGCGAGCAAGGCGCTAACAAGCGCTTTCACGGGTAGTGACATGTTTTTCCACCTCCTTCTTGAGGAAAATTGCGGGTTTCAACAGCGAAACTCGCGCCTCAGATGATTATACCCTTTTTCGAGAGAAAATATGGGAGGGGGAGATTTTCTACTTGCCTGCTGGTACTGCGACTTTCTGCCAGCCGGGAGGATTATACATTTAGATCCAAGCACCTGACCGGATACTGACACTTTTGGTTGTAAACCCAACCAGACCGTCTTTGGCGGCACACACTCGATGCAGAAATAGCAAAAAACGATGCCAGTGGCACATGACTTGCTCTGTATTTTGTGGCAAGGGACAAAATTTGGGGCATCACTCAACAAAAGATACGTCAACACTCCTCAGAATGAATAAGCTCATCTTCGTTGCAACATTATCAACACTCACTGTTCTTGGTATTTCACAAGACCCGGGCAGCGCGCCTGCGACAACTGCGGCAGAACAGAGCATGGACACAACGTCTGAAGCCAAGACTGCCAGAAAACTTGCCAGGGAATGGCTCTCTAGCAAGAGTTGGATGATGGGTGAAAACAGTGACGGCGCTTTCGTTGCAATTGGAACCGCCCCCTTCTCCGGTAAGTCATCTAATTCCTCCCTGGCTCGCAGTAACGCTTATCAACTTGCTGCGCTGAAGGCAAAAAATGAGCTGGCCGAATTCATATCGAAGCAGATCTCAACATCTGTCGCAGCCAGTTTGAAAGAGGGTACTGTTCCGCAAGATGCAAACGGTCTAAAGAAAGACGTGATCCAGAATTTAGTGGAAGCCGTCCGGTCTAAGGCCGGTGATGGCGCTAATGTCGCTAGTGCCAACAATGTTTTAAATAGTTCTGAATTTGCAAGCGCTGTTAGAACAGTAGCTCGTGCAGAGGTTTGTGGTACTTCGATCTCAAATTCTTTCGAGACCATAACGCCCGCAGGGGATGGAGCCTTCGCTGTTGTTGTTCGTTTTACGGCGACTTCGAGACAAATGGCTGCTGCCGCTATGGGCAAGGCTGAAGCGCCAAAAAATGAGAATTTGGCTGAAGCTTATTCTTGGGCAAAAGAGCAGACTGAGAGTCAATTGGCACAGACATACGGAGCAAAACTTTTTAGGACCGCTACGAACGAAGTTTGTGTGCTGGCCTTCGGACAGGCAGACGTGAATGGAAGTTCAGACAACGCATTTGACATTGCAGCGGAAAAGGCCAAGACAGCAGCCGATGGTGAGATTAGGCAATTTGTAGGTGAGTTCGTCGATAGTGAGGCCATCTTGTCCAGACGTTCATCGATCAAGGGAATGGCTCAATCGGGCTCGGAGTATCAGGACGTCGAGGGATACCAGAAGAGTTTGCAGGCAAAGGCGAAAGGACTGCAGTTTCAGGGGATTAAACCTATTCGCGAATGGGAAGCTAAACCCGCAGGCGCGAAACCAGTGGCAGGTGTGGTCATGATGTGGTCTGTGTCTGGCGCAGATTCCGCAAACGCGCTACGCAAGCAAATGGAGCAGGTTGGCGGATCTCAAGGTGGAACGGGACGTCGCGATGCAGCCCCCACAGCAACCCCAGCGGACGGACGCGGCCTGCCTGGAATCAAACGTGGAAACACTGGCAACGCAGTCCCTGAGCCCTAGCCGCCTCTCTGTCGCAGACACTGCGCTAATCCTAGTATGTTAGTATTTGCGCTTCTAGCGACGGCTGTTGGGTTACAGAAAGATCCCGCTCCTTCTGTTTTTGAGAGGCATTCCGCCGAAATAGCAAAAGCTGGGATAATCGAGTTTGAGGGCTGGATTTTTAGTTCTGCAACCCACCGTTATTCAGGGGTGTCAACTAATGCTGAAGCTGTCGCGATTGAAGTTGCTAAAACCGCAGCTGATACTCGATTGATTTCCATATCTCTGGACATCGCCAAGGGAAAACCCGCACATATTGGCGTGAAAATAGAGAGGGATTGTCGTGAGCGTGTCGCTCTGGCCATGCGCCAGAAACTAGAGGCTCACGGCCTGATAACCATCACTGAGGATGCTGCTGCTGGTTTAGCTAACGCGGTTCGAGCCCTCCCTGCAGACTCATTAAAGAAAAAGCCTCTTGAGTGGAACCAAGCCGTGAGACTCATAGAGGCTCATGCGAGTTCTGCGGACGATTACGCGCTTTTGTGTGAAGTAAACTCGAGCCTGAATTCACCTGAAGAATCTAAAAATCGGTTTAACCAGGCGATTAAGGCGAAGTATCCGGTCACCACAGGGTGGCGCTCCACCCCAATCTCTGACGGATGGTATTCTTTGGGAAACCCGATCTCAGAAGAGCATTTGGAGCGGTTATCGATCGATGATTTATTTCAATTGCTTGCACGCCGACCATTCGATCCTCTTGTGACACGCTGCATTGCCAAGCGTCTAAAGGAAGCAGAGTGGGCGAAGGCAGCGGAGGCTGTGCTCTTGTGGCCTACGATCTCATGGCGGGAAGAGCCAGAGATCGACAAACAGTTAAAGCAACTTGAGAAAGTATTACATCCCGAAAAAGCAGCTAAGAGGATTGGAATCCTCCGAGTTCTCGCGCACGCAGGCGGGTCGTGGCCTGTTGCCAAAGTTGATCTTTCTAGTTCACCAGTTCTTATCGCATTTCAAGAGGGGCGAGTCGCGGAAGCACTTGGTGGCTTCATTGATGAGTTGGGCAGGAGTCCGTCAGCGGATGCCGCAAATTACGTGGCCGCTTGCTTGCTTGCACTCAATAACCCCTATTGCGCTTCATGTTTCTCGAATCTCGCGATGATATGGGAACCTAACCACCCCTATGCCGCTGGTAATTTGATGCTGAGCCAGCAGAGTTTAGGAAACGCCGAGGAGGCGCATGTTCTGGCAAAAAGCATTATGGAAAATCCCAATTCGAGTGCCTGGGCCAAGCTCAAGGCGACAGCGATCGTCAATCCAGAGCGCAGAAAATGAAAATGACCCAGACTGTTGTAGAGGCCCTGTGGCCCAAGATTGCGAAAGAGGGACATTACAGAACCCCGGACAAAAAGAAAGGTACTGCATTCGATGTTATCGCTTCGACCAAGGATTGCCTTACTGTTCAAACAGGACGAGGCGCTTCGATAGCAATTCAAAAGGATTCTTTTAGGGCGGCATTGGAATATCTGATAAAGCACACGCACACCGCAGAAGATCGACGCTGCGAAGTCCGTGCCAGCAAAAGTGATCCAGGCCTCCTTTATCTAGCGACACGAGTTCCGGCCAATGCTAGGGCGACTATGGTAATCCCATATGTCCTTCCAATTTTAGCCGCAACTGGCGTGATCGTTATCGATGGCAACCGTCCAAACGCAGTTTGGCTGAATCTTTAATGTGTGACTCCGCAGCAGAGCGACTGACCTATATTCAAAAATGAAAATCAAATATCTCATAATCACATTACTTGTGAGTATGGCCTCTTCGCATGGGCAAATCTCCGGGGGGCTTGATCTGGCGCCGAAATCCCAAGCGTCAGCCGAGTCGCAGTCATCTGCATTGAAAGAAATTGCAGTGACTTCCTTCGGTGCCACGCCTGAAGGTGCTGAAAAACGCGCCATTTCTGATGCAGTAAGACAAGCAGTCGGTGCCTACGTTGACGCGAAGACTATCACTGAAAACGATGCGGTGATCAAGGATCGGATTCTTTCAGTCAGTTCCGGATTTGTGAAAAAGTACAAAGTGACATCCCCTGCACAGAAGACTGACGACGGACTTTATCAAATCTCAATAACAGCGGTGGTTGAAACAAACCAAGTGGCGGCAGCATTGAAAGACGCCAAAATTATATCCGGTAAGATGGATGGCAAGAGCCTTTGGGCGGAGAGCAGTAGTAAGAGCTTGAACGCGGAGGACGCCCGGAAGATGCTGGAGGAAAAATTGCCTGAGATTTACAAGTCACTTTTGAAAATACAGTTAATTAATAACGATGGCACCCCATGCGTTAATACTGCCCCACTTTCACGCGTTGAAAATCCAAGTGAAAACAGTGTTACTTTGAGCTGGTTAATAGAAATATCGACAGATCAAGAATATTATAGAAGCTCGGCCCTTCCACTAATTGAAAAGTGTATTGAGGCGATTGCGAGCACGCCAGTCAAGCCATTCAAACTAATCGCGGGTTATTATACCCCAGCGCCAGGATCTGCAAAGCTGACTGAGTTTGATATTGAGAGCCTTAATAAGAAATTTACTGCAGAAGAAAAAATTTTAATTATTAAAAATTACTCGAGGTCACTTAATGTAATTGAAGGTGTGTATTTTGAGCAACCAATCCGATCCTTTGGGATAATTTTTGGGAATTCGAATAGGATAGCCTCGCCTGTTTTTGTAGATTTGAAGCTAACGTCTTCACAAGGAGAATTAATCACCTCTAAACAATGCGATATCTTTGGAGGCAATGTTCTTTGCTCTGCAGCCCCATTTTTCCGAGCCAAGAATTTTGGCAGTACGAGCATCGCCAGTCCATTCATATCCATTGAAGGTTTTTACGGAAGATGGCGCCCGTCTAAAAGCCTTCGCTACGCCGCGTCCATCAATGTTCCTGTTTCGGACATCAAAGACGTCTCAAAGGTTGAGTTTAATCTGTCAGTAGCCGAATTTAAGGTAGCCATCTTGGATGGCGGGGCGGCAACCCGATCGGGAGTAAGGGTTCCCAAATGGTAGCAAAGTCGGTTCATCGTGATGAAGGATTCAAGGACAATCTGGAGGCAGCCTTACTTGAAAGGCTGCATTCAAGCATTCAGTATTGACTGTGGCGTTTTGAAGTTGCTGCATCTTTGCGCATTGTTCATTTTTATTCGTTTTTCATCGGCAAGTTTGCTTGCTGTGGATGAGAAAACGACTGTCGCAAATTCTTCACTCACCCCACCGGCGCCGTCTGACTCTATTAGGAGCTCTCTAGAAGCTCTCCCCAGCCGAGGAAGCGGTGCATTTATTAAGAAAGACGGCGAGAGTTTGATTGCCGTTGCTGTCGGGAGTGGTGTGTTTACTCCTAAGAATGACTCGGAAATGGCCCTTCCAGATGCGGTGAAACGATCTCGGGCAGCTCGTGCGGCTATCGTATCTGCCAAGGCGGCTATGGCGGAACAATTGGGCAGCGTCACATCGACCCTGGTAAGCGGCTACATTAATGGGGACGGCTCAGAGTCCGTTCGCTCTGAAACACGTGTTGCTTTTGACCGCACGATTCTATCGCGTTCCTGGCCTTGGAAGGTGGAGGCAATGCAGGATGGTTCCGGTTACTCGTCGAGGGCATGGATTTATTTCCCTGACGATGGGAAAACCCTCTTGACGGCGTCAAAAACCGGAGGGCTTCCCGTTTTTCGGGATAATCAATCCGCCGCAAACGCAGTTGCTGATTGGATCGCAACTGGTCTGTGTGACTCTGGAGCACTTCGTCTTTTCGTTGGTACACATGGAAATGAACGGCTGCGGACATTCAGCGCGGGTCTGGCGCCAAGTGGGCCGACAGCTAGAACCGTGGCTGAGATGAAAGCGACTGCGGCTCTCATGCGTGAGGCTGGGACATCTGCTGAAACTATCGAAGGAAGCAAATCCCTGGTTCGAGAAACCGTCCCTTCGGATCCGTTGAGCCGCGACGGTAACAGTTCACTGCTGCGTGAGGACTTTTTTAAGAGAAGGCGGTCCTCCGCAGTTGGTGTGATCAAGGTGGCTGCAGATTCCTTGATCAGACGTCTTCCCGACGGCCTAACTTGCGTCGTGGTTTGGGAGGCCGATGAAGAATAGTTTGTTCCCTTGCTCGAGAAACCTCTTTTTAAACTCGTTCTGCTAATAGTCTATTTAATTTTTATATGAAACTTAAATTTTGCTTATTAATTTCTTTAATATTCTGTTCAGGTTCGGGATCGACTTTTTTGAACGCCCAGGAAGCCACGGGTCCTGCTTTTGCTGCATCCGACAGCTTGGTTACCGTGGTAAATTCAAAAGGTCAGGGTGAGACGCCTGAGAAAGCGGAGAGATCGGCATTGCTCAGGGCAGTGGTGAAGGCTGTGGGGGCTCTTGTCGATCAAGAGACGCTGGTGAAAAACGACGAATTAGTCCGGGATCAGATTCTTCGCTCGAATCCGTGATCGAGGAGAGCAAGGAGTTTTATTATAAGGCCCTGCGCAAGACTCAGACTACGTTGCGGTGTGATTCGGTGGAGTGGGAACCGTGGCTGCTTTTCTTCCTGCGTTGCTTGGTTCGGCAGAAAGAAAATCTGAACCTGAAGATTGAAATTGAGAGGCAAACGCTGGAACGGACTTCGCCGCTAGGAGCTGCTGTCGTGCGACTGCTGGAAGACACAGACCGGATTACCCTTGCTGAGGCAGTAAAAGGCACTGGGGCAAACCGGAACACGCTCAAAGTCAAAATCAACGAGTTGGTCGAGACTGGCGTCCTAGAGCGTCATGGTCGGGGACGAGGTGTGTTTTACACCCGAATGAATTGAGGGCTCAATTCCAATACCCGAAGCTATCGGAACTCAGCTTGCGCTCAAAACTAGACTCGCTGTGATCGAGCCCACAGCCTGGGCAGACCCGTGAAGCTGTCTCCGTTTTCCAGCGTTGGTCCGGTGAAGGTGCCAAATTTGGCACCCTCACCATAGCCTCCATTTTCCGCCGCGTTGTAACTGGCTTGAGTCCGGTTACTGCGGTTACTGCGGTTGCTGCGGTTGCTGCGGTTGCTGCGGTTGCTGCGGGGAACCTTCAGCCCTCCGGAAGCAATACGCCTTCGCATCAAAATATCCGTCACCGTCAGGTCTTCGCTCACGCACTTCAGTCCGCGTGATGGTCCAGCCTTCGAGCCCCAAAGAGTCACGTCCGCTAAAAAGGCAATGGATCTGAGTCCCCAAGTGTAACTGTTCCGCCTTGGAATCGTTTTTCCCGGGATTCAATACGGGCACGGCCATTCCGTTCACGTGAGCCTCAGCGATGATCTCGGCCGTTGTGAGAATGCGCTCCTCGCCGTTCATAGCGATAGCCAGTTCCCTTAAAAATCCTAGAACCGGATTGCGGACTCTTTTCAGAAGCACATCGTGCCCTTCAGTGAGCGGGGGAAGGCAAAAGATACGCTGTACGATCCAGTTCATGCCACTGGCCCACTCACGCTGCCGATGGGCGCATTCCAGAGATGGCTTGCCGTCATCAATCCACGACCGCAGAACCGCAGCAACCGCACCAAGGTAGGTAGCCTGATTTGCTTGAACGTGCGCGATGAGCCCGTCTTCTTCCCAAGTCCGCCACCCATAATCTTCCGGTTGACGGAGGATCCGAATCGCACAGAGGCGGTTTGCGAGATCCTCAGTGGCCTCAAAGGCGTTGCTGGTTGCATACAGAACGTAATCACGACTGTCCACAATCCCTTCGGATCGGAGCGCACGAACACTGAATTTCCCGTCCGCAGTCACGAAGGATTCCAGCGTGGCTGAGTTTATCCTGCCCCGAAGATTGTCGAATGAGATAATGGGACGGCCTTCCAGTAGCGCCCTATTGAACTCCTCATCAAGACTACCCACGCCTCCCTTGCGATGGGTTACCAAACGGACTGGCTCGTTGTAAATGGACGCTATCAGTTTTACCAGCATTCCCTTACCGCTCTGCGAATGATCCGCCTCGACCATGAAAATAGGCATCACGAGCGATTTGCCTGCGAATAACCCCAACCGCAGCATGGGCGCTAGAAGAGCAGCCACAGCCCTTGATTGGTCTGAGGGAGACGCCCAGCGCCAGTCACCGAGCAGGTTTAGAAGTAGCCGGACCGCTTCATCCGTCGGGATATTTGGAACCTCCATTTTATGGATTCCAACAGTACCAGTCTGAGGGTCGTATCCGGAGGGAGACACGGTGCCATCGTCGCGGATTGTGGCAAACGAGAGCAGTCGCGTAATTTTGGGTAACCCGTCCAGTGCTTCTTTGCAGGCCAGAATGGAGCCTGCGTGCCTTTGGGAAAAAGCACGAGGCAGGTCTCGGATGGATTCTCCTCCCTTGATCCATTCTTTCCGGCGGAACTGAACGTAGCGTTCGGCATAGCTGGGCAAGCGAGTTTTGGACAGCGCCTCTAGCGCTAGCAACTTGTCCGGCTCGGATTCCAGCGTAACCACCCGGTTCCTGAAATTGAAAACCGAGCCGGTTTTAGAAAGAGCCTGCATCAGTCCGATGGCGCTTTCGCGGATCGTGGTGATGTCGCCAGGGAGGTATGCGGTGGGAAGCAGGGGCGCGTCAGGGCAACGGTCAACCAATGCGGGTTTGGAGTCCGAGCTTTGCTGCCCGCCCCGGAGAAGGCTCTCCGGGGAAGGCTGTTGGTTGTCGATCGGTAGGCAGTGATCGCCCGTTGGAAGCGTGGTGATTTCAGGTTTCATGTGGGCTCCTCCTAGCTTGCCTTAATGGTGATCCCGTCGCATATCGCTGCGGCGTTGATTTTTCCAAGTCTTTCGCCAATCTGCATCTTCAACCCCTCTGAGAGCCGAGCAACATCTTCGCCTAGCAGAAACGCTTCGATCTCCTCGAAGGCTTTGAACAGACCATCAAGCGCTTGCGAATCGGCACAATGTTGGAGGACATCTCCCTCAACCACTGTTTCCGGAGCTAGCTCCGAGCCTCCGTGGGGCACCTCTTGTTCTTCAAGCGAAGTTGCCTTGACCAGGTCCATTTTGGACGATGCTTCCAACACTGCAGCGGGAACCGGATCGGGAAGCGCCTCTGACTTTGAGCGCTTGGCCCCTTTGGGACTATCCTCCACAAGCCAGCCCTGATTGACGGCCAGGTTTTTAGCTGGTGAATAACCGTTCTCATTTAGAACTTTGCGCAACCGGCTAGCTTCCTGACTTTTGCCGTCGGAAGTCAGCTTGTCGATGGCTTTCACCACCTTTAGACCCGTCTCTAGCGAGCTGTGGGATCCCCCTACTTTGTCAGCCGCAACGTTACGGGACTTTGAGGGTGCCAAATTTGGCACCGTGGCCGCCCCTTTCTTTCCCGCCGCAACTCGCTGCTTGGCTAGCTCCCTCTCAATGTCGAGATAGCACTCGTACTCGCGGACACGTATCTCGTTGGTCTTGTCCCTCGAGACGTTGTGGCTGAGGACGAGATTTTGTTCCTCTTCGCCAGTCAGATCCGTCTCAACGAAAAGCACCGGCACCTTCACCTTGGATAACTGCTGCGCCACTCTCAGCCGCGTGTTTCCCGAGATCACCTTCATGCTGACCTTGGCGACAATCAAGGGCGACTGAATGTCGTTCTCCGTGATACTGGCGAGGAGTGCCGCCGGGACGTCACTTCCATAGATATTGTCACTCAGCGGGTTGAGATGAAGCTTGTCCGGCTCAACCCAGTGAATTTCTGCCGACAAGGACGGGTTGCAGTCCGAGTGTATTTCACCTGCGGCCCTTGGAACAGTAAGCTCGGCAGCGGCAAGGGCGTCCGCTACGGATGTGGTTTTTTCGTTGGTACTCATTGAATATTATGTTTTTCTGTCGCCCCCCCACACACGAGACCAAAGGATTTTCTGTGCTCGAGGAGGGGGCATTTCTGTTTTTAATTACCGATGTCGAATTACTTGCGGTTTAGCTTTGGAATCGGGAACTGCTTCCATTCCATGCCGTCTAGGAGCTCGCCTTTTTCCCCGAAGGTGGCGGATGTCTTGCCGAACCAGTCGTGCTTGTCGCCGTCCGGGATCCAGTTGCCCCATTGCTTGAAAAAGAAGGAGACTCCCTTCTTTAAGCACTGGTTTCGAATACTTTGTGCCCACGCAGGGTCCATCTTCCGCCCCATGTACTTCTCGTGGTGGGTCTCACCTCCGCAGATGAGCCAATCGAGCTGACCGACGGCATCAGGGGGCAGAATGATTGGCCCGAGGGCTGGCTCGTAACTGCAGAACCTTACCACTGCAGGGATCTCGCGGATGATGGGCCAGCGCTTGTCAAAGTTCTCCTGATCGCCGGCGCTAAATCCGATCCAAACGTTTGGCAGGGGAAAAAGATCCCAAACACCAATCTCTTGCAGCTGCTCCCGAATAAATTCGGGGCGCTTGGTGAGCAGCAGCCAGTCGAGGTACGGCGTGTTTTGAATCAGTTCAAAGAGACGCGCACGACTGCCCGCTGGTGCTTCTGGATCGAATATATCTGCCATGGAGGCGCAGAAAACCTTCCTGCGCACTCCGTCACGTTTTGCTTTTTCGTTCCAGCGGAGGGGATCCTTCCAAGCGTCCTCGCTCGCGGGACGTCGGGGTTTGCCCTTCCCCCACTCGGTGCGGATGGCCGGCTTGCTGGCAGCCACCGTTTCCGCATAGCAGTAGCGGCACTCCTCGCTAACTTTTGCACAGCCGATCCACGGGTTAAACGTGTGGTCGGTCCAGCTGATATTTGTTATATTTGCCATATTACATAGTCTTCATTCGAGGCTCACTACGGTTGACAAGCTTCCGCCGTGAGCCAGCGGGGGCATGGATTCGGGATCTCCGAAAGTTTTTTGGGTTTGCGAGTCTGCGGCATCGCCGCCGTTTGGCCTTGAAAGGGTTCCTCTTGCCTCGCGATCAAGGTCGTCCAGGTGATAACGTCGGGTAATGGGAGACGGCTGAAAGAATCCCTTGGCTTTGAGCCGACAGAACGAGGCCTTTGAAAGGCCAAGGTATTCGGCCGCTCCCTTCGCGTTCGTGTACTTCGTCTTGGGAGCTGCCTGCAGGTGAACCGCTCCTCGCTCCTTCTTGTCCGTCTCCCGGGCAGACACTTTGTCGTGAGGATTGCGATGTTCCATCCGCCGATGCGTGAGCAGGCCCTCCAGCAAGTTGGTTTGGAACTTCGTGGCATTGTTCCGTGCAGGGTTGGTTTTGCGTCCCATTTTCAGGCACCCTCCTTTTCCGTCAGTGCTTGAGTCTCCAAGGGGAGGATGCTCCAGTAGTCCGTTGCCTCCTGCGCCGTCATCAAACGGCTGTCGTAATGCTCATCCAAGACGGAGGTGCCCTTGTGACCGAGAGCGGCACTAGTCAGGACCTTGCATTTGAATGTTCCGCGATAGGCAGTTGCGAATGTCTTCCTTGTCCCGTCCTGTACCCACTCCGCGATTCCAGCCTCGCTCATGGCCCTCTTGCGCACACGCTTCAGTGTTGACTCTGACACTGGAAGGAGGTCGCCGTGCCGGGTGTTGCCTTGCGTCTCCCACCATTCAAGCCAGCGGTTAAGGGTCGGCAGGATTGCCACGGTATAGGCATGGCCGCTTTTGTTGACCGAGTGTGGGACATAGACATGCCCGTTGCGGCCGACGTCTGTCCATCGCAACTTCATTGCGGCCTCGGGTCGCACGCCTGCGAAGAAGCAGACTGCAAAATACGGCACTGTTCTCATGTCGGTAGAGGCAACCGCCGTCATGAAGTTACGCACTTCAGCGACCGTGAAAGTTTGGACATTCCTTTGCCGTGAAACGCCGTCCGTTTTCATCCGCTTCAGTGACTGGGCGGGGTTAATGTCCATCCATCCTACGTCTATACAGTACTCAAACGCGGCGTGCAGGTTGCGCAGGTGTGCTCTGAACGAAGACTTGCTAAGGTCTTTGAAAAGGGGACGCAGTTGGTCCGGGGTGAGTGCCAGAAGGTTCGTTTTTTCCAAGCTCTGGAGCCTCGCCAGAGTGTGTTTGACGCTGCGCCAGTGCCGAGGCTGGCAGCGGGGATGCGCTTTTTTTCGTTCCTGGAACTTTTCCCAGACACCGGCGTGGTAGGCGCCAAGCCCCTCTTTGACAGTTCTGGATTCCAGCGCCTTGTCCAAAGCTACCTTGACCTGTTGGGCTGCCTCGACGAGCGAGACGCCTGTGCCTTCGAGCCAAGCCTTGGCTGACCGAGCTTCCACCAACTCCTCGACAGTGACCGTGCGCGCCAGCTCGCCAAATCGTCTCTGGAGTGTTTCGTGCTCCACGACGGCCTGCTCAGCCTCCCCTCGGGAGCGGTACCATCGATACCCGCCACTGGGTTTCAACGGCGAGCCCTTCGGAAAATAGACGCGGGGCTGTACCTTTCCGTTGTGCACGCACTCCGTGATTTTGAGCCCTTTGTATCTGAAAGAGCTTGCCGAGGAACTGGTCGATCGTTGGGGCGCCGAGTGGCTGTCGGGGGAGGAGGTTGAGGTGGAATAAAAATATTTTCCTTTTTTTCTTTTCAATCCGGAGTTCTCGGATAGATTTCGAGTTGTGTTGGGGGATCTCATGGTTCGGTCTCAAAAATTCTTCTGCTCACGAGAATACCTCGTGGCGTCCGCCTTCATTAGGGATTTTCTTCGGCGAACTGCCTTCTCGTGGAGTGCGCGCGTTTGTCCGCCTCGGGTGAAATGTCCCGGGACAACCTTCCCCGTTTGAAGATTGTGGACCAGTGAATGCGGGTGGCTCTTCGCTGCCCCCCGAGGGCATGGATCCCCCATGGGGTTTTGACCTTCAGGAGTGGAAATTCGCCCGCACCGTTTTCAACGACTTACGGCGGGAAAAGCTCGCGCTGAGCGGAGGCCGCCGTCCGTTTTAACTATACTTTAGCTGTACTTTTTCAGCTTCGAGAGAGCCGGTTTTGCGGCCTCCTGTTGTAAGGCCCTTATAATAAGGGAGCCAGTGAGGGGAATTGAACCCCTGACCTACTGATTACGAATCAATGTTTTAAGAGGCCCCCTCTTGTTCCATTATGACCCGATTTGTTTTGATTTGATCTATGTAAATTCAATATATGGAACAAACTACAGATTGACAGCAGTCGCACATATCGGGTCATATGAAAACATAGGTGCGCATGAAAACTCCCAAGCAACTCCCAAACAAAATCCCAGGTCGGTTCGCAAAAACAGACACCCGCTACTGGCTGTCCAGCATCCGAAAGCCAGTTAACAGCCGGGGCGAGGTTTCCCCTCATTGGTACATGCAGTTGTCGTTTCAAAAACAGCGGCTCAGCTTCGGGCTCCGCACCGGCAACAAGGAGGCGGCCGCACGCCGCGCCCGCGATATCTACAACGACTTGGTGACGCTTGGCGTTGAGGCCACCCTCGCCAATCAACGTCCAGAGGCACCAGAACCGCCGCCCCAGCCCGCGACTGTCGGCGAATGGGTCGAGGCAGCAGCTAAGGTGTTCGCTGGCAGCCCGACCACGTTCGGGAACTACGCTCGCTGCTTGCGTCTGATTATCGGAGACATTCTCGCCGTCACCAAAACCAAAAAGCGATTTGCGAGAGGCAAGGGAGACGCATCCAAGGCGATTATTAACGCCACTCCACTGCACATTCTGACAATGGAAGCGATACAGGCTTGGCGCATTGGCTTTGTGGCGAAGGCGGGAAACAACCCTGCCGCTCAGCGCACGGCAAAGATCAGCTGCAACTCCCTGCTGCGCCAAGCGGCGGCGCTATTTTCCAAAAAGATGCTCAAGTTTGTTACCGGCTTTGAGCTGCCCAACCCCCTGCCCTTTTCTGACTGCGAGAAGTACCCGAGAGAATCCATGCGGTACCACTCGAAGGTGGACGTTGGAGCCCTGCTTCAAAAGGCGCAGCGCGAACTTGGCGCCAACGATACAGAAGCCTTCAAAATCTTGCTCCTTGGAGTCGGCGTCGGATTGCGTCGGGGAGAAATCGACAAACTTTTGTGGCGACAGGTCGATCTAAACGCTGGCGTCATCCAGATCGAAACAACTGAGGCAGGCGGGCTAAAGAATGAAGACTCCGCAGGCAAAGTGGAGCTTGATGAGGCGTTGTGCGCCATTTTTCAAGGGTACCGTGCGAGAGCTGTTGGAGAGTTTGTTATCGAACACAAGGGAGGGGCGCCCGGGCTTCGAGAATGGGGAAGGCTGTATCGTTGCGAACCAATTTTCAAAAGGTCGCTGGCCTGGCTTCGTGCCAATGGCCTGGATGTTTCCAAACCAATTCATACTCTCAGAAAAGAGGCTGGAAGCATGATTACCACCAAGAGCGGCATCCACGCCGCCAGCCAGTTTCTGCGCCATTCGGACATTCAAGTAACCGCCATGCACTATGCAGACCACAAGGAACGGGTGACCGTAGACATAGGCGGCATGCTGCGGCCCGAAAACGTCACCTTGCTCGACTCTTCAGCCACGGTTGCGACAACAGTGGAGCTGGCAAAAAACACCGAGCCTCTCCGGATTGCAGGATGAAAACATGAACCTCTACTTTTCCTGGCGACCGTTCGGAGTTCCGTTTCCATCGACGACTGCCGGCATCACAAGCTCCCTATCCAGCCATTCCCTAGGCGGATTCGGATGGTCGCGGTGATACATCTGGAAGGTCAAACTCAACGCATCCCCATTTGCCTGGTCCTGGTCGCCCGTGCGGTCAAACTCGCCAGCCATCTTCGCGTCGGAGATCAATGCCCCGAGCATATCGAACACGGACTCCAGGGTGCCATCCCGGCGCCTGGTGACCTTGGTTGGCATGGTCCCCTCGATCATCTGCCGGAGCCGGTCGCGCTTCTCGTCAATGGCCATCAATGCCCGGCTGTGGACCTCGCACTGGATTTCACTGATGCGGGACTTCACATCGGGCCGGTGGTACACCTTGTAACCCAACGTCGCCGGGTCCGAGACGTGGGGAGCGAGTTTCGCATAGGCAGCCTTGCGGTCCAGGCCCTCAGCAATGAGCCAGGCAAAGCGTTCGTGGAGACGGTTCTTGAGGCGAGGCATAATCAGTTGGGTTGAATGCGCCGGAGGAGTGCACTCGGTTTACTCTGTGGACTATTATAGTCATCAGCTAAAAATAATCGAACGTAAAAACATTAACGACCCCATAAACACACTGTCACCGTGGGTTTTAAATTAACCCCCTATTTATTGAATCACGCAATATACCGAAAGGCGCCGGCGTTTGCCGTTTGCATCACCGTCTCACTAACCGGCCACACACAACAATCCGCTGGCTGGACACGGTTAATTAGACGCTGATTAATAATCCCTCCTGGATAAATCTTGGGCCACCGGGGCGCCCGTATACACCCCTGGCATCCTGCTAAACCCATTAGACAATCAGGAGCACCTGATCCTCCAGGAATAAACCACTCAAGAACGACGGCGCCTGTTTAACGTCCACCTTAGGAAGTGGCCACGGCTCGCAATCGTGTCTCAAATCATCTCCTGAGCATATTTATTATTAATTAATTTAAACAAACGAAATAAACTGCCGAAAATTAATTGCCTGTTACTAAAACAAGCCGAGCTGCTCCTACAGAAGCAGAGCTATTTATTTTAAAGCTTCGGCATAAAAAACCTGCTTTGGTATTGCCTGAAAATAATTCGGCTAAATTAGCCCCCGATAATCCGGATTAATTTGGCATTATTCATCTGGCTTGGCGGCACGGCGACAAAGCGGTTCAGCTCACCTGAGCCAGCAGTGCTTGATTGGCGGGATTGGCGAACTAAAAGAGCCAGGCGCCGGCTTGGCATCTTGCGCTTGCTGGCCTACCGGGAGGTGAAGCCGTTGCCGCAAATGTGCAGCGAGTGGCCGGGAATACACCCAGGTCCACCGCGGCTGTCCACTCCGGCACCGACGGCCTCCGACTACAGCTCGTCCCTCGCCTCCGTCTACTCCCCTCGTGCCTCCGCTCGCAACTCAGTCTCCTGCCCTCGCTCCGCTCACTTGACTGCTTAGGGACGCCCTCGGGCCAAGCGGAAGCCGTAGCTGTGGCTCGCTGCCCTGGGGCCGCTGATGCTGCGGTCCGCGCTCCGCGCGTAGTTCGCGTCGTCGCGCCAGACGCCCCCCCGCAGGACTCGGTAGTCCCCGGGCGCGGAGCCCCGTGGATCGCTGCCTCCAGAATAGGGCGTGCCATACCAATCCCAGCACCACTGATACACATTGCCAGCCATGTCATACAAACCGTACCCGTTCGCAGCAAAACTCCCAACTGGACTCGTGTAAGGATAATCTCCCGTCGCGTATGTCGGGTGAAAGCCATTCACCGAACCACTCAGATCATACGAATAACGACTAGACGCGAAATAGTTCGCCTGGCTCTGCAAAATCGTGTCGCCCCAGGGGAAACGCTTCCCGGTGAGTCCTCCACGTGCCGCCACCTCCCACTCCGCCTCCGTCGGCAAGCGGTACCCGTTAGCACTCCAATCGCAGGTCACGGTACCACTGCTCACCGTCCTGAGAACGGTTCCACTCACCTTGTAACATGGCGTCAACCCCTCTTTC
>CANJZW010000098.1 GCA_947479475.1 Chthoniobacteraceae bacterium
AAATCGAACGCGTCCAGCACCATCGGGACATGCTGCAACACCCGCTTTTCCGTGGTGATACTCACAACGGCAGGAACCACCGATTCCACCAGTTTTGTGTATTCCTCCTCCATCGCGGCAAGCGTGGGGAGAGAGCCGCCCGCAAACTTGGGCGCTGCGACTGACGGAATCATCGGGGGAGCAACCTCGCCCCCCCCAACCGGCCGCCAGTGCTGCCAGGCGAGCGCCAGCAAAAGAGCCACGGCAAAGACGGGCAACCAGCGACGAATCATAACAACAGAGTGGGCAAATGAACGGTGGGCTCTTTTTAACCTGGGAGGTTTCGGGGACCGCTTACACCGTCCAGACCGTTTTTCCGGCCACAACAGTGCGCACCGCACGACCCTTAAGTTCCCACCCGTGGAAGGGCGTATTACGGCTCAGGGAGAAGCTGGCGTCGCGATCAAAGGTCCATTCCAGACCGGGGTTTAACACGGTGATATCGGCGGGCACGCCCGGGCTTAGTGTGCCCGAATCCAAGCCCAACAGGCGCGCGGGATTGACGGTGTACATTTCTACAAACCGATTCAGGTCGATCACTTTGCGTTTGTGCACAAGGATGTCCAAAAAGAGGCCCACCTCGGTTTCCAACCCGAGAATCCCAAAGGGCGCCTGATCAAATTCCACCTCCTTCTCAAACCCGCAATGCGGCGCGTGGTCGCTTGCCAGGATCGTGATCGTCCCATCGGCAACGCCTTCCAAAAGCGCCTCCACATGTTCCTCGCTGCGCAGGGGCGGGTTCATTTTAAAGTTCGTGTCGTAACCCTGCAGGCAGGCGTCCGTCAGCGCGATATGATGGGGGCAGATTTCTCCACTCAAAGGAACCCCCCGCAGGCGCGCCTCGCGCAGCACGCGCACGCTCCCGGCCGCGCTCAAATGCTGGCAATGAATGGGAGTGCCGGTGAGCTCGGCCAGCAGCGCGTTGCGCTGGACAATGAGCTCCTCGCCCGCCGCAGGCCAGCCGGGCAACCCCAGAACCGTGCTCCAATAGCCCTCGTGCATAACGCCCTTTCCGACCAGCGAATAGTCCTGGCAATGGTCCATGACAACGAGGCCAAACATTTTGGCGTACTCCAGGGCGCGCCGCATCAATTCGTGATTTTGAATGCAGCGGCCGTCGTCCGTAAGCGCCACAACACCCGCTTTCTTCAACGCTCCAATCGGCGCCATTTCCTCGCCAGCGATCCCCTTGCTCAGGGCGCCAGTCGCGAGGACACGCACGCAGGCCTCGGCCCGTGCTTTTTCCAAAACCCAGGACACCACCGAGGCGCTGTCAATCGAGGGGGACGTGTTGGGCATGCAAACCACCGTTGTAAACCCGCCCGCCGCCGCCGCCTTCGAACCGGAGGCGATGGTTTCCTTGGCCGACTGGCCTGGTTCGCGCAGATGCACGTGCAAATCAATCAGCCCCGGCGTCACCAGCAGTCCCGTGCAATCCACCACCTCCGCGTCCGCCGGAACAGCCGCCCCCGCCGCGGCAATCCGGCCCTCCAGCACAAGAACGTCTCCGATGGCGTCCCGACGATTGGCCGGATCGAGCACACGACCGTTTTTAAAAAGAGTGTTTTTTGAAGACATGGAACAAAAAGAAAATGAAGTCGCAGGGACCGCCACCGGCTTCTGGCTGATTCCGGCGGACGAGCGGGCCCAAAAGGCACTCCCGTCAGAAGCTGGAAACTAAAGCTGGAAACTAAAGCTGAAACTAAAGCCACTCCCCTGAACGGGCCGCATTGCAGAGGTAAAGAACAGCCATCCTCACCGCAAGACCGTTGGTGACCTGCTCCAAAATGACGCTCCGAGCACTGTCGGCGACATCGCTGTCGATTTCAACTCCCCGGTTAATCGGGCCGGGGTGCATGACCAGACAGTCCTCCCGCAGCCGAGCCGCGCGAGCCTTGGTGAGGCCAAAAAGAGCCGTGTACTCGCCCAGACTCGGGAAGTAGGCCTTCTGCTGCCGCTCGTGCTGGACGCGAAGCATATTGATGACGTCCAGCTCCGGCAGGAGGGAGTCCAAATCGTGGGAAATCTCCACCCCAAGGCGCGCCAGTTCGACAGGCACCAGAGTACTGGGCCCCACCAGGGTGACCTTCGCCCCCAGCTTGGTGAGCGCAAAAATGTCCGAGCGCGCCACGCGGGAAAAAAGAATGTCCCCCACAATGGCGACGTGCAGTCCGCTCAGGCGCCCCTTGCGCTCGCGAATTGTAAAGGCATCTAGCAGGGCCTGCGTGGGATGCTCGTGGGCGCCGTCCCCCGCGTTGACCACGCTTGCTTCAAGCCGCTCGGCCAAAAACTGAGCGGCGCCGGAAGAACTATGCCGCAGAACGATGACGTCCGCGTGTAACGCCTGCAGATTGAGCGCCGTATCCTTGAGCGTCTCCCCCTTGGTCAAACTCGACCCGGACGCGCTCATATTGATGATGTCGGCGCTCAGCCGCTCCGCCGCCAACTCAAAGGAAACGCGGGTCCGAGTGGAGGGTTCGACAAAGAAGTTCACCAAGGTTTTCCCCCGCAGGGCCGGCACCTTTTTGATGTTCCGCGTTCCGACCGTTTTGAAAGCCGCGGCGGTATCCAACAGGAGCGTCAACTCTTCCGCAGAGAGATCCTGCAGCCCGGTGAGGTCCTTGCGGGTCCAGCGGGCCGGCGCGGGCAAGGGGGTGTTTTGGGGGGGCGCGGTCGAAGAGGCACTCATAAAAATTAGCGACGAGGGGAAGAGGCACGCTCCAACCAAACCCCTTCCTCGGCATCCAGGGGATTGAGGCGCACAAACACGCGCTCCGCGGCGGTCGCTTCCACCGTTTTGCCCACGTACTCAGCCGCGATCGGAAGTTCGCGCATGCCGCGGTCAATCAGGACGGCGTATTCGATACGCGGGGGGCGGCCAAAGCTGGAAAGCGCGTCGAGAGCGGCGCGGCAGGTGCGGCCGCTCTGTAAAACATCGTCCACAAGCACGATGGTCCCCGCAGACAAACGCGCAGGGAGGCGGGTGGGGCGCATCGCAAAAACAGAACCCCTCACTCCAATGTCATCGCGGTGCATGGAAACGTCTATCGCGCCACAAAAGGGGCTTTTCCCCGCGGCATCGGCGATGATCTGCCCCAGCCGAGCCGCCAACTCCACCCCTCGGGAAGGAATGCCGATCAGCGAAAAGGTCTCAGGATCCGGGTGCCTCTCCAAAATTTCCCGGGCAATCCGCTCCAAAGAACGTTGCAACGCCCCGGCGTCAAGCAGGGTTTGCGCCGTATGCGGCGGCGTTTGGGGAGTGGAGGAGGTTTCGAGGGACACAGTCAAACTTGGTTTGGGCGCGCCTGCCCGGAACGGGAGCTCAGACTGCGCGGACTTTCTCAACCAGCTTATCAACCAGCTTATCAACCAGCCTTTGAAAAGGGAACACCCTCCTTGCGCTGTTGGCGCCAGGACGCCCGAAAACGCACCACCCAATCCAGCAGCGCCTTCTCAAACCCAATGTCGTGTCCCGCCTTTTCACTTTCAATCCACTTGTGCCGGAGGATCTCCTCCCTCTCGGCAAGAAACTCTTTATAGAGAACCGATTCCTTCGCTCCGTTGTCCCCGTTCCCACCCCCACCTCCACCCCCACGGCCGTTGCCGTTTGTCTTGGAGTCAGCTTTTAGGGCGGATTTCGATTCGGATTTGCTGTCTGGGGTGGAACTCATGGGTGGACTGGGGCTAGGGGGTGAGCCAACGCTTTCACTCTACTGCACCTCCGCCGTTTTTTCCAGCACCTGGCGTAAACTTTTCGCAAGCTTAACAAAGTAACCGGCCGCCTCGCTCTCAGGCGCCGCCGCCGTGACGGGCAACCCCTGATCGCCCGCCTCGCGCGTGGCAATGTCGATGGGGATCTGAGCTAAAAGCGGCACCCCCAAGCGGTCGGCCTCCCGCTGGCCGCCTCCCGTGCCGAAAATGTCGTAGCGTTTGCCATCCGAAGGGCACAGGAAGTAGCTCATGTTCTCGGCTAGCCCGAGCACGGGCACGTTCACCTTGTGGAACATGCTGACCGCCTTGCGCGCATCGATGAGCGCCACCTCCTGCGGCGTGGTCACGATCAGCGCGCCCGAGAGGGCCACCGTCTGCACAATAGTAAGCTGGATATCCCCAGTGCCCGGAGGCAGGTCGAGCACCAGATAGTCCAGGTCTCCCCAATCAACCTGCCGCAAAAACTGCTGGGTGTATTTGGTAACCATCGGCCCCCTCAGCACGGCCGGAGCGCCATCTTCCAGAAGAAACCCCATGCTCATCAGCCGCAGTCCATACCGTTCCACAGGCTGGATCTTGCCGGTCTCCGAGTCCGCGAAGGGCCGCTGCTGGGTGCCAAACATCAACCCGATACTCGGGCCGTAAAGATCGCAGTCGCAGAGTCCAACGGACGCCCCGGAGCGCTCCAGCGCCACCGCAAGATTGGCCGCCACCGTGCTTTTGCCCACGCCGCCCTTGCCGCTTGCAACGGCAATGATGTGTTTGACGCCTTCAATCGCCGTGGTGCCGATTGCGGGCGAGCCAGTGGCCCCCACCGGCTGCGCGGGAGCCTGCACGTCGATGCGCACCGTCACGGTGGCCGCCAAATCGTGCAAGGCGGCCTCGGCCTCGGCCTTGATTTTCTGGGGTACTTTCAGATCCGCCGTAGTCAGCGACATCTGGATCGTCAGAGAGCCTTCCTCGATGAGCACTTTTTTGACCAACCCGAAGGAGACAATGTCTCTGGAAAATCCGGGATAGCGGACCCCTGAGAGTCTTTCGAGGACCTGCGATTCTTGAAGCGTTGCCATGGGAAAGAGCATCCTCTCCCGCGGGGGCACAAGGCAAGCTTAGGCGAGGGGAGGCGATGAATGGAGGCAAGAAACCGGCCTCCCAGTGAATTCAATCACTCCCCCGGCTCCTCCAGCCCTACTTCACGACACACTGTTCCAACTGCTTGCGTATCCGCGCCTCGTCAATCTGTTTGCCGATAAACACCAGTTGGCTGCTGCGCGCCTCTCCCTTCTCCCACAAACGGTCCCACAACAGCGTAAACCGGTTGTTGACCCCGTGGAAAACCGCCCGCCGCGGATTGCCCTCGATCCACAGAAACCCCTTGGAGCGGTAGATCTTCTCCTTCTCCGAAAGCTCCTGCACAAACAATTCCAATGCCTCCACACTGAACGGCTTGGGAAACTCAAACGACACCGAGTTGATCTCGTGATGATGTCGCTGGCTCAGCTCATCCAGGAACTGCGGGTCCACTTCCAGTTTCCGGTCCAAATCAAAGGCGTGCATGTCCAACATCTCCTTCAAATTCACCTCGGACTGGTTCGTCCGGAACAGGGTTGCCTGCGCGTTTAGCTCCCGGATCTGCGCCTCAGCCGCGTCAAGGCCCGCTGCGTCCACCAGGTCGGTTTTGTTGAGCAAAATAAAATCCGCCATCCGGATCTGCTCCCGGGCCGTCTCCACCTCTTTCAACTGCTTGAGGATCTGCTCGGCGTCCACCACTGTGATGATCGAATCCATCCGGACGAGCTGCTGGAGTTGTGGGATGTTTAAAAAGGTCTGCGCGATCGGCCCAGGCTCCGCGATGCCCGTTGTTTCAATGAGCAGGTAGTCAAAACCCCCTTTTTTGAGCAGGTTTTGCACCCCCTTCACGAGGTCCTTCCGCACCGTGCAACAGAGGCACCCATTGCTCATCTCCACGATTTCTTCCTTCTGGCGCTCGACCAACTGGCCATCCACGCCGATTTTGCCCACCTCATTGATGATTACCGCAAACTTGTATCCGTGCTGCTGTTTGAGGATGTAATTCAAGAGAGTGGTTTTACCCGCTCCGAGAAAACCGGTGAGAATACTAACTGGGACAGGCTTGGTCGGCGTCATATGCGTTTCCCTAGCCTTTACAGGGAACAGGCCCAACCGCAAGAAAGCTCCGCAAAACCTGCAGAACACTTCCCCCAAATCAATAATCGCGCCAGCGCCCAAACTGCGGCACACTAAGAATGTCATGAAATTTATCGCGAGCGTTTTCGACAAGCTGCGCAAAAGCCCAAAACGGGTCGTTTTCCCAGAAGGCACCGAGCCCCGTGTTCTGCGAGCCGCCGCCCGTTTCTTCAAACTCGGCCTCGGGACCCCCATCCTTCTCGGTGCGCACGACGCCATCCAGGCCGTCGCCGACCGGGAACAAGTCAAACTCGACCACATCGGCATCATTGACCCGCTCCACGCTGAAGATTTGCCGCTCTTCTGCGAGCGCCTCGAAAAACTCAAACGCTACCGGGACGTTGGCAAGGCGGCCACCGAGTCCATCATGGTTAAACCCAACTATTTTGGAGCCATGATGGTCCAATACGGGCAGGCCGATGCCATCGTGACGGGCGCCGACGAGGAAGCCTCCAGCACACTGCGTCCCCTCCTCCAGCTCATCAGCCCACTGCCCCATCTCAAAAGCGTCTCCTCCTGCATGGCGCTGGACCTCTCCAACAAACGCTACGGCGAACGGGGCGTCATGTTTTTCGCGGACTGCGCCGTCATCCCCGATCCCACCGTCGATCAACTCGCCGATATCGCCGTGGAAACAGGAATCACCTGCCGCATTCTCACCGGGATGAAACCGCGGATTGCCATGCTTTCCTTCACCACCCACAGCAGCGGCCGCCTCCCCGGGCCGGCCAAAGTCGCCGCAGCCACGGCTCTCGCGCGGCAGCGCGCGAGCCAAAGGGGCTTCGAAATGGAAATCGACGGCGAAATGCAGGCCGACACCGCCATCCTGCCAGAACTCGGCGCCAAAAAAGCCCCCCAAAGCCTCGTCGCCGGACGCGCCAACGTCCTGATTTTCCCAGACCTCGCCAGCAGCAATATCGCCGTCAAACTCGTCCAGTACCTCGCCGGAGCCGAAACTTACGGCCAGTTGCTCCTGGGCCTCGCCCGTCCCTGTGCCGACCTCTCCCGGGGCGCCACCGAGGACGACATCCTCGGCGTCGCCGCCATCGTCGCGCTCCAGGCTGTGGAAACCCGCAAACTCGTCCAGCACTGAGTCCCCTGGCATGAACCACGTCACTCCGCGAATTTTCGTCGCCGCCACCGAGCAAAACGATGGAAAAACCACCACCTGCCTCGGACTTTTCGCCGCTCTAAGCAAACGCCTCGGTCGGATTGGCTACATCAAACCGGTGGGCCAGCGTTTCGTCACCATCGACGGGATGAATATCGATGAAGACACCGTGCTCATCGAGCAAACCTACAAGGTCCGAACACCCCTGGAGGCCATGAGCCCCATCGCGGTCGAACCCGATTTCACCCGCAAGTACATCGAGGCGGCCCACCACGAAGCCCTCGTGCGCCGCATCCAAAACTCCTTCGACCGCGCCGCCTGGGAAAAAGATTTCGTCATCATCGAAGGCAGCGGCCACGCCGGCGTGGGCTCCGTCTTCGACCTCTCCAACGCAAGCGTCGCCCGCATCCTCGGGAGCAAGGCCATCCTCGTCACCCGCGGGGGCATCGGCCGCCCTGTAGACGAGATCGCCCTCAACAAAGCCCTCTTTCAACAGGAAGGCGTCGAGGTCATCGGCGCCATCATCAACAAGGTTCTCCCTTCGAAATTTGAGGTCGTCCGGGAGTTTGCCGGACGCGGGTTGGCGCGGCTGGGGGTCGAACTCCTCGGCTGCATCCCAGAGGATCCGGTGCTGGCAAAACCCAACCTGGGGCAGATTTGCAAGAGCATCCGGGGCCGTTTCATCCACGGAGGGGAGCGCTCCCGCCGGCAGGTGAAAAAGTTCGTCATCGGCGCCATGAGTACGGCGCGCGTTACCGACTTCTTTTCCCCGGGAACCCTGATTATTTCCCCCGGCGACCGCGAGGACATCCTGCTAGCAGCCCTCACCTCCGTCGACCAGAACGCACCTGACGGCCACCGCCTCGCGGGCCTGGTGCTCTCGGGCGACGTTTTACCGGACGCCCCCCTGCTGGAACTACTCAAAAACTCGCAATTGCCCGTGATTTCCTCGCCGCTGGACAGCTACGACGTGGCCAGCAACATCCACTCAATGACCGTCAAGACGCTCCCCGGGGACATGGAGAAAATAGACAAAATTCAGGCCATGATCGAGCGCGAGGTCCGGGTCGACAGGTTGTTGGAAAAAATCGCCGCCCGATAACCGTCCCCTCCTTAAAAACCGGTTTCCACCCTTTCCCCCAGACTCCATGCTGGAAATGCGCCCGGATTGGGGTATCCTCCCGCCCCCTTATGTACCGCACCACCTCCTGCAACAGCCTGCGCAAGGATCACTCCGGTCAAACCGTCACCCTCGCCGGTTGGGTGAATTCGCGCCGCGACCACGGCGGCGTCATCTTCATCGATCTGCGCGACAGGGAAGGCCTCACCCAAGTGGTGTTTCGTCCCGAAGAACACCCCCAGGTGGCCGAAGCCTCGCACGGCTTGCGCGGGGAAGACGTCATTCAAGTCACAGGCATCGTGTCTCCGCGCCTCGATGGCACTGAAAACACGAAGCTCGCCACGGGCCAAATCGAGATCATCGCCAGCGAACTGCTGGTGCTCAACAAATCCGACGTCCCCCCTTTCCAGCTCGATTCAAAGGTCGCCAACGAAGACTTGCGCCTGACCTACCGCTATCTCGACCTGCGCAGGGCCGAGATGAAAAACAACCTCAAGCTCCGTCATCGCGTCACCAAAAGCACACGCGACTTCCTGGACGAGCACGGCTTTCTCGAAATCGAAACGCCCATCCTCTCCAATCCCACCCCCGAGGGCGCACGCGACTTTCTCGTGCCTTCCCGGCTCAATCCCGGAAGCTTTTACGCCCTCCCACAAGCTCCCCAGCAGTACAAACAGCTGCTGCAAGTCGCTGGGTTGGAAAAATACTTCCAGATCGCACGCTGTTTCCGAGACGAAGATCTCAGAGCCGACCGCCAGCCCGAATTCACCCAGATCGACCTCGAAGCCTCCTTCATCACTGCGCCTGAAATCCAGACGCTCATCGAAGGCCTTCTCTCGCGCATCTTCCGCGAATCCCTCGGAGTGGACATCCCCACCCCCTTCCCCCGGATGAGCTACGCGGATGCCATGGATGCCTACGGCTCCGACAAACCCGACCTGCGTTTCGGGGTGAAAATCGTCGAACTCAGCGACATCTTCGCCGACTCCCAATTCAAAGTGTTCCGCAGCGTCCTGGATCACGGCGGCGTCATCCGCGCCATCAATGCCAAGGGCGCCGCCGGAGCCCTCTCCAAAGAGCAGCTCAAGAAATGGGAGGAATGGGTCAAAACAGAACTCGGCGCCAAGGGCCTTGCCTACATCCGCCTCAAGGACGGCGAATGGGAGTCACCCATCGTGAAGTTCTTTTCCGAAGCGGAAAAAACGGCCCTTGCCGCGAAAATGGGCTTTGAAGAAGGCGACGTCCTCTTTTTCGGCGCGGACAAACCCCAGCCCGTCAGCGACGTTCTCGGCCGCGTGCGTCTGCGCGTCTCGGACCTGCTCAAACTCACGGAAAACTCCAAGGAATTGAACTTCCTCTGGGTGGTGGACTTCCCTCTGCTCCAGTTCAGCCCCGAGGACAACTCCTGGGTCGCCGTCCACCATCCCTTCACCCGCCCAAAAACCGAAGACCTCCATCTGCTCGAAAACGGCCAGTTCGAGGCGATCCGCGCCGAGGCCTACGACGTCGTCCTCAACGGGGTCGAACTGGGCGGCGGCTCCATTCGTATCCATGAAAAGGACCTGCAGGCGCGCCTGTTTGCAGCCCTCGGCATCGGGCCCGAAGAGCAGCAGCACAAGTTCGGCCATTTGCTGCGCGCCTTCAGCTTTGGCGCCCCGCCCCATGGCGGCATCGCGCTTGGCCTGGACCGTCTCGTCATGCTTCTGTGCGGCGCTGAAAGTATCCGCGAAGTCATCGCCTTCCCAAAAAACAACCGTGGCGTCGATTTAATGACGCATTCCCCCGTGGAGGTCGAACCCCGCCTCCTAAGGGATCTGGCCATCAGCAGCACGGTCAAAAAGGCATGAAATTCACCCGCTACCGCCTGAGACTGTATCTGGCGTGGATAGGGACCGGCGTTCTGACGCTCTTCCCCTTCCCACTCCAGGCTCAAGCAGGCGGTAGTACAGAGATCAAGCCCCCCTTCAACCTCACCTGGGGAGAGGCTTCCGACCGACTGGAACGCCTCGTCGTGGGCGCCGGCGGGAAGGTGACCAATCGCCGTCCCGCGAGGGGCGGGCGCGAGGCCATCGAAGTGACCGGCCTCCCACAGGAAGGGCTCAAAAAGACCATCTTCTATTTCAAAGTCGGTGTCCTCACCGGGGTCGAACTCCAGTATCAGGGCGAGGAGTGGACCGAGGCCAAATACAACACGATGATGTCCGATTTGCGCCAGCGCATCACGGAGCACTACGGTGAAGGCCAGCAAATCATCCGGCGCTCCGAACAGGTGGGGGTCAACGGGGTGATGCAAACCGTGACTGGCTACAAATGGGTGGCCGGGTCTGCCAACGTTCAGTTGGTTTATTTCGCCGCCACCGATCCGAAAAACACCTACCGCACCGTCAGCGTCCACTACAACGCTTTCTAGCGCCCCTTTTTCCCTACGCCAGAACTTTGCGCAATACGTGGTGCTCTTCCACCCCCGTCAGTCGCTGATTCAATCCCTGGTTCAGGTAAGTGAGCCGTTCGTGATCCACTCCCATGAGGTGTAGAATGGTGGCATGCAGGTCGCTCACATGACACCGCTCTTCCACCGCCTTGAACCCCAATTCATCCGTGGCGCCGATCGCCTGCCCACCTTGGACGCCCGCCCCCGCCAGCCACATCGAAAACCCGTGCCAGTTATGGTCGCGGCCCTGTTTGCCCAGGCCTTCACTTGTCGGGGTCCGTCCAAATTCGCCGCCCCAGACCAGAAGCGTCTCCTCCAAAAGTCCCGTCCGCTTTAGATCTGCGATGAGCGCAGCGATGGGGCGGTCCGTCTCGGCGGCATGAAGTTTGTGGTTGGCGATGCAGTCGCTGTGTCCGTCCCAGGTGTCTTCAAGATGCCCGCCCCCAGAATAAAGCTGGATGAAGCGCACCCCCTTTTCAATCAGCCGCCGCGTAAGCAAGCACTTCCTTCCAAAGTCGGCGGTTCGAGGATCGTTGATACCGTACATTTCACGGGTGGCCTCGCTTTCGTTAGCGAGGTCGACGGCGTGCAGCGCCTCGCTCTGCATTCGGTAGGCGAGTTCGTAGGATTCAATGCGGGCGGCTAGTTCAGTGTCGTCCGGGCGCATTTGAAGATGCTCTTCGTTGAGTTTTTTGAGCAGGTCCAAGCTGCGTCTCTGCGTATGAGCGTCGATTCCGGATGGCGTCGCCAAATCCAACAGCGGCGAAGCTCCGCTCCGAAACAGCGTTCCTTGATAGGCCGCCGGCATATATCCCGCCGTCCAATTAGAGGCGCTGCCAATGGGGCCTCCCCGGGGGTCCGTCATCACAACAAAGCCGGGAAGGTTTTGATTGCCCGAACCAAGGCCGTAATTCAGCCACGCACCAAGGCTTGGCTTGCCTATGAAAATACTCCCCGTATTCATCTGCAGGCAGCCCGAAGCGTGAGCCGCCGTATCTGCGTGCAGGGAACGAACCACGCACAATTCGTCGGCAAAACGCGAGAGGTTCGGAAAGAGGCTGCTGATGGGCAGTCCGCTTTGGCCGTGCTGCTGAAATTCAAACGGCGACTGCATGAGATGCCCCACGGCGCGCCCGTTAGAGCCGACTTTGGCTTCACCCGTGTAGGGAGTGCCGTGGAATTTTGAAAGCGCAGGTTTGGGATCGAAAGTGTCCACCTGACTGGGCCCTCCATTCATAAAGAGGAATACACAGTGCTTGGCCTTCGCCTGAAAATGCGAGGGCTTTGCAGTGAGGGGTGAGGCCGCACGGGCGTCTGTTGCCAAGAGATCTGCAAGCGCCAATCCCGCAAAGCCACCCCCTGCCTGTAACAAAAATTCCCTTCGCGTTGCGGCTACGGGAAGCGTGTGTGTGTAGGCGGGATTCATGGGTTATTCAGGGTAGACAAACTCGTTCAAATTCAGGATCACCCGGCAGGCTTCCGAAAGGGATTCCGCACCTAAAAACGCAGTGAGCTCAGTTAATTCCGCCGCCGATGGAGCGCGACAAAGCGCCAGTTTAAAGGCGAGCTGAATCTGCTTTTCCGGGCTCTCTCCCGCCTCTTTCCGGAGCCGTTCGGCGAAGGCTTTTGCCTGTTGATTCACAAAGGTCCCGTTAAAGAGAGTGAGCGCCTGCGGGGCCACGGTGGTGACTTGCCTTTGAGGACAACTGCTCACAGTATCCGCCAAATCCAGGGTCTCAAACATGGGCATAACGAGCCCTCGTTTAATGAATGCGTAGACGCTCCTGCGGGAGGCTTCTGGTTCGGGAGAAACGGCCCATACCTTCTGTTTGTCGGTATTGGCCTCCAAGGCAGCCTCGGGGATGGGCGGCTTAATAGCCGGGCCACCGCGCTTGGGATTCAGCGTGCCGCTCACCGCAAGCATCCCATCACGAATGGCCTCCACTTCCAAACGCCGATAGCCATTGAGGGAATCCTGTGCCTTCACGGACTGCCAAGTCCGGCTACTAAGTATCAACTGGTGCAGCTTTTTGAGAGACCAATGCGCGTCATGAACAAACCAATGTGCCAGCCAGTCGAGTAACTGCGGATGAGAAGGAGGCGCGCCCATCAGGCCAAAATCGTTCGCCGTGGTCACGAGGCCCCGGCCGAAATGTTGCTGCCAAACCCGATTCACGATGACCCGCGCAGTGAGTGGATTTTCAGCTGAAGCGATCCAACGGGCGAGTCCAAGGCGCCTGCGCGTGGTGAACTCATCCGGCGAGGGAAATGCGGGTTGGATCTTGGCGAGAATGGCAGGGACGGCGGGCTCCACGCGTTCTCTCCGTTGGGAAGGAGAACCGCGCGACAGGACAAACGTTTCCGGCGGGATAGGCGAGGACTCATTCCAGCGATACACCTCCGTACCATCAACGCTAAGGGTCAGTTCCTGTCGGCCCTTGCGCGGCCTTTGGAGAGGGTCGAAAACGGAAAGAAAACTGTAGTAATCCCGGGCGCTGAGCGGCTCGAACTTGTGATCGTGGCAACGCGCGCAGCCCATCGTAAGGCCCAAGAACGACTGGGCGGTGGTGCTGACGATGTCATCAAGCTGGTCAAACCGATCGGTGGCTGGATCAGCAGGTTCATCGTCCCAGTGTCCCAGTCGTAAAAAGCCGGAGCCAATGCGCGATTCAAGTGAAGCGTCGGGTAGTTCATCGCCGGCGATTTGCTCGAGAATGAGCCGGTCGTACGGCTTGTCCTCGTTGAGGGACTGGATGAGGTAATCCCTGTACCGCCAGACAAATGGTTTCTCAGCGTCGCGTTCGTAGCCGTTGCTGTCGGCGTAGCGCACGGTGTCCAGCCAATGTCTGGCCCAGCGTTCCCCGTATTCGGGGCGTGCAAGAAGAGTCCCTATGACGCGTTCCAGGCGCTGCGGGGCTTGGTCCTGCACAAAAATATCTTGTTCCGCGGGGGTTGGGGGCAACCCGGTAAGATCCAAATGCAATCGCCGCAGCAAGGCTCCGGGGGACGCTTGCACAAATCCATTGCTCCCAGATTTTTTGGCCGCTTCAGAAATAAACGCGTCAATCGGGTTTTCAACACTCACACCCGCTTCAACCCCCGGAACAGAAGGCCGCCGCACCGGCTGGAAGGACCAGTGTTCCGCAGGTGATTTTGGAACCTTTTCACCAGGGGGAAACGCGGCTCCACTTTGGATCCAATCCCGCAGAAGGCCCGCCTGTTCCTTGCTTAGGCGTTTGCCCTTGGGCGGCATTCGCTCCTCCGGATCCTCCGACAAGACCCGTTCGAGAAGTGTCGACTTGTCCGCGTCTCCATTCGCTAAAATGGAACGCTCGCCGCCTTTGTGGATAAGAGAACCTGCATCGAGTCGCAGGCCGCCTTTTTGTTTGAGCGCTCCGTGGCAGGAATAACATTTATCCTGAAGGATCGGCTTGATGTCCTTCGCGTAGTCAACGCTGGCGAAGACGGGCGCGGCGCAAAGAAATCCAAGGCACATCCAGATCCAAATCTTCGCGAACTGTTTTCCGAATTGGGAGGAGGCTCCATCAAGCCAAAGCAGGCCCTGATGAGTTGGGGCTGAGTTTGATTTTAAGATCATCTGGAGCGTGGGATGAGCTGCCTCAAGACTCTTTGAGAAGCGTTTTTTCAACGGAGGCGCGCCTGCCTCTCATGCTGGGATGAAAGTCCGACAACGCCGGCGCCCAGGCGTCTGCGAGGTTCTGGATGATTCCAGCAATGGCCCCCAGTCGCTTATTGCCCTTGGCTTGAAGGATGCGGCAGTCTGCAAACGAAACTCCAAGGGAACGTTTTTTGGCCTCTTCCAGTACGCGAGCAAAGATCAAGGGATCCGCCCCCAGAAATCTGCCGTGCACAAAAAGGGTCGCAGGGTTGAAAATATTAATCACCGCAGCGATTGCGATTCCAAGGCTCTCGATCGTGCACTCAATCGCCTCAGAACCTTGGAGCTGCCCGCTCTGAAGCAGAGCGATGGACTCCGAGATTTGCACAGGGCGACCCAGCGTTTCCGAAACGCGCCGGGCAAAGGCCGAATCGGTGGCGACGGTCTCCAAGCAGCCCGAGTTGCCACAGCCACAGAGAACACCCCGCGCGTCGACGGTAATGTGCCCCAGTTCTCCAGCCAGCCCGCTGTTTCCAGTCAAGGGCCGCCCCCCGCTCACAACGCCAAGTCCGAGCCCCGTGCTCACGTCGAGCATCGCAAAGTTGTCCAACCCCCGGGCGGCTCCGTACATTCGCTCGCCCACACACAGCGCATGCGACTCTTGCAGGGTCACGCACGGCAGCCTGAGTTTTTTCGACAAATCCGACGCCACCTGCTCCCCGTTAAGAAACCGCAAATTAGGCGACATCACCGTCTGCCCAAGCCTCGAGTTCAGCAACCCCGGAACACTGACGCCCACGCCCCGATACCTGGAGCCACTCACCCGAACACGAGATGGCGTTTGTTTCCCATTTTTTGGAATCGCGCCGGCTGAATGATGCGCCGGCGAGACGGCTCCAGCCGCCCCAGAAATCAGTGTGATCTGCTCTTCGATCAATGAAAGCAGCTCGGAATAAGTTCGCGGAGTCGGAAATGTACGTTCGTTACTTTCAGAAAGTTCCCCGTCTATTTGAGCGCTACCAACCCAGCAGTTGCCTGCGTCAATGACGACACCGAAGACATTTGCGGTTTGCGCCGCAATTTGGAGCAGTCTCCCTGGCCGCCCAAATACCGAAACCACAGTGCCACATTCCTCAAGCATTCCGTGTCGGATGAGTGCAGCGACCGCCTTGGAGACAGTGGGTGCACTCAGCTCGCAGGCTCTGGCGATGGCTGCCCGCGACGTCGGGCCGCTACTCTGAAAAAACTCCAGCACGCGGCGCTCATTGATTTTGGAAAGGAGTTCGGGATCGACCATACGGAGAAAAGGAAAGCCGGCGGGAAGGCGTTGCTTTCTCCACTATTTAATAAAGACCCCTTAAAAAGTGTCAAACTTAAACGACCGCCCTTTGGAAAGGGCATTGCTTGGCAACTAGCCGCGCATTTTTTGGCGTATCTTCACCGGTCAGTCCAAAGAGAAACCTACGGGTTGAGATGAAAAAATCGCTTTTGCCCCCATTTCTACAATTCACCCGCCGCGGTATTGACGCGGGGCGCGCCAAACAACCTTGCTCTCTGGGTCCATTTTGCAAAGCGTAACACCGATGAAACAATGGTCCCTCACCCTGCACGGCCCCAGTGGGATATTGAGCACATTTGGTTCTGGGAAGACCTAGTTTGTGATCGGCACGGAAGAAGCCGCCGATGTGTTCACGATTGCCTCAGGGGACAGGCACCGTTTGCTCCTCGGGAATGACGCCTACAAGCTTTTCATCAGGCCGAATGTTCCAAACCTTTTTTATTTGGTTTATCTTGAGTACGCGGAGAATGCGAGGGCCGGTGTGAAAGCGGATGGGTCCTGCCGGTGTGAAAGTGGAGGGCCGCCGGAGTACGGGGCGGGCGTTTTCTCCCGCCGCCGCACTCCGATGGATGCCCGCCTGGCGTCTCTACTTCGGC
>CANJZW010000099.1 GCA_947479475.1 Chthoniobacteraceae bacterium
CCGAGATAAGCCGCTGGCCCGGAAGCGGTCGACGAGTTTGCTGATTTCAGACGCGCCGCGGCGCCGCTTAATTGGGATGGAGTGCTGCATTGCGGCAAGGTTGCCGCGATGGGTTGTTCAGCGGTAGATGCAGTTGGCTGGGCGAATACAGAGAAAGCGTCATTCGCGGAAAAGATCTTACCCAGCGCCAACGTACCTTTCTAGCAAAGGAAGGCTGCTTGATCGAAATCATGAAGGGCTGGTACCTCCTCGCGCCCCCTGGTGTTGATGCCGGAGATACGACGCTCTGGCATGGGAACTACTGGGCGTTTCTCGCCTTCTATTTGGAGGAACGTTTTGGTGACGATTACTGCGTCACAGCGGAAACCTCCCTCGACCTCTGGGCCGGACAGACCAAAACACCCACACAGGCCATCGTGATGACGCGATCCGGCGGAAACAATCAGCTCACGCTGAATTTTGGGTCCTCTCTTTTGGCCTATCGCGACGAGGCCCGGATGCCTCCACGAGTGACAAAACTCCGTGGAAGAGTCAGAGTGTGCAGCAAATCCACGCAAGCCGAAGGCAAAGAGGGCATCTTTGAACGCACAAGTTCGGCGTAGAGGAATCCTGTTTTTCAGGGCCGAGTGTTTGTGCTGCAACAAGGAGAGCCTTATTTTTGTCACCGGTCACTTCAAAGTGTACCACCCGCGGTCGAATCAAAATGTACCACCCCGGGACGTTGGTGTTCTAGGCTTGGCGGGTCGTTTTTGGCAAGGACTGGTCGGTTGTTTTTGAGCCGGTATGCGGAAGCAGCCTGCTGCTGTTCCCCCTGGAGGAGGGGCGCGGGGAACCGTGGTTCCCAGCTCTACCCGGGCAGCGAAGCTGCACTTTTCTCCTTCTTTGGCTGGTTTGCCTGGCGCTGGTTTTGTTCGGCCACTCCCTCCTTGAGCCGGTAACTGCGTCCGGTGATCGCGATAATCTCAGCGTGATGCAGCAGGCGGTCGAGGATGGCGCTGGCTGCCGGTACATCGCACAGCAGTTTACCCCACTCTTCCACCGGGCGGTTGGAGGTCATCATAGTCGAGCGGTTCTCATACCGACGCATGATGATCTCCAGCAGGATCTCGCCGCTCTTGGCAGGCAGGATTTTCAGACCCATGTCGTCGATGATCAGCAGATCGGGCTGGAGATAGCGCTTGAGCAGGCGCGACTCAGCTGCCTGGGTCTCGGGCTCCAGCAGGTCACGCACGAGATCAAAGACCGAGCGGTAAAGCACCGTGAAGCCCGCCTTCACCGCTTCCCGGCCCACCGACTGCGCGATATCACTTTTGCCAACCCCGGGAGGTCCCACAAGAAGCACATCGCGCCTCTCGCGCACGAACTGGCAGGTGGCCAGTTGATAGACCTGTCCACGGTTGATGGTGGTATTGAAGGCGAAGTCGAAGTTCTCCAGAGAACGCGCCTCCCGGAAGTTGGCCACCTTGTTGCGGCGTACGATCAGACGCTGGTTGCGCACGTTGAGTTCGTCTTGAAGGATCAACTCAAGGAACTCGGCGTAAGGCAGTCGGTGGGATTCGGCCTCCTGCAGGCGTAGCTCAAGGCTGCCAAGCAGTCCGGAGAGGCGCAGCTTCAGAGCGTGGCGTTTGAGAGTGTTGGTTACTGCTGTCATGGGTCTGGTTGTTGTTTTGGGTTTGGTTTTGGGTGATGAAGTCGCTGTAGATGCCAAGGTTGCGGATCAGGGGATGGTTTTCCGCGAAGCCGAAGTGGACCTGTTCTGTCTTTTGGCCCAAGAGCGCTTTGATCCCCTTGTAACTGTGGGAGCCGTTCTGCAGGGCCTTGGCACAGGCCGCGTTCACTGTTGTGGCCGAGTGCGTTTTGATGAGCCTGCACACTCCCATGATGGCCCGGATCGCTTCAGGCCCGCGTGCATCAGCTGCCGCCTGCGCCCACTGGCGGCAGTGCTCTCCAAGGACTGAGGCCTGCGACACCCAGTGCTTGCACGTGTCCCGCACCGGCGTGCTCCAACCACCCGCGCCAAGGCTGCGGCTGAACCGGCCGGGCTCAAGCCGCGTGTGCAGGGCCACCTGTTCCATCCGCTCATTGAAAATACGCACACAGCGGGTATCCCAACGCACCCACACTTTGCGCCCGATGAGTTCCGGCGGTGCCTCGTAGTAGGCCTTTGCTACCTCCACAAAGCTATCCCGGCCCACACTGCGTTGCGCCTCCGTAAAGCAAGGAAAGAGGCTTTCGGCAAGCGGCAGCAGGTGCGGACGTTCCTTTTCAAAGCACGCCGCCACCTGCTGGCGCGTAGTGCCATGGATGCGCTTGTCAGCCACCGTGGCCTCCCAGTGCCGGAGATGCTCGTTGAGCTCCCGCAGGCTTCGGAAGGCGCGTCCCTTCAATGCGTTTTCCTTCACATATGCCACGCCGCGCTCCACCTTGCCCTTGTGCTGCGGCGTGTAGGGCCGGCACGGCAACACGCTCATGCCATAGTGCCTGCAGAACTCCGCCAGCTTCGGGTTGATCTCCGGGTCATACCAGTCGGCCTTGGTCACTGCCGCTTTCAGGTTGTCCACATTCAAGGTCAGTGGCGCCCCTCCAAAGCTGCGGATGGCGTTTTCGAGCACCCGCAGGAATGTCTCCGTGTCCTGCCGCAGCACCGCCTCGCTGTATCCTTTGCGCGAATGGCTTAGCACCACGCGAAGCACCCACGTCCGGGTACGCTTGCCCTGTTCATCGACAATGGGCGCCCCAAGGCCGAAATCCACCTGCGCCTCCTCGCCTGGGTTGCACTCGATGCGCCAAACCCGGGCCGGATCCTTGGCCTTGAGCTTGCGCACATAGCGCTTCACAGACTCGTAAGAGTCCTTGAACCCATGCTCGCTCACCAGATCCTGGTAAACACACTGGGCGCTCAATCCGTCCTCAACCTTCGACTCCACAACCGCACGAAACGGCTCGCACACGCTCTGGCGCCCGGACTTTGGTTCGAGGACTCCAGTCCGGCAGCAAGCCCCATCGGCGCCTCCAGAGCCGGCGGTCGAAATGTTGGTACATTTTGGACCGGCCGTGACTGCGGAGCTGGCGGTCACAATGGTACACTTTGAGCCCGCATCGACGTACAACTTGACGGTTCTGCGGTGGACTCCCAGCTCACGCGAGATGCGCCGCTGGCCCCATCCCTTCTCATGCAAGGATCGAATAGCTTCTTGTAAACTCAATTTAAGGACGTTGGACATGCCCCAGTCCAAGCGCCCGGATGCGCTCAGGTGGAGCCGTTTTCGTCCCTCAAAGGTGGTACATTTTGAACCCGGTTAATTCGACCGGAGGTGGTACATTTTAACCGACCGCTGACATTTTCAATCCCTTCGTAATCCTGCTTAAGCACGCCGGAGATGAAAGACTCCAGCCCAAGGCTGGCTTCTTCACAAAACCGCTGAGGCGAGAGGTCCTTGGCCTCAAGTAAGCCGCAAAAAACGGGCACGATTTTCGCAAATCTGCACAAGTTGCTGAAAATCAACAAAACAACTCAGCCTTCCAAGTCAATCATGAGGGTTCGATTCCCTCTACCCGCTCCATGCTTTTTAACACCTTCTCAGGCCATAAATTACTCTGGTAACCAGACACTTGCAGGCCTTATTTATGCCCCGGAACGACGTGCCACCCCGGGACACCGCCGGCCGCGAAAAGCACCCGAATAACAGAAAAAGCGTGGATGAACGTGGATGGTTTTTAAGGCGCCCAGACCTTTCTTGTGCGATGGGTTCGTGTGAAAATCCGTCAGAAACGCTACGCCTCGGGCATCGTCAAATGGGAAGCCGACCTCGGAGAAGTCAATGGTCGCCGCCTTCAACGCTATTTTGCCACTCGGGACCAGGCAGAAGAATTCCTGCGCGAGGCCAAAGCTTCCCTCAAACTCCATGGAAAAAGACAATCACTCGGGCGAGCCCGGTCCTTTCGCCTCTGGAGACCCGTCAAATCTGGGTTGGGGACCAATCAACATAGGAGTTTACAGCGGGTGCGGGGCACTGAGCGGGATTTTCGGCGCGATCATTACCCCCACGAACGTTACAGGTGTTCTAGAAATCGATACCAATAAGACGGATGTTTTCACTAAACTCGCTTACTCCACAAAACTTCTCTACAATCCACACAATGAAACAGTGTTGGTGAAGCTTCCCGTCGGAGATGGAGAAATGAAAGTATGGGATGCCGTTGAAAATGTGTGGCTCAGCAAGAATGCAACCGGAGTGGTGGAGTTCCCAATCGCTCCGGACGCCGCCGTTCTGGCGACTTTGATTCCCACAGAGCACTCCGTGGTTTTTGAAAATGGCCGACTCTACGCAAATGGCATCGTAGTCGATTATTCGGCAGTACCGCCAAAAGATTCTCAGTAAAATCGGTGCCGCTACGCTGGCGCTTTATTGAAACGGATAAGATCTGTTCATCCACAGTCGCAAATAGGAAATGGCTCGCTCCCTGAACAAGGTGCGTTACTAAAAATGCGCATTTTGCAAAGAAAATCACTGCCCGGTGTCCCGGCTCCATTCCAACGCAGCATCCTGAGCCCCTTCCAAAAATCTACTGCCCGGCACCCCTGTTTAAAATCAAACCACAGCAAGCCTCTCTTCATCGTTCACCAGTTCTTCGATATTCCCAAACTCCTCCTCGGAAAACGGATAAACTCGGACAAAATCTGAAAACGCGACCAGTTCCATCCGGCCGTCGTCATGTTCGACAATGGCCGTCAGCGACTCAACCCAATCGCCGGAATTCAGGTAATGCACCGCGCCCACACGCTTGTCTGCGGGCGTATGAATGTGACCGCAGATCACTCCTGAGCACCCCCGTTTTTGGGCGAGTGCCGTAATGTGGTCTTCAAACTTCGAGATGTGATTTACCGCAGATTTCACACGCGCCTTAATGGCGCGGCTAAGCGACCAATACCCCTTCCCTCGCCAGGCTCTCCACGCGTTGTAAATCCGGTTCAATCTCAGCAACATAGTATAGCCATAGTCCCCAAGATGGGCCAGCCAGACAAAATTTTTTGTCACGGTATCAAATACATCTCCATGGAGCACAAGATAAGGCCCGTTCAATCCCTCATGCGTATGCTCCTCTACAACCTGAAGCCCCTCAAACTCAAGCGGCAGAAAACTCGAGAGAATATCGTCATGATTGCCACGGAGATAAATCACCTCGGTATTTCGTTTTTCCAACATCTTTAGGACAATTCTCACAAACCGCGTGTGCGCTTTCGTCCAGTTCCCTGAACGCTGCAATTGCCAGCCATCGATAATGTCCCCGTTCAGAATTAATTTCTGACACCGCACATGTCTGAGGAAATGATTCACCTCTTTTATTTTGCAGTCCCGAGTGCCGAGGTGCACGTCCGAGAGAATTACTGTACGAACCCTAAGAAGATTTTTCATGGTCTTGATGAATGTTTTTTCTCCGAAGGAACAAGCACCCGCAGGCTGCCTGCCTGGACTGTCACTTTAATGAGCCTTCCCGCCTGATGCGTTTCTCCGTCGGTATGAATCAGACCGGGGGCTGATCTCTCGATCCAAAAACGCCGACCGCGTTCTCGTCGCACCCGCCCACTGCGGTGCAGAGACCCAGCAAACAATCTCACCGCAAGCGCCGCCGCACCCAGCGGCCCCACAGGGCGTACGGCTACCAGATCCAACTCCCCATCGTCCACCATCGCACCAGGTGCGATCTGGGCGTGGTTGCCGTACTGGTTGGAATTGGCTACCGCGACCAAAAGCACCTCCGATTCGTCCTCCCACGCATCCCCCCCGAAGCGAATTTTCTCGGGCCGAATTTCTAAAAGCATTTTGCCGGCAGTGCGCGCATAGCCGACAATCCCTCTCTTCTGAAGAGTGTTGAAACGCCTACTTATTTCCGCATCAAGCCCCATGCCCATCGCATTGAAAAACGGCCGCCCGTCGGCCCAACCGGTGTCGATGGCCTTCGATCGAGACAAAGGATCACACACAAAAACGAGCGCCTTGCGCAGATCTTTCTGCAGCCCCAAATGCAAAGCAAGGCCGTTACCTGAACCGCAGGGAATGAGTCCCAGCGTCACTGATGTGTGTATCAATGACTGCGCGATCTCATTCATGGTGCCATCTCCACCCACAGCAACAACGCGCTCGACTCCTTCCCGCACAGCGTCCCGGGCGAGAGCGGTCGCATGGCCCGGGGATTCCGTTAGTACTAAATCTGCCAAAATTCTCCGGCTTTGAAGGAAGTCCAAAAGAAAACCTTTCAGCCACGGCCGCCCGCGATTGTGTCCTGAAACCGGATTCAAAATAAAACGGATCTTGGCGCCCCTCATGGAATCTCGGAGTTTGTGATTCTTTGGCGAATGCGCTCTACGATTGCCTGAGCGGCAGTCGGCCTCGCAATAAGCCCAAGACCTTCGCGCATCGAGCGCCATTCCACACCCCCATCTTCAAAAATCTTGTGAAGCTCCGCAATAATTGCCCTAGGATTCCCTGCAAAACGACCGCCCCCGCAGCGTCTCAAGAGTTCATAATTTCCTTCTTCCTGACCGGGAATAATCTGGTTAACGATCATAGGACAGCGCGCGGCGATCGCTTCCTGCGTTGTGGCTCCGCCCGCTTTACTCACAACCGCGTGATGCGTGAGAAGAAGCTGCGGTATCTCATTTGTCCAGCCAAGGATCCTGGCGGGCCTGGTCCGCTTTTGCGCAATTCCATCCAACCTTTTTTGAAGCTCCTTGTCGCGCCCCACAGCGCAGGTCACTTCCCACTTTGATTCTGATAAAAGCAATTCAGCGGTCTCACGAACCGCCGCAGTCCCTGAATTTGCAAGGTAAAGAACTCGGGGCGCTGCCCCCAAAGCCAAATCCGGTGAACTCAACCGCTGCGCGTTCTCAGCAATTTCCGAAGACACAGGAAATCCGCACACATCAATTTTTGCGTCGTTGATACCTGCCTTGCGCATGATCTGGGCGGAATCTTCATTCGGAAGAAACCATGCAGTCGACCCGGCATTCCACCAGAGCGGGTGAATACTGATAGAGTCCGTCACCACATTAAAGTGGGGGGGCAGTGGCGAAGCCAGGCGCAGGTTCCTTACAAGAAAGGCGTAAACGGGGTACGTGCTGCATATAAAATCCGGCCGAAAAGTGTCGAGAATCTCTGCCAACACGGCTTGTTCCCGATGCAAAAGACGGGGCAAAAGCTCTGCGATAGGCTTCCAGGCAGCCAATCCATAAAAACCACTCCACAAACTCGGCCAATGGTTAATGAGCTTTAAATACGCCACCCGCGCTACGGCATTCAGCCTCGGCGCAGCTTCTGCGAAAAGGTCGTGTGTTTGCGCAGAACCAACACCGTATCTCGCGGTCAAGGCGCCCTCGAGCGCACGGGCTGCAGCGTTGTGTCCCTCTCCGAAGCCGGCGGTTAAAATCAATGCTTTCATGATTTGGGTGGAGTCCTTTCACAAAGACCTCCCAGCGGTCGTGTGGTTTGCCGAGTCTGCCAAGGCTTGGTCCCTTGCCACGCGTGGTTGCGCAGCCTAAGTCGCACGGCACGGGCAGGAGAAAGCGCGACCGGCGGCTCCAACAATGCGAGAGCCTGCGTTTTTTTTAATGAGCCCGCAATCACAACAACCACAGCCCGCATTCGTCTGGGCCGAAACACCGCAGAGCGGATTGAGCGGTTTTTGGAATTCACAGAATTGCAACCGAAAGCGAAACTCGGAGTGAACCCAACGGAGTTGATTTTCATGAGAACCCTCTGCGTGAGAGAAGGTGGATTCATCGGACAGGAAAATTCGAAACAATCACCTTCTTAAAACAACCTTGATTGATGACGTTTTGAAGTCAGCCCTGAAACGGTTTGGAAACATCGCTTCAAAGTTTAATCACGTACGCTCTCACTTCGGGCAAGAGCACTAAACACCCACCAACACCCACTGAGCCACCGATGAACTGCAAGAAAAACTTATTCCTCTAATCAACCAGCTTCCATTACAACCGAACCGAATTCTGACTTCGAGCGAACGCCGTGGCCTCCCCAGCAAACAAGATAAAATCTGTAGCTTACAGACGAGTTGAGAGTGTTGATATCGCGGCAGTAAGACCTATGGCCCGTCTCGACCGTTCTGTCCCAGCCCTCACCGCAAAAGAACAGATCTGGGTGACCTCCGAGATAGACTGCCGCAATATCCCCACAAATGGCCGACGAGGTTAAGGGCCCCAACACTGGGCCGATGCTCGACCCGCAACCCGTCCACTTCAAAAAGAAAGGTGGGCTCTCCAGTCTGCGGATTCCGGCGGTACCCGTGGAAGCGAATCGAATAGGGAAGCGCATCAGCGTTGCGCAACCGGAACGGAACCGGGTCCATTCCACGGGAACGGCGAGCCCCTAGCGGCTTGCAGCCATTGCCCCCACGGCCATTGGTTTCCCCATTGAAGTCGAGGAACCCCCGAACTAGATCTCCACAGGGGCACACCGCAGCCCGTCAAAGGCGTAATTGAACCCGCCGGGCACCCCCACCGCCACCATCCGGGCCGAGGCTCCTCCGACACGCACCGCTGGTCCACCGTTTTGTCTCGGACGACAATGTCCGTCTCCTTTTGGGCCAATGCCATTCCGCCCAGCAGGCACAGAGGCAGGGGGAGAATCTTTAAAAGTCTCATCGCAATAAACGGTTGAGGGTGTAGGTGCCGTAGTTGTTCTTTAACGGCAACCCTGAGTGTGAAGTGAGGACGGGCAACTGGACCTGATAAATGAACTCCGCTTTTCGCTGAAGCCGAAGCGACAAGACCGTCCGATCTGCAGACACCGTCACCTCCTCCACCGGAACGCTCTTTTCATGGATCAGCTCCGACCCGTACCCATCCCAGTAGTTGTACTGGGATTCGGTCACTGAAATGTCCCGGGGCAAAATGCCTCTCGCGTCCATGGGTTGCGTCAAAACCACATCAAAGCCGGAGTAAGTCAGCTCTATGCGTTGAATCTCAAAAGGCACGGCGCCAGGCTCAAAGTAGATCACCTCGATGGCTGGATCGCCCGCAGTCCAACCCCGACCCACGGACCCAACCCAGAGATTCCCCTCGGAGTCAAATGCCGTCGAATAAGAGGCACTTTTGAGGGGACGAATGAACGGGAAGACGGCGCCCTGATATTGCCCGCCAATCTTTTCCAAATCCACCCGCACAACGCTTCGGTGGCAGATGTCTACAATGAATGCCTGAACCGCAAACGGACCGAACCCAGTCTTTGGCGCAAAGGAAGGATGCCCCGGAGAGTTCGTCAGGTCGCCATGAGCTAGCCACACCGCTGGGAGCTTTCGACATTTAGTAAATTTCTCGGACTCCAAGGGCGGACCTCTTTGGGGGATGACAGCATTGGTCTTGTAATTCAGAAGTCGGTGCGTGAGAACGAATTCCGGACGGTTTTATAGTGAGGCTGGATGCCCAAGAAAATCGCCCTCTTCGACTTGGGTGAGGTAGGAGGACGCCACCCATTCGCCTGATTATCGGTTATGAACAATTCGTCCCTGGCGTTAATCCCGATCCCCGCAGGAGAGCGCAGGCCGGCGGCGAAGGGGGTAAGATTTCCCGCGGCATCCCTCTTCATCACCCATCCCCGATACCCGAGTGAGGAGGTCATCTGTTTGGGGTACCCCTTCGGAGCAGCACTGGAATCCGCAGTTGTTCTATTGGACGCGCGAGGCTCGCAACGCGAATGCCTAAATAGATTTTGTGATCAATCGCCAACAGGAAATCCTGCCTGTGGAGGTGAAGGTGGGGAAAACCGGGACGTTACGCTCGGCGTTTCAGTTTCTACGCGAGAAGCGACGCCGATGCGCGGTGCGATTTCACACTGGGCCGCCGGTATTGGAGGAGATCAAGCTGCCAGGCGAAACTGAAACATCGGTACAGTTGCTCTCGTTGCCACTGTATTTGGTGGGGCAGTTGGACCGTTTGTTACGGGAAACGTTTGGCCATTAGGCCGCACGACAAGGGACTGAACCTAATTAGTGTTAGGTCAAAACTAGAGAGAGCTCAGCGTTTGATCAGACTCGTGAAAGTCGGGACAAAAGCGCTGCCGCCACGGATTCATGAATTTCCCCAAGGAATCCGGACCGTTGGGTAAAGAGCTGATTTGCGTTTTGAAAAGGTGTGTTTTAGACGTTGTGCCATTTGGCTTTAACCATTTCCCCTCATAGAAAAGTATTGCGGTCTTTTCCTGTGCGCCCGCGCCCGAAATCCGGAAATCGTGGTCGGGCTGAGGCCCCGCGGCGCTTGCGTGAGGTTTTTGAGTACAGCCTCAATTTCGTCGTCTCCCAAAACTTTGCCTTCAATGCTTGAGCTGCTCGGCTCGGTAGGGGCGTCGTCGGGGAGAAATTGCAGGGCGCCCACACAGTCCCGACCGATCTCTGAGAGCAGGCTGTAAGCGTCCGTTCCGCTTGCTCCAACCTTCTCTGCTGCGTGCCTTCTGAGAACGTCCGAGTCAGGAAGGAGGTTTTCGAAAACAGCTGTGAGGGCCTCGCCTTTGTAGGGGTCTTCTCGGAGTGGGATGGAAAGCGACACCGGGATCGCATGTGCTGCTCCCAACCAACTTGGTGCGTAGCGAAACTCAATAGATCCGCTCGTATCCTTAAACAGGTTGCCGACAAGACGGCTGTTTAGCAGGACCCGGAGCGGGTTGTGGCGGCGTGTTCTAGCCATCAGAGATAATTTTCCATTTCCTTGTCCCAGTCCTTGGAGCAGGGAGCGATTTGGAGTTCAAGGCCAAGTGCCGCCAAAACCGTCAACAGGCTTTCAAGGCGCGCCGCTGCGTAGCCGGTCTCCAACAGAGAAATCATAGGTTGCCGCATAGCCGTCTTCTCTCCCAGCTGTTTCTGGCTTAATCCGAGGTTTTTGCGGGTACGGCGGATGTGGTTTGGCAAATTTTCGTACTCGAGGCTGAGTGCCAGCAGCTTTTCAGGCAGCGGGTGGCATCGTCAAGGTTTTGCGGTTTTCGAGCGGCCTTGCCTGCAAGCCAGAGTCGCTTTGTGCATTCCTAATTTCATCCAAGCAGTCCGTCTTGGATGCTGTACCCTACTGAGTCATAGCCCTTGCGCCTTTTCTGGAACATTTTAGAAAGCATGGGCACAGCATCATCGACGTAGTCGTAAACTCGGACCTCGGTTTTTCCAGCATGCAAACGGTGGAGTCGTCCAACGTATTGCTGCAAGGTTCCACTCCACGAAATTGGGAACGTCAAAAACAATGTATCCAAGCGCGCATCGTCAAAGCCTTCACCGACGTAACTCCCAGTGGCGATAATAACCCTCTGTTCGATCACGCCAATTTCTGCCAACCGCGCGGCGATGGTCTTTCGCTGCTTGGCGCTTTGTCCGCCTTGGAGCGAAACAATGTTTCTGACATGCCCCTCGAGCGCACGCGCGAACCATTCTGCATGTGTTTTTCTTCCAGTGAGTACGATTGGAGAACGGCCGTCATTCACGGCCGTAATAACATCCGCCAAAATCAGCGCATTCCGGCGTTCATTTTCAACCAGGAGTCGGTAGATATCATGGATCGGAAGAGAGACACTCGCTGGAGGAAGTTGAAACGTAGTAGGGCGGGGCCGGACCACGTGTTCAAATGGCTGGAGGGCGGCGTGCCTTTTCGCATCCACCTTGAAACGAACAGGGCCGCACTGCATGAAAATGATTGGATGATGACCGTCCTTACGGGTTGGTGTCGCGGTGAGTCCAAGGACATACTTTGCCTTCACCTTGCGAAGAACTTGTTCAAAGCTAAATGCAGAAAGATGGTGGCACTCGTCCACGATTACGTGGCCATATTCGGCAACGACTTCGTGGATTTTTCCGGTTCGCCCCAGGCTTTGGATAACGGCCACGTCGAGATTTTTGGTGGGCGCTTTTTTGCCTCCACCAATAGCACCGATCTCCCGAATTGAAATATCCAGAAATACAGCGAGTCGCTCCCTCCATTGGTCCAGTAATTGTTTGCGGTGAACTAGTACGAGCGTGTTAACACCGCGCTCCGCAATCATCCGGGCTGCAACAACAGTCTTTCCGAAAGCCGTCGTGGCAGACAAAACGCCATCATCATGAACGATCAAAGATCGGACGGCTTTTTCCTGTTCCGGAAGCAATGTACCTTGAAACTTCAACAGTAAATCTGTTCCCGTTCTCCGCTCGTCCTGAATGGTCGGTTGTATGGAGTGGAGTTGCATTAAATCCACCACATCCTGAAAGCATCCGCGCGGAAGGCCAATGAATTGCGGCAGTTCCTCTCCGCATCGAATGACTCTTGGTTTTCCAAATGTCGAGAGGCGCATGGCCTGGTTGCGATAAAATTCTGGATTCTGAAAGGCTGCGGTTCGTAGTACGCGGTTCAGGAATGACGAAGGCAGTCCAGTTTTGTCGACGTACACGAGGTTCGCCCGTACAATTCGGACCTCAGCGGGCAAGGGTTCAGCAATGGGTGATTTCTCTGCTGTCAGGGACCGCTGTGCTTGCCAAGGCAGTGTACGATTTGATTCGTCATCATCAAAAGAACGCAGGCCAATGAGGCTTCCAGTGCTTTCTATTTCTGCGACGACCGCCTCCACTTCAGCGGGTGTGACTAGCGGTCGGCGGCTCAAGTACTCCCACTGATCCGGGTAAGCATGGAAGCACTCATCCACAAACACGCTATTACCCTCTTTGCGCGGTTCAGCCTGCAGAGGGAGCGCGATCAGATTACCGAAGCCCCCTTTGGGCATCGTATCCTGGTTCGGGAACAACCGGTCGTAGGAGTCTAACCCGATCTGATGGCGTCGCTCCATAGTTCGGGTAAGAAGAGCTGTGCCCAGTTTTCTAGCGATCGTCGCGGGTATCTTGGCTTGAAAAAATATCCATACATGGCCGCCCTTGCCGGAACGTGAGCGTTCCAGTGCAGCTGGAATTCCTGAGGCTTCACAAGTCTGTAAAAACGCCAGAGCATCCTCCTGCCACCCTTCCTTGTCGAAGTCTGCCGCCAGAAACCAACAGGTTTCATCAGGCAGCAGTGGGTACACTCCAAGGGTCTCCCGTCCGGTAAGATGATTCTGAACAGCCTCCTGAGTGAGTGGTAAAAAAGTTCGCTCCGGTCTGCCTTGGGAATCACGTTTGTCCCAGTTCTTGAGGCTCGCGGGTGAATATCCTGTTTTGCCGTCTTTGCCTCTCCAGCGGACGGCGTAAACATCGTCACGCCCCTGAAACAAGCGCCGAAAAAATGCTATTTTGTCCTGTACCCCCGATGACGATGTGAGATTTCCACCTGAGGGTTGAATCAATATTGGAGGGTGTGTTTCTTTCGGTTTGAAAGGAGAAGCCGTGATGGAAATTCCATGTGCTGAGAGTAATCGGCGAAGGTGGTTGTTTTCTGCCCTGAGTCGCTCCAACTCGTCATTTCCGCAATCGGAGGCACCTTTCCGATAGTGATCTTCGGGGATTGGGGTGTTCACATCGTGGAAGGTGATAAATATTTGCGGCTCAGTTCAAGCTGCGACGTGTCATGCTGTCGCGGCTTTGAGCCGTTGAGCCGTTGAGCCGTTGAGCCGCCACATCCTCCATATCCTGGCGGAGTACAATACGACAAAATCGGCACGTCTTCAGATTCATCCGGACTTTTCCTGCCCAATACGAAAGGACACGCCTTCATCGGGCCAGGCGAAGATTCGTGAATAAAGTGCTCCTTTAAGCTCCGTACTGCATCGGGACATGCAGGATTGCCGATGTGGACTTCTTCGGCGAAGGCCGTCACGGCAGCGGTTGTCCCTCCATCGTAATGGCGAAGTGTGTAGAGAATATCGAATCCGTCTTTTGGCTGCTGTCCGTCGCAGAAGGCACGAAGCTTAAGCGCGAGAAATGGACCGACCTCGCAAACTCGGGCGGTCAGTTTCTGTTCTGCTTCGTACAGGTCAATGCCTGCCACTTCGATAATTCGCGCGGTCGCCAATGCACGACCTACTCCGGGAATGATGCCCGCGACGACGCCTTCCACCTCCGCAGAACCGCTGGTGCGTTGAGTCTGTTCGACGAGGAAGTCCACATACACTGGATACGCTCCGATGGTTTTTTCGAGCCGGTTCGGATGTTTCACGCTTGCCTTGAATCCCTGTACTTCAAGTGCCCATTGGCGATTTCCGTATTGGCCGGAGTCGGCAGCCAAGGCGATTCCGAGGTCGACATCAAGAGTAGCGGGATGCGGCAGGCTGCTTTGCTGGGTTAGATCGAGACAAAGGTATTTAGGGACGAGACCACCGACGGGCACGAGGTCGGGATGCCATGCGCCCAGTGCGGACCCGATAGTGAGAAATGCGCTCTCAGCGAGAGCAGTGTGGCGCGGGTCGTACTCGCTGTAGGTTTCGTATTTCATGGCCGGCAAAAGCCTTCCCATTCGCGCAAAGCAGAAGCTGCGTCTGGCCCTCGCAGGCCCGTCCTTTGGAGGTCTAGGTAAATTTGTGCATCGCTTACAAGCGTTAGACCGCCGCGGTCCTGAGTTTCATTGAAAAGCCCCCCGTCGTCTGGGGTGTGGAGCCAAAGCTTTCCGCCGTCAGGCACTGGACGGAGCCCAAGCGCATCCAGTGCGACAGACCCAAGGGGACGCTCAATGTATGCGGAACATACCGATGGCTCTGTGTAGGGATGCCGCGTCCAAGCAGCACTCCACTGGGTGAATGCCAGTTGCACTTTCTCAGACTCTGCCCACTTTTGAAGCCGATGGGCGAGTTCCTGGGGCGAACCAAAGAAACCCGCGTAGAGCGTGGATCGGACTCGTTTTGGGAAGCGGTCGGAATCTGCCCAAAAATCAAGTAATCCCAGCCAATCACGGAGGTGGAACTCGCGGGCGGTAATTTTTTTCACAAACCCCTGACTGATCAAATGCTGGATGATGCGAGAGACTAGGCCAGAACTCGCCCCGCTGCGCCGCACGACCTCCGCCTGGCTCCAGACATGGTCGCGATCGGTGAGCAGGCCGCGGACGATGCGTGCGCTCTTGCCGACGAAAATATTGCGCGGTTCTAATTCGTAGCTGAACGAGCGGCCTTGCAGAGGACCGCGGTCGACAAGCAGCCCGGGAGCACGAAGCCAGACTCGGCCATTCAAGTCGATGGCAGCCACGCCGTGCTCTTTGCACGCCGCAAGAATGCGTGGGGACAGTTCGGGCGTGACGATCAAGAGGCGCGGCGACGCGGAGGAAACCTCAAGTTTTTCGAGCCAGGGGACGCTGGGTTTGAGTGCGTAGAGGAGATGGAATTCAAGTCGACTGCCGTCGAACTCAAGTGCCAAGCAGTCGGATTCGCCGCTGGCTGGCGTCTGACTTTCAGCAGCGAAAGTCCAGTGAAGGTCAGGGTCGTTGTGAATGAGTTCGCGAAAGTGCACCGCGAGCTCACTCTCGTGGCGGATCAACGCGCTTTTACTGGAAGCGAGAACTTTCACTGTAAGGTAAGAATGCTGTTCTGCATGAAGGATGCAAGTCTGTTACTGGATTTGACTGTTTTTACTGCCGGTCAAAAAACGCAGTTCTGAGGGGAAGGTGAGTGTGGATTGGATCCTTTACTCCAAATCCCATTGCGCTCGCAGGAGCTCCAAATTATCCATCGTAATTTGATCGGAACTGAATCAAAAAACGCGCCAGTCGGGGGTGCTTTGGCAGGAGAGTGGGAAAACTTTTGGCAAACCTATCTCACCCTAGGAGGCTCTCTTGATCCCGAACCCGATACTCGGCGTCCTGGTTAGAGGATGCCAAAGAAAACGCACTCGCAATGGTGGCCAGTAGCAGGGAAAAGATTGTTTTCATGGGCGTGAATGTTTTTTCAAACTAGTGAATTTCCAGGCCGCGCAAATAATTAACGCGCCGCGGCAATGCAGCCTTCACCTCCATACGTACGCAAAAAGGAATTTCCTGCTACACAAAAACCCAAAGGTTCACAGCTGATGTCCTTGACCGAATAGAAAAATAAACACAGCCATCCCACAGGGATGACGAAATAAGCTAAAAAAAAGGTGGGCTGGAGAAAGGATCCCTACCACTCAGTAGGGGGTATGCACCAAAAACCAGCCCGTTCTGACGTTATCG
>CANJZW010000100.1 GCA_947479475.1 Chthoniobacteraceae bacterium
CTCACTCCCGCTCAGGGCAACCCCCAGCGCATCCCCCAGCGCATCCCCCCCCCCCATTTGCACGCCAAACCCGCCCCCTCAGCGGATCACACCGCGCTGGCTGCTCGTTAAAAACACCAACAACCGGTCCACCTCTGCAGCCCGCGGTTCAAGCGCCTGCAGACGCTCCACGGCCTGCTGCAAGTTCAACTCACTGCGATACAAAATCCGGTAAGCCTCCTTGAGCTCCTTCACCGCCTCCAACCCGAACCCATGCCGCTCCAAGCCCACCTTGTTCAACGCCCGGATCTCCGCCGGATTGCCGTCCGCAATCATGAAGGGCGGGACATCCTGGACGATTTTCGAGCACCCCCCCGTAATGGCATACTCGCCAATTCGACAGAACTGATGCACTGCCGTGAGGCCGCCGATCACGGCGTGGTCGCCGACCTGGACATGCCCCGCAATGGTGCCATTATTGGAAAAAATCACACTGTCTCCAACGGTGCAGTCGTGTGCAATATGACTGTACGCCAAAAAGTTACCCCCGCTTCCAACCACTGTTTTTGAGCCCGGCGCCGTTCCCCGGTTGACGGTCACAAACTCGCGAAACGTGTTGTCTGAACCCACCTCCAAATACGTGGGTTCGCCGGCGTATTTTAGGTCCTGAGTCTGCTGACCGATGGAGCAGAAGGAGAAGAAACGGTTACCGCCGCCCACTCGGGTTGGTCCCATGATCGTGACGTGGTTTTGGAGCAGGCAGCCCGGCCCCAGCAAAACGCCCGGGCCAAGGACTGAGTAGGGTCCAATCTCGCACCCCTCACCGATTTCCACGGAGGGGTCGATCACTGCGGTGGGATGAATTTTCGTGCTCACTGGTCGACCATTCCAAACATGAGTTCCGCTTCGGAGACGACCTCCTGGTTGACAAAACAGCGCCCCCTGGCTTTTGCGATATTGCGTTTCTGCTGCACAAGCTCCACTTCGATAAAGAGAGTGTCCCCGGGGACGACGGGTTTGCGGAATTTCACAGAGTCCGCGCTCATAAAGTAGCCAATGCGGCCGGCATTGCCCGGTCTATTAAGCATAATGATACTCCCAACCTGCGCCATTGCCTCCAACTGGAGCACCCCCGGCATGATGGGTTGGCCGGGAAAATGCCCCTGGAAAAAGGGCTCGTTGATCGTCACAGACTTTACACCAGTGCACTGCGTGTCGCCACCGAAACTGACGATGCGGTCCACCATGAGGAAGGGGTAACGGTGCGGGAGCAACTTCATGACGTCGTTGATGTCCATGACGGAGCCCCCTTTGGGCGTGACCACGGGAGGGACCATCGCCATAGCTTTGGCAAACTGTCGCGCGATGGCGCGCGTGAGCTCCGCGTTGGAGCCGTGGCCCGGTTTGATGGCGATGACGTGGCCCTTGATAAAGCGGCCGAAAAGGGCGAGATCCCCTATGATATCGAGGATTTTGTGGCGTACGAATTCGTCCTCAAAACGCATGGGCTCGCGGCTCAGGAAGGATTCTCCCTTGACGACGACGGCGTTTTCGAGGCTGCCCCCCTTGATTAAACCCTTGTCGAGGAGCGGTTTTACGTCCTCGTAGAACACAAAGGTCCGGGCGGGCGCGATCTCCTTGGCGTAGATTTCGGGGGTGATTTCCGTGGAGTAATACTGCGTAAACCGGCCGTTCGGGCCGACATTGGTGCAGGAGACGCGGAACCCGTTGTATGGCAAGAGGGTCATCAGAGAACCGCCGGGGGTTTCGACGTGGATGGGTTCGGTAAGTTCGAACACGGGCCGGTGCGCGTCTTGGGCGACGATGCCGGCCTGGCGGATCAGGTCCACGAAAGGGGCGGCACTACCATCGCCGATGGGCGGTTCGTTGGCATCCATCTCGATGAGGACGTTGTCCACGCCGAGGCCTGCCATTGCGGAAAGCACGTGTTCAACGGTGTGCACCTTGATGCTGCCCTCGCCGAGGGTGGTGGCCCGTTCGACGGTTTTGACCAGGGATACGGATGCGTCGATGAGCGGCTGCTCAGGCAAATCCAGGCGCCGAAATTTGCGGCCGTAGCCTGGGGGCGCCGGGCGGACGGTCAGAGTCACCTTCTCTCCGGTGTGCAGCGAAAAGCCACTCAGGGAGGCGCTGGAGGCAAGCGTATGTTGGAGCGTCGTCATCAAGGGGTGGGTTTATGAAGAAATCAGGCCTCCTCGACAAGCACTTCGCAGAAATTGAAGACCGAAACACGCGAGGGAACCGTTTCTGTCCCAAAAAAATCGGCGGTCCACACTGAATCCAGGGGGCTAGGTGCGAGAAGACCGCCTTTTGGGGTAAAAGCCCCCCTTTTGTTCAGCGAACGCAAATAACCGTTTGCTCAGAAGCGCGCGCTGTGGTGCAAATGCGCAATCTATGACCCTTTTGTTTGCGGCCAGCGAAATAGCCCCCGAGGCGAGCACCGGTGGATTGGGCGAAGTCCTAGCGGCGATTCCCCATTTTTTAAGCGCGAACACCGGCGGCGGGCACGAAGTGGCCGTGGCCCTTCCGGGGTACCCGTCGCTGATGGCGGGAGCCTCGCCTCTGGAGGTTAGCTTCAGCCTGTCCGTGGGGGATTCCCTGCAACCCGTCGCCGTCTTTGAACGCACTCAACCCGACGGCACCCAGATTCTGCTCATTCACAACGAGGCGTTTTTTGGCAGGCCAGGCATCTACGGGGACTCGGAATCCGCTTATCCCGACAACGCTCAACGGTTCATCTTTTTTTCACGGGCGGTGGTCGAACTAGCCAAGCGGATGAATCCAGCACCCCAAATCATTCATTCGCACGACTGGCAGACCGCTCTAATTCCGGCACTGGTCAAAGAGCAGAACCTCCCTTTCCGCACGGTATTGACCCTGCACAATCTGGCCTATCAGGGCAGCTTTCCCGCTTCAGATTTCGCGCTCACCAACCTGCCCTCCCATTGGATGAGCCCGTCGGGCCTGGAGTTTTACGGCGCCCTGAATTTGCTCAAGGGCGGGATTCTAACGGCTGACGTCCTCACCACCGTCAGCGCCGTGTACCGGCGGGAAATCCTCACCCCCGAGGGCGGCTGCGGGCTGCACGCCGTGCTTGGACAGCGGGCCGCAGACCTCCACGTGATCCCCAACGGCGTGGACCCTGAGCGCTGGACTCCCTTGAATGACACCGTACTGGCCGCCCCCTTTTCCGCTGACGCACCTGAAGGCAAGGAGGCATGCCAAATTCAACTTCTGGACGAACTCCGACTCCTACCCAACCCGACCGGCGTGGTTTTTGCCATGCTGGGACGCCTGGCGGATCAAAAGGGGTTCGACCTCCTTCTGCCACTCCTGCCCCGCCTTCTCTCCTCAGACTCGCGCCTCATCATCGCAGGGGACGGGGATCCCTCTCTGCGCGCCGATCTGCTGATTGCCTGCAGGCAGCACCCCGAAAAACTCGCGTTCCTCCCCCGCTGGGACGCCAATTTTCCCCAACGCCTCTTTGCGGGCGCGGACGTCCTCCTCGTCCCCTCTCATTTTGAGCCCTGTGGTTTGGCCCCGCTGCATGCGCTCCGCTTTGGCTGCGTGCCCATAGCCCACGCCACGGGCGGCTTACTGGAAAACCTCTCCAACTTCGAGCCCTCCTCAGCCACCGGCAACGCCCTCCTTTACTACGCGGATGGCACGGCCCCCCTCTGGGACACCATCGTGCGCGCCAAGCTTCTATTTCAAAATCCGCTGACTGTCGCAAAGCTTCAGGAAAATGCCCTGCGCTCGGAATTTCCGTGGGACAAAGCCATCGCAGGGCTCAATGCCATTTATAGTCGGCTTACGGGCGAGAAATAAGTATTCTCGAGAAGTTATGTCCACCGACGCCCCCCCCTCTCCCGCTAGACGCAAACGCTTGGGCGCTTCGCCCTCAAAAGCTTTGCTAAAGCTGGGGTTTGGCTTCGCGGCGGCGGGAGTGATCGCCCTTTTCGGCGCCCAAGCCTGGCTGGAGTCCTACCTCAAAGGGGAGCCCTTTCGAGTGAAAACAGAAGCCGCGATCGGACGGGCGCTGCACGCGGAGTCCTCCTTGGGACCGCTGCAGAGACAAGGAAGCGTATTGCTCAGCGATTCCGTGGGGTTAACCGGACAATCCGGCGCATTTTTCAAAACGGCTCACCTCCAAGACCTGCGGGCCGAACTCGACCTCGGCGCAATATGGCGGCGTGTTTGGAAAGTCGACACGCTTCGATTCCAGCGCCTGGAGCTCAACTTGGAAGCCCCAAATGAAGCTTCCGCGGCGAAAAACTCGGAAACCCCGGCGTCCTCCCATTGGTGGGCGGCGCTGCTGCCTCTCAAAACTGAAATTGAGAGCATCCGAACTGATCGCGCCTCTTTGACCCGTGGGGGTGCCGTACTACGCAACACTCGCCTGGAAGCAAAACCCCAGGACGGCGGATGGGACGTCACCCTTGAGGCGGGTGAACTCCAATGGCCGGGCATGCCGGGCATGGACCTCTCCCAAGCCCGGCTGATAGCACGCCAGGGTGCGTATGTGCTCCGAAGCGCGCGGCTTTTGGTAAAGTCAGGCGGGCAGATCAGCCTCTCGGGAAACTGGAACACCGAATCTGGCACCGACATTCATGCCCAGCTTGAAAACGTCGACGTCCAACCCTTTCTTCCGGTCTGGTGGCAAACTCGCCTGCACGGAAGCCTTCAGGGAAACCTGCGTTTTGCACAACCAGCGGCGGCAAAAGAGGGCGAAATTTCGGGGGACCTTAAACTCACAGGTGCCATGCTGGAGGCGCTCCCGCTGCTCTCCCAATTAGACGTTTTCATTGGAAACCCGCGTTTCCGGCAGCTTCCTCTCAAAACAGCCTCGGTTCACTTTTCTCAAACAGCAGAACGCACTCAACTCCGGGACCTCGATTTGGATGCAGGCGGGATCTTGCGAATCACGGGCACCGTCACGGTGAAGGCCGGCGCGCTTCAGGGCAGCTTGAAACTGGGGATCTCGCCCTCGCTTGTGCAGTGGTTACCGGAAATTCGCAGCAAAGTTTTCGCAGAGTCACGGGACGGCTACTTATGGACCCCTTTCGAGCTTTCGGGAACGACGGAACAACCCAAGGAGGACCTCAGTCCACGACTGGCGGCACTTGTGGTGGAGACGGCCGTCGACAACGTTCGCGGTCTTCCGGGGAAGATCCCCCAGGCCCTCCCAGAAGCGGCCAAGGGCATTTTGGACACGGTAAAATCACTGATTCCAGGCAAGTGAATCTCCAACACCCCGCCCCATGAAGTGGATCGTTCCATTCTTAAGTCTCCTTTTAACGTGCGTCTCGCCGGCGGCCACGGACGATGCATTACATCGCGAGATCCGTAAAATCAGGCGCGCCTATCTGGATGTCGTAGGGTTGCTGCCGACACCCGAGGAGATCGACTGGTTCGTGGTTTACAACCAAAGCGGATATCCGCTCGCCGTAAATTTCCTCATTCAGAAAGACGCACAAAAGCAGTGGTCCAAAGACCGCTTGAGCGCTCCGGAATATATGGAGGCACCCGCGCAGCTCATTGAGCGGCCGGTTTTAGAAAAAAGCGTGGTTTACCTGGCAGGGCTCTGGACAGGGGAAATGAACGAGGCCGTCTTGGAGGCGGGTAAGGAGAAATTCATCAAAAATGCCCTGCTTGCTACGGACGAAAGGACATCGGACGCCATCGACTACATGATCAACCTGTTGACCTGCCGCCCCTCAACGGCGGCCGAGGAGAATGAATTCACGCAGATCTTCAACAAGGTAAGCCTTAAGGAAGACGAAATGTCCGCCTGGAAAACGGTTCTCCTCCACATCCTTGAAATGCACGACTGCAAGTACAAGTAGCCGCTACCCCGCCAAAGTGGCGTCTTAAGGATTCTCAGCCCCACAGCGGCTTCCGCTAGTGCGCCGTCGGATGCTTGTGGATCCAATCCGCGAGAAACTTGGCGGTTTCGCTGGCAATCACTTGATAACCGGCGAGGTTGGGATGCCGGTCGGCAAACCACCCAGGGAGATGGCCCAGATGCGCATCAAGACGGTTGTCGAGGACGACCACGTACGGATCCTTACCGCCGGGCCGAACGTAGGACTGGACGATGGGAAGCAGGGCCTCCGGCACTTTCGCAAGAGGAAAACGCCTGTAGTTGAGCATATTCGCACCCTTTTTAAGCTCCGCTTCGTAGCGCGGATGAATGTCAAAAAACGCGAGGCCCTCTTCCTCCGCAACTTTTTTGACCTGATCATTAATTGATGCGTTGTTACTTCCGACCTCGTAGGGAATGACGCTCATGGGGAATATCGTCGCCTTGGGGTGGTCTTTACGCAGGCGTTCAATCAGCGTATGAAAGTCCTTTGAGAAGTTCGTTTCAAAACCCTCTCTTTTGGAGCGGTCATTCAAACCATAGCGAATGAAAATGTAATCGGCCTGTGGCTTGGTTGCCACATCCCGGTCGTAGCGCCCCGATTCCAGTAAGCGCTGGATGTATTCCCCGCTCAGTCCAAGATTATAGACATCCATCGCTGGCAGATCTTTCTCAGCAGCCAACAGAATTCTGATCCCATCTTCGAGTTGCGCCTCTTCGGGGGCCAGCATTTTTGGGATTGAAGCTTCCGTGGTGCTGTCGCCCAAAAGCAGGACCTGCAAGCGCTTTTTACCCGCAGTGGCAGTGCTGAAACTGAAAAAATTCCCGCCGGCAATTTGATCTGAGGTAATGCTGGGACAAATGCGTTTCTCGACGTGTTCCACAAACAGATCCGTTCCGCGTTGATGGCTTACAAAAGGCCAGCGGGCCGGATTGTACATCGAATCGGAAAGGTCGCGCATGAGCACCACGTGGCGGCCGTTTCGCGCCATCTGCCGGAGACCAAACGGACGCCCTGAAACACACATATTCAGATGCACCCCCATGAGAATGACGTTCTGCAGTCCGCGCGCCTCCAAAAGATTCCAGATTTCCACGCCGGAATCGCTGACCGCATCCCGTTCCTGATCAATACGAAGCGCTGGGAGTTGGCGGGTCCAGGGCGCTTTGGGATTGAGCCCCCTTGCCTCCAGTTCTCGAGCCCACGCCGCGTGTTCCGCCGGATCATCGTCCTCGCCACCATCGCTCTGGTCAATGGGGTAGATGGCGGCTTCCTCGGCGGGGATTTGCTTGCACCAATCGGCTATTTTGTCCGGTTGACGCGCTGCGGCAGGCGCCGAGCGCGCACGCTCTCGCGCAGGTGTTCCCTCGTAGGGCTTCATACAACTGCTCGGGGCGTGAATAATGAAGACCCCCTTCTCTCGTGCCTTCTCCAAAACCTCGTTCATCCGCGGGGCCAGTTCCTCCACACGGCTCACCGCATTCTTGCAGTGATGGAGATCCCACATATCGCACACAATAATCGCCGTTTTAGCCGCAGCCCACTGCTCCTGGACAATCTGCTTTCCCCCTGCTGGATTGCGAGATTGAAGGGAAACAGAAAGCGGGTTTTGCGCGAAAACATTGGTAGAGCACCAAAGCGCCAGGAGGAGTCTTTTCATAGGGGGTACTTTCAAAATAATCCTGTATGATACTGAATGCAAACCAGTATCGCGTCCCAACGAATCGCTCTCCCGCAGCAACACCGCAGCCCCAACGCTGCAAAACTAGGCCGTGAGACCGAACGCCTCACTGGGCTGAGGAGGCCCAAATCCGCTTTCCATCCAACCAGGTTTCGCGCACCTGCGTCGTCTTAAGATCATCAAGCGGACAGGTAAGCACATCCCTATCGACGATGATGAAATCAGCGCGCTTGCCCACCTCCAAGGAACCGGTTTCCTTTTCGAGCATCAGCACCTTCGCGTTGTTGATCGTGTACAAACGGATGGCCTCTTCGCGGGAAAGCCCGCCTTCCGGATGCAAAGTCCGGTCCAAATTACGGCACTGGCGCCCGACCGCAATCCACATGGCGAGCCATGGATTGTAAGGATTGATAGAGCGCATACTGCCAATTTTTTGCATATGGTCGCTGCCTCCACCGACGATAACCTTTGAATCAAACAGAGTCCGCAGCGGTTGGAAACGGCTCATGCGTTCGTCACCGAACTGCTTAAGGAGAGTGGCTCCATCGAGGTAAAACCAAATGGGCTGCATGTCGACAACAACGCCGAGTTTAGCCGCCAGAGCGATACTCTGGGGCGTCATGAAATTGCTGTGCGTGATCGATGGCCGCGAATCGCGGACCGGTGTTTCTTTGTTCACCTCCTCGTAGGCATCCAAGAGAATTTTTACGGCACCATCCCCCACGCTGTGAGCCGTGAACTGCATCCCGGCGGCGGCCACCTTCCGGATCATCTTTGTGAGATGTTCACTCGGCGTGCGCTGCACTCCACGGTAGTCCTTGTCCGTGATTCCGTAAATTTGGCTGAGGCCCCACGGTTCGACCATTAGCGCGCTCCCCGTGAGCATTCCACCATCAAGCCAGATTTTCGTCCCTATAATCTGGAGCATTGGGTCCGGTTTGCTCAGCGGGTGATTGATGATTCCATCCAACGCGACCTCCGTCGTGCGCCATTGCCCACCCGCCCCAAAAGTGTGGGACAAACGCAACCGCACGCTCAATTCATCCGAGTCCTTCAGTTTCTGATACACGTCAATGCCCGACTGCGAGGCGCCGCGATCGGCGATGGTCGTGAATCCGACACTATTGTAGTCGGCAAAAAGCTTTTTCACCAACTGAAGCGTTTCAGCAGGGGTCGGTTGCCGCCTGATTGACTTTGCATTTATTTTTGGACCAAACGCATGCATTAGCCCCGTGGGCTCGCCGTCCTTGCCGAAGACCACAACCCCGCTATCGGCGGGCACTTTGAAGTCGCGACCGATGCCGGCCAAACGCAGAGCCTCCGAATTAAGCATGGAATCCGGCCCAGTCCTGAACTGCACAGGGTGCCGCGGGGCCGCGCGGTCCAACTCCTCTCGTGTGGGATAGCGCTGTTCTTTGAGGCGGGTGATGAAAATCTGGTCGATACCAATGAGCGATCCCTCGGGCAACACCTTTGCGCGGCCGGCAATGTAGTCCAACAGTTGCGCTATATTGTCGATATCGGGAACCACGTGGTCGAACTCCATGACGGCTGCGCCCACGGGATGCGAATGAGAATCCATGAGCCCCGGCAAAAGCGTGCGTCCTCCAAGATCAACGACCTTGGCAGATGCATCCTTTTTCCCCATCGCCTTGGCCTGCTCCCCGAGTGCGACTACACGATTAGAGTCAATCGCAATGGCGTCCGTGATCGAAAAGGCATCGTCAACGGTCAGGATTTTTCCGTTCGTGAAAACGGTCAACGGCGCTGCAACGAGGGTCGAACAGCTAAAAAGAAGGAGGAATCGAAGAGGTAGCATGGGATATGGGGGATGTCTATCAGGCAAACGAATGCACTGTTGGCTCACTAGTCAACAGTGCTGGGTGAGATGACGTGGGAGGAACCAGGAGCCCCACAAGGAGCAGGACACGCAGAAATTCCGAGACATCTGACTAAGGCCCTTGGGTTTCTGGCACTTTAAACTTCGGAAGTAAACACGCTTTCGAACCCTACCCAGTAAAGCCGACCGAATTATTCTGGATAACCACCGGGAAAACAAGTCATCCAAGTGAACACAAAACACGACTTTCCCGAAACATGGCTGGTTGCGCACTCCCAATTTCTTGAAGGAAAGAAGACAAAAAGCCTGCCCCGCCTTTACGCGCAGGCTAAAGTGAACCAATGACAACCGACCGGCTTTTTTTTAAGGAGCTCCGACTCCGACAGCTTCGGGCGCTTTTAGAGATTTCCCGAAAAAAGAGTTTTTCAGCGGTAGCCTCTTTTTTGAAGCTGTCTGTGGTTTCTGTCTGGAGGCAGGTGCGCTCCCTAGAGGAAGAATTCGGAGCCAAACTAGTCAATACGGAAGGCCAGCAGGTAACCTTGACCGAGGAAGGATGGATGCTGGTGGAGATGATCGAACCCTTGGTAGAAAGTTTTCTTTCTCTTCGAGCCGCCTTCGCCGATCGCCAAAACCGCGTTCCGCGAAGGCTGACTGTCGCAGCGCCTGCGGGCATCTTGAGCGACGAATTGCCGGAGCCGATAAAAATGTATCGGAAACAGTTTCCTGATGTCGAACTGCGGCTCATGGACAGGCCTTCGCGCGGCGCAGTCGCGGCGCTCATCGCCGGCCAGACAGATATCGCCATTGTTGGCATGGGCATAGGCATGACTGACGAACTGGACGGCGCCGTGGATCAGCTTCCCTTGACGCGCTATTCCATGGTGTTGCTCTGCCCTGAGGGGCACGCGCTGACCCAAAGCAAAAAACTCACGCTCAAACAGATCGTCCAGTATCCCCTTGTCTTAGGAAGCGAGGACACCTCCGACCGATCACTGGTTGACCAAACCTTTAAACGGGCGGGCCTGCTAGAAAAACTCAACGTCGCCCTAAGCGCCACCCGAGTGCCGTTAATCATGCGTTATGTCGCCCTTAATTTCGGCGTCGCACTGCTGGCGCCCGGAACCCACGCTCCGTTCAAACCCAAACGGGGCGAAATGGCTCTGGTTTCTCGGGACGTAAGCCATTTATTTGGATACGAAGAGGTTGTTTTATTGCGCCGCAAAGGGGCGCCCAAACTTCCTCACGTCGATGCATTTTGCAAAATGGTCGCAATTACCATGGAGGCGGCCGGAGGAGACAGCATCGGCGCCCTCTAGCAACGGGCCATTTTCTCCCAGTCGTTGTAAATGGAGGGAATATTCCAACGTTTGAGTTCTATAAGTTCGGATAGCGGGATCCTGTAGACGGAACGTCACCAAAGAGTCCGGTGACACCGGCCTACAGGGGGAATTCTTTGACGCATATACCTCATTCGATCACTTTTAACGTGTTGCAAAATTGGCATTTACACCCTCGCTGCGGAACGCGCCAGTCAATCTTCGCCCATTGGACGAAATCTGAAATGCCTCACCCTTGCAAAAACGCAGTCGAGGCCAGAGACAGCAGGAATTTACATTTCAACCTTGGCGCGCTTTTCCCGCTTGGGTACGGGACGTTATGGAATCAGGCCTTTGCGATTTCCCTGCGGAAGCCGCCCACGACCGTGTGATAACTGCCCCAGAGCACAAGCACACCGCCCACCGCCTGCGCTAGCGTGAATGGTTCGGCAAACAAGGTGATGCTGGAGAGTGAGATGACTACGGGAACTATCATCTGGAAAGCTCCCCCCGCGGCAACAGGAAGAAAGCGGAAGCCCTCCGTCATCGCCAACTGACCGACGCTGGCACACAACGCCGCAGCGGTGAGAAGGACAACGTCCATTGTGTTCAGCGACGTGAAATTCGAGACGGCCAGCGGCAGGGAAAGCAGCAGTGCGTAAATGCACTGTGAAGAAAAGATGGTGGCGCTGGTTTCCGTGCGCGTGAGCTGACGAATCACGACGACAACAGCAGCGGCCAGCAACGCACCGGTAAGCGCGATCATTTCATGATGCCCAAACTGGGCCATCGTGCCCGGAGCAAGCCCCGTGAGAAGACTAAGGCCGGTCAACGCCAGCAGAATGCCGCAGACCTTCACCAATCCAAGCCGCTCATGCAAAACAAAGGCAGCCATGATGGCCGCAAAGATCGTCCAGGTGTTGCCGATGAGCGTGGCCTTGCCGGCACCCAACGGCCCAATAGTGGTATAGTATGCAGCCGTGCCCAGCGCCCCAAGCACACCACGCGAGGACAGCAGCCAGCTTTGAAACGAGCGACGCAATCTCAGCGTCCCCGCAGGAGCAAAGAGAACGATCGTTAAAATCAGACCGATGGCTGCACGAAATGTCATCGACATCCACGGATCGACGTTACGATGCGATGCGAGATCCTTCAGCAGCAGTGCATTGCAAGAAAAACAGGCAAGCGAAAGCAGCATCGCCCGCGAACCTCGCCAGGCATGCTGTTGGAGTTGTGTATCAGGGGTGCTCATGAAGGTGCCCGTGCGTGAGCTGCCTTGTCACATCCTATCTGATTGGTCAAAAGAAAGGATAGATTTCCTTTGCCCCGTGCCTCGCTTTTTTCAGCCCAGAAGCGGTGGGCGATTAAAAATCGCCCCTTCCCCAAAATTGCGATCCGAACACAATAAGATAAACCAACCACCGTCAGCTTCTCTCGACCTTCGCCACGCTGTCGGCGGGCCGTTCAACATGCACCACTTTAGACACTTAAATTCTCTGACTGGGATCGGTTGTTGGTTGCAAGGTAAGAAAGGGGATGCGCAGGCTTTTTCTGTTCCCCTAGAGGGACGGGTTTCGGAAACCGTGGTTCCCCATCCCTTCTTCAAATCAACTCGCTTTGGCTTTCGCCCTGCTTTTATTTCCGCGGACTCCGTCGCTCGGCAGTGGGTGCGGAGCATTCTGCATAATGCCATAATAGAACACAGCGCCTCAGGACCACGGGCATCAGCCGCAGCCTGTGCCCACTGGCCGCACATTGATTAATTCGAGAACGCGCCCGGGCGTAGTCCGCGCAGGAATTCTTCCGCGGGGATACATGTCACGCCGTCGCGGAGAAAGCGCTCCTTGCCGCGGTAGATCAGCCAACGCGTCGCCTCAGGGTAATCTTCACCAAAAGCGCGCAATCCACGCAGGTCACTGGGGCGGACCTGGGCCGTGTTTTTTACTTCGAGGGCGTGGAAACCGAGCGGGCCGTTGAGGATAAAGGCGACTTCATTCGTCCATCCCTCAAACGGACCTGAGCTTCGGGAGAATCTTGAGGAGGCATTGAGGCGAGGGCTTAAGGTCCAAAAGTTCGTCACAGGACTGACTCTGGAACGATATTCGTCAGACGAGAAGACCCGCCTGGCTGCGGAGCGTTCCCTTGCAATCATCGGGGAGGCGCTGAACCACTCCTTCAAGATCGCTCCAGAGCAGATCGCTATCCGGAATTATCGGCAGATTTTTCGTTCGGCAATATCCTCGCCCATTGCGACGACACGGTGGAGTGACAGGATTGCGGGGGGAATTATTGAAGGATCCCTACCCGAACTGCTTGAGGATCTGAACAATCTACTTTGCCGCTAATTGCTTCGCAGCTGGGCAAAGAAAGCAGGCGGCCATAGGCTAGGTGAGGCTCCGGATTGGGCCTGCACACTTTGAATTTAAGGCAATGAGCTGCGCCTTTTGGTGTGGCGGCTTTTCGGACAAAGGATAACAAACAGACAGGCAAGCAAACATGAGGTTATCTGCAAGGTTAGTTTGACCCACCCCAGTGGCTAAGTTATTCAAAGTCAGAGTGGTGGGCAGTGAGGGAATCGAACCCCCGATTCGACCAAGGGCATCCACCTATGTCCACGAACATCTGATTTTGTTGGACTTATACAATCACGGATCTCTCTGGACATCCCGGGACTGTACTAGTATAAGTACTACACCATGGCCTTCGTATTCAAGCGTCCTCACTCCCGCTACTACCACGCAGGCTTCATCGACAAAAACGGAAAGCGACGCAACGCGAGTACAGGGGTCACCAGCAGCAAACAGGCTCAGAAAATTGCCGACGCCTACGAGGCAGCGGCAAACAAGCGACGCTCGGCTAAGCAAGTTCGAGATGTCATAGCGGACCTACACAAGGAAATTACAGGTGAAGACCTCACCGCTCAGTCCTTCAAAGTATTTTCCGAGGCGTGGTTGGTCACAAAGGAGCCCGAGGTCGCTGTGGCAACCCTAGTGTTTTACAAAAACGCAGTGAACAAGTTTACCCTCTTCCTTGGAGAAAAAGCCAACGAGGACATAACCACGATCACGCAAGAAGACATCACCCGGTTTCGCAACCAAGAGGCCAAAACGCTCGCATCTAAGACCGTCAACCACGATCTCAAGTGCCTGAAAATGCTCTTCAAGGCAGCTCGTAGAGACCGCGTTATCAGTGATGACCCATCGGAGTTTGTTAAGACTGCCAAAAGGACACAGCCCACGACAAGACGACCGTTTACAACCGAAGAATTACAAAAGGTGCTAGCTGCGGCTGATGACGAATGGCAAAGCCTTATTCGCTTTGGATTATACACTGGCCAGAGACTTGGAGATCTCGCGGCCCTCACTTGGCAGAACGTCGATCTGGAGCGCGCCGAGTTGCGAATCACAACGCAAAAAACGTCAAAGTCTCTCATTCTTCCCCTCCCCTCGCACCTGCTGGCCCGTCTCAAAGAAGCTGCTGGAAACAAAGTGCCCACGGGACCGATTCACCAGTCCGCATACAGTGCGTGGAAGCAGTCTGGAAAGACATCCACACTCTCAAACCAGTTCGTCAACTTACTGGCAAAGGTAGGTCTGCGAGAAAGGAAGCCTCATAGAAAATCGGCAAAGGCAACTGGACGTGGAGTTGGCAGCAGTACGGGCGGCCTGAGTTTCCATTGCCTACGCCATACAGCTGTCAGCATGATGAAGGATGCGGGCATACCAGAGGCGGCCGTCATGGAACTGGTTGGCCACGACAGCGAGCAAATGAGTGCCCACTACACTCACGTTGGTCAGGATGCGTTGAAAAAGGCGGCAGCGTCGTTACCAGTACTCTAAATACTCGCTCCTCAATGGAACCTCACCCGGATCAGACGTGGGCGGCGAAACTATGGGCTCCGGCCCAAACGGACCATTTTGAACCTCGGCTCTAGGACTAAGCTGCCTCAACGGCTTTTCCAGATGCCTCCATGTGCTCAGGCAAAAGCGCCACGTGCTTCCAGCCATGGGTCGAGGTTCCCGTGTCAGTCTTGATGTCGTGGCGCAGGCGGAGTTGAAACCGCTCGTAGATCAGTTCTCCCGCTGAGGTCTTGAAGACGGAATACTCAGCCTTGGGAAGATTGTTTCGATCGCAATAAACGGCATAGGCAAGATAGGCCTCGCTGGCGCTCATCAAGGCACCTTCCTGCCGTGCCACTGCACTTTTGATAAACAACTGCGGCGAGGGCTCAAGCAAGGCCAGAACACGCTTGCCTTCAATGTAGCGCGTTTGACCGTTAGCGCCTTCGAAGAATCGCTGGTCAGTCTCAAGCACGGTTTTGGCCTTGTTCACGATTCGATTCAGAACCGAAGGACGCCTGTGTTCAGTGAAAAGCAGCCTCGTATCCGCGAAAGGTTCCAACGCCTCCCCGCATTTCACAAGGTAGTTGCTCAATAGAAGCTCGACCTTGCTGTCGGTTGTGGGACAAAAGGCATCCACTCTCGGGTCGTAGAACCAGAAGCCGTCGCCGGGGCAGTAAACCATTCGATGCCCCAATCTTTGTTCACCAGTGAGTAGGGCTGCGAAGAAATCCTCGTTGAGAATCAGGGGAATCTCAACCTGAGCGCCATGAAGGTTCGGCTTGGTTTCATTGAAAAACGCTCTTCCAAATTGCCGGACTGCCTCTGGAAATCTCAGTTGGAACCAGTCGTTGGGGGTTCTGGGCTCTTGCTCCATGTCTGAACCGCCAAGTTTACGGACTCGGCTGAACCATTGGTCCATGCCCGGGATATCCTCCGGCAATGCCCCAAGGGTACGCAGGATGCCGAGGATGCGTTCGCTCTCCCGCCATCTCTGACTCATGTCAGACCGAACGCGCTCCGTGGCCTCAACCTCACGCTGCCTACGGAGCGTCTCAGCACTGATCCCGCGCTCAAAATCAAGGTAGCCCATAACAAATGCCAGCCGTGA
>CANJZW010000101.1 GCA_947479475.1 Chthoniobacteraceae bacterium
GAGCGGCGATCTTTGCGACTTCGACTATCGACACGTTTGCTAGCTCGCTTGCGAGTTCAGCCGCGACGGTACGACCTGAAGGTCTCACTGGTTTGGCCTCGACCTTTTTGGTGCTTTTTTTTGACGGCTCTTGTGGCGTTGGGGTGCTGGGCTTGTTTTTCATGAAGTGACACTGTTTGTATCGGAAAAATCCCAGTGGAACATGTTCCTGTCACGCAGGGATGGCCCGCGTGCCCCTTGAAGCCTCGTCCTTCCGCGGATATTTTGGAATTTTCACTCCCAAATGGAGGGCAAAACTTCGTTGTAGCCCCTCCCTGTGGAGCAATCCAATGCCTTTGGCGTTTTGCACACCCACATTGGTGCACCGCAGAACTCCCAAGCAATTCCCAAACACGTTTTCTGTTCCCGCGGCCCGTCGCACCGCGTGTTTCTTGCAACATCCATTTTAAGAGCTACTTAAAACTGGAGCCAGTGAGGGGAATTGAACCCCTGACCTACTGATTACGAATCAGTTGCTCTACCCCTGAGCTACACTGGCAAACCTTCGGCTGAAGACCATATAAGGCTAGTAGACCGGAAGATTACCTAAGCAAAAAAAGCCCCCTCCCTCAAGCTCCTTTTTAAACGAATCCTGCAACCGCCTTTGAACCCTCGTTGCAATCAAGCAAGATGAACGAACCCCCATCCAGCAGAGACCAAGCAGCCCCCCTGGAAACTTTTTAGCAGAGGCTTCCGGCCACCTTTTTTTTCTCCAACTCCTCCCATCGGGCATACAGCGACGATACACCCTTTCTCTGCGTATCCAGTTTTGCCTGAAACGCAGCGATTTCAGGAGCTCCACCACGGTAAAAGCCAGGGTCGTTCAGCTGCACCTCAGCCTCCGCCACCGCCGCCTCCGCAAGATGGATCTCTGCCTCAATCCCCTCCAATTCCCGTTCTTCTTTCCAAGACATTTTCACCCCCCGCCCGCTTTTCTGAACCTGGGGTGGAGCTTCCTTGACCACAGACACTAGCGCCGCCTTGGACTGGCGGTTTGCTTTTCGCGCCAGATACTCGTCGTAGTTACCAACATCATAACCCAGCGAGCCGTCCTGCTCAAAAGCAAGCACATGCGTGCAAACACGGTTCATGAAGTACCGGTCGTGGCTGACCACGATCACCGTGCCCTTGAAACGCACCAAGGCCTCCTCGAGCACCCGCAACGTCGCCAAATCCAGGTCGTTGGTGGGTTCGTCCAAGAGCAGGACGTTGCCGCCGCGTTTGAGGATCTTCGCAAGCAATACCCGGCTGCGCTCCCCACCGCTGAGTTGGCCCGTAAGCTGGTTCATCTGGTCCTCTTGAAAGAGAAAGCGGCGCAGGTACCCACGGAGAGTGACGGTTTCCTCCCCCAGTTTGACAGTTTCGCGCCCCTCACCCACCTCATCCCAGACAGTTCGGTTGTGGTCGATCTGCAAACGGTGCTGGTCGATCAGGTTGATTTCCGAGCGGGCGCCCCGCTCGACGGTACCCCGCGAAGGCTCCTGGTCTCCAGTGAGGATGCGAAGGAGGGTCGTTTTCCCCGAGCCGTTGCGGCCCACAATGCCCACCCGGGCACCCGCAGGCACTTCCCAAGTCAGCCCTGAAAAGAGGGTGCGCCCGTTGGCTTCGGCCGCCACGTCCTTGAGTGAAATCACACGGTTCCCGAGCTCCCGCGGGGGCGGGAGGATGAGGTCTGCGTCCCCTGTCTTTTCCGGCGGGCCTTGAGCCGCGGCTTCAAAATAACGGTCCACACGGTCCTGCGACTTGGTTCGGCGGGCCCCCGGCGCGCGGCGCACCCACTCGAGTTCGCTCTTGAGAAACTTTTGCCGGCGATGCTCGGTTTGATCCGCCACAGCCTCGCGCTCGGCCTGGGCAATGAGGTAGTCGGTGTAATTGCCAGGAAACGAAACAAACGCCCCGAGGTGGATCTCCACGATCCGGTTGCACACGCGATCCAGAAAGTACCGGTCGTGGGTTACAAAAATACAGGTACCCTGGTAGCGGGCAAGGAATTCCTCGAGCCACAGGATAGAGTCGGTGTCCAGGTGGTTGGTGGGCTCGTCCAGAATCAGGAGGTCGGGGCGTGCGATGAGGCTGCGACAGAGGGCGACCCGGCGTTTTTCGCCGCCACTGAGTGTGGAGACGATGCGGTCGGGGGCCGGGGCGTTGAGGTTGGTGAGCAAGGATTTCGCTCGGGAATCGAGCGTCCAACCCTCCAACTGCTCGATGCGCTCGAGTAAAAACGCGGAGCGCGCACTGTCGGCGGAATCCGCTTCGTACTCGGCGATTAGGGCCTGAATCGCGGAGGCGCCGCGGAGGACGGCCTCGTGAACGGTCAGTTCCTCCTCCAGTTCAAAGTCCTGGGGAAGATAACCTGTGAGCAGTCCACGGCGCAGGGTGAGCTGGCCCGAGTCAGGAGCGATGGCTCCGGCGGCAATTTTGAGGAAAGTCGATTTGCCGCAACCATTGCGGCCAACCATCCCGATGCGCTCCCCTTCGAGAATGGCGATGGTGCCTGATTTGAGGAGAGGTTTGGCGCCAAAGGCGATGGTAAGTTCTGAGGCGCTTAAGACAGCCTGCGGCGGGACGGATTCAGCCATGAGTAGACGAGGATCATGGCCCTGCCTTTGCGGTTTCGCAACCTTCCTAAAAAAACGATGCCACAATTGGCGTCTGCGCCCCCCCTTTAAACGCTGTTTCCTCTCGGAAGCTTCACTGGCCAGACGAAGGCCGCCGCCAAGATGCACCTCAGGCTCGACCTGCACAGCTTCCTTCCCTCTTTTGCCATTGTCGATACCGCTCCCACCACGATAACAAACGGTTGCGCTAAGTCTGCGCGAGTATTTGTTCCGGAGAAATGATTCTCATCGACAATGCCTACGTTGATTTTGCGCACCCTAGGGATCTGGTGAAAGGCCCGCCTCCTTTTTAGCCGCCCCCAGGGCCTGATGCAGTTGATCCCGTTTGAGAGGCTTTTTGCGGCCACTTATTCCCTCGAGTGTTTTGAGATATTTGCGCAGGCGCCGCTGCCGCATCGAGCGTTCTTTGCCGATGCGCGATCCGCTTTCTGCCAGCACGAAAGTCTCTCCCTCCCGCGGGAGTAACTGCACTCGCACTGAGGAGCGCGCCGTACGCCAATGCTCCCTCAACAGCGGCTCCTCAAGCTGACGGAGGCTCCCTTTGGGCGCACCCACGAGGTAGGACACGGGGGGGCGCTTTCGCGCATTTGCTCCAGGATTTCTTCCGTCGGGATTCCGCGGTCCATGACCCAGACCCGCTCCGCCTTTCCATACTGGTTCTGAATTTTCAGAAGGAAGTCTCCCGGGGTAATTTTGTCCGCGGTGTTGCCTGCGTGAATTTACTGGAAGACGGGGCGGAAAAAACTCCCAGAATCTAGTCAGTCCCCTACCACCTCGCCGCCGGGGATTGGCAGGACATCTCCATCCCTATTCCAGAAAAGGGTCCCGTCGGCATCCTGCGACTCTACCTTCCGTCGGCGCAACAACCTGTGGAAATTGACTGGATCGAGCTCAAACCGGAGAAAGGCCCGACGCGACGCTGGGCCTTCTAAGAAATGTTAGGACGGCGAGCGAGGCCTCCATTAAAAGAGACGAAAGAGAGGAAGGCCCGTCTCAGTCGACCGCACGCCTAAAACTGGAAATAGATGAACTCCGCGCGTGTCGCGCCAAGAGCGAGCAGCAGGGTGAGATAGAGAGCGTAGCCGGGGATAGCCAACCCTTCAAAAGAAGCAGCCAGCCACCGTACCCGATACTTGGAGGCGTAAATGTACGCGAAACTAGCAACGGGAATCCCAATGAGAGCGAACTCCTTTTCCGCCCCCCTCTGCGACGCACGGAAGATGGAATAAAGCATGTCCGTGGCCACAGAGAAGGAGGGGGAGCGAAAAAAAATACGGGTGAAAGTGATTAAACCAAAAACGATGACGATACGCACGCGCCTCTCGGACGTTCCCATCGCCGACTCCCGAGGAATGTGCTCTCCCCGTGCATCGTACCAGAGACGTTCCAAGAGCAGGAACGTTCCGTTGAGAGCCCCCCACGCGACGAAAGTCCAGTTTGCTCCGTGCCACAGGCCTCCAAGCAGCATCGTCAAAAACAGATTACGGTACGTCCTCAAAAGGGAGCCCTGATTGCCGCCGATCGGGATGTAAAAATAGTCCCGGAACCAACGGGAGAGGCTCATGTGCCAGCGGCGCCAAAAATCGGAGATGCTAACCGCCAGATACGGCTTGTTAAAGTTCTGCGGTAAATCGTAACCCAGAAGCTTGGCGCACCCGTGGGCGATATCGGTATACGCCGAAAAATCCAGATAGACCTGCATCGAATAACCGAACACGGCGACAAGGCATACCCAGCGGTTGTGCTCCAGTGGCGCGGCGAAAACCCTTTCAATGAAGGGTGCGAAATTGTCAGCCAAAAGCACCTTTTTACCAAACCCGATTGCCAGAAGATGCAGCGCCTTTTGCGCGGCCTCCGAAGAACACAAGCGGGGATCCGAAAATTGCGGCAAAAACTCGCTCGCCCTCACAATCGGACCGGCAATGAGCTTCGGGAAGAACATTAAGAAACTCAGGTACTCAAAAAAACTGCGTCTTGGCTCCAGTTCCCCCCGATAGACATCGATGCCGTAACTGATGGTTTCAAATGTGTAGAACGAAATCCCAAGAGGCAGGACGATCGAAAGCAGGGGCGGCACCCATGAACTTCCCGCCAGGGCCGCCACACACCCTGCGGTGTTGAGCGCCATCTGAGTGTATTTAAAAAAGAGAAGGCTCCCGACAGCAAAACTGATGCTCCCTACCAACCACGGTTTGCGTGCCTCCTTCGAGGGCAGGCTCGCCATCTTCAAGGCTACGGCATAGTCCACCGCTGCGGTGAGCAGCAAAAGCACGATACAAAGCGGGCTCCAGCTCGCAAAAAAAAGAAAGGACGCTCCCAAAATCCAGCGGTTTCTGAACCGTGCCGGAAGGGCTGCGTTGATGGCGATGACGGCCAGAAAAAAGTAAATGAAAGTAAGTGAATTAAAATACATGCCCCCTGCCCTCTTCGATTGCCCCAATTCCCGCAAAGCGCTCTAAAGCGGTTCTTCTGCGTCCACCCGCCCAAGGGCCGCTCTCACTGCGGGTATCCCCTCCAACTTCCACGCCAGTTTTGCCGAATAGCTTTGGGAAGTCTCAAAACTCATGTGCCCGGGATCGCCAAAGCCTTCGTTCCCACCCACGGCCGCGGCATCCTGAATAAAAGTGGCCCCCTCTAAGTTTGCCAACTTTTCCATACGCCTCCTCCACGCTGCGTGAAACTCTTTGGAGGTCAGGTTGTCCACGTACCACGCCGCTACCGGCATCTCAAGAATTACCACATGCGTCCCCACCCGCCGCGCCGCCGTAAGAAGGTCGCGTGCCGCGAGCAAATGCCTCTCGCTAAGCCGAGCACTCGCGTACTTTTCTGCATAATCCGCCACCCCTCGATCAAACCGCGCCGGCCAGTTCAGAATTTTGAACGGCACGTAACCGGCCTCGCGTGGAAAATATTCACGCGGCGGGGGCACCGGGGTGTGGGTCAGTTTTAAAATGCGTGTTTGGACATGGACGGCCATCCACGCTAGGCGGTCGGTGAAATCATTCACCCTTTGAGCCACATTCGCCCGGTGCCGATACGGGGTGAAGATTGCCGAAGTGCAGATGTCCAGTAGGGGCTCCAGAGGGGAGCCGTTTTTGCAAAGAAAAGGAAGGTCTGCCGGCAGGAGTTGCTCAACCCGGTTATTGGTTCGCTCCCGATTAAAACCCAACGGATTGGGCGCCCAGACAATGAGCTTTGGCGGAGTCTCCTGCTTCAAGAGACCGTGCATCATAAAACTGGCGTGCTGGAGTGCATCCGACCCATCCACCGCAAAATTGTAAACTTTTGGCCCTGCGTTTTCAGGAAAAAGCCACGGTGCACCGAGTTTGTCTGGAGACAGCCCGACATGCGCCCGAGAATCTCCGACGATAGCGATCTCCAGCGGTTGGCGGATTGCTCGCAAGCCCCCCCATGCGGGTCCACTTGGATCGCCGGAAAGACGCAGCACCTGAGAGCAGAGAGCAAAGGCAAGGAGCGTCAGCACCAAACCGAGGCCTCTTTTGCGAGAGACGGAACCGGCTTTAAACTGGGCTTGAGATTGAAGGTCGGTAAGACTCATGGAATGCGCGGCTCTTTCTATGGGCATCGCATCCGGTGGTGGAGAAGGGTCGGGCTTTTATCACCGAAAACGTGAAGCAAAGCAATTTGACCTCCCTTGGATAGGGGATAGTTTGGACTATCCTTCCACCATGAGAACGAAACCCCAACGATACGGCTCCGTGCTGCGCCTGCGCCCGGAATACTTAGAGGAATACAAACGTGAACACGAAGCAGTCTGGCCCGAGGTGCTGAGCGCCATTTCTAACAGCCACATCCGAAACTATTCTATCTACCATCACGAAGGCTGGCTTTTTAGCTATCTGGAATACTGGGGGGAGGACTTCGCCTCTGACATGGCCCAAATGGCAGCAGACCCAACCACGCAGCGCTGGTGGGCGTTCATGGAACCGATGCAGGATCCGCTGCCCTCACGCGCGCCGGGCGAGTGGTGGGCACGCATGGAAGAGGTTTTCCACCACAACTAAGCAACGAAGGAGACTCCCCGGGGAAGGCCTCCGGTAGAACTCCCCACCCCCGGCTCCCATCGAGTGGAGGGAAACAACCCGGTTCAAACCTCGCTATTTTAATGCCTGGAAACGGACCTTTCCGAAGCATTCTCCTGTAACTAGGGATACAACAGCGCGGTGCGCGCCTCGATCGAGGTGATCACTTTACCGTCATTAATCAACGCCACTTCCCACTTTCTAAAAATCGGTGGAGAGCCGTCCCTGCGGAGACATTGGAGGAAAGTAATGCCGCTCTTTCCCTTCCATTTTTCCTTGGTCATTACCGTGACCTCAAATTTTTCGGATTCCATAAACACCTTCGCCACAGCGACACTGGTTCCCACTGGCACCTTCGCACTCAGTGCCGCGATCATCTCTTTGGTGTTGCCAATCTCCCCGGTTGCGCTTCTCTCGCAAGCCGAAAACCCCAAAAGAGCAAGCATGGCTACGGAGAGAATTAATCCCTTTTTTCGAACCATTTGCAGTCGCTGGCGACTTGGCCCGGACTGATTAGCGTGACCAAAAGTCTCCCTCGAGCCCGAGGTACATTTCACGTGAAAGTAGCGCCTTAAATTCATCCGAGTCTAGGTATGAAACACACTTCCAGACTTGTCAGAGGGACTCAAAACGTCAAGCACTAGTGATCCTTTATGCAAACCCCACCCATGCCTTTTCACAAGTTCACCCCCGCATCCACGGGGGTGCGCTGGCTAATGCTTTCGCCGATCGCTTGATCTGTGCATCGCGTCTCTAGGCGGTTCCGCGCATCCCTCCACTCCCAAGCCGGATGAAAATGCCTCAGCCTCCCCTGAGCTCGGATTCCAAACGCAAACCGCTTGCTCGCCACGCACGAGCCGCGACCGAAGCGCCCCGTGTTTGCGGGATAGCCGAATGAGCGTAAATAGCGTTAGGTAAGAGAACTCCTTTCAAAGACGTTTTCCGGCCACTCCTTCATGCAAAGCTCCGCCTCTTCTTTTGCCCCCCATGCCCAATGGCTTTCGCCCTCCGACTGGCGGGCTTTTGAAGCTTCCGGCACCTCCGCTCACAGGGTCTGCTCCCTCCCCGGCGCCTGGATCGAACGCCTTGGCTCGGACCTTTTGATCAACCATCAAACACCTACGCTGCTTGCCAACCTGTTTCAGGAGTGGAAGCAACGCTCCACCGACTACGCATTCGCTCCGCAACGCATCTTCTCACGGGATCTCCCTCTTCAAAACGCGGATCGCTCGGCCCCCGTCCTTTTGGAGGGCGATCTGAGCCTCCCTGTGGAAACCGTCGTGAGCGAATCCCGGGTGCGCTTCGGCCTGGATTTTTCGGCAGGATACTCCGTGGGTCTGTTTTTAGACCAGCGCACCAACCGTTCGCTGCTCAAACGCAAGCCGCTCAAACGCGTGCTCAATACCTTTGCCTACACCTGCTCCTTTTCGGTTGTGGCCGCCTTAGCCGGGGCCGAAACACTCTCAGCCGACCTGTCCCAAAAATCCCTCGACCGCGGACGCCTCAATTTCACCCTCAACGCACTGGATCCCGGCGCGCACCGATTTGTCGCCGACGACGTCCAGGACCTGCTCCCCCGCCTCGCCCGCCGCAAGGAGCAATTTGATGCCGTCATTCTGGACCCGCCCACCTTTTCCCGGGGAAACAAAGGCCGCCGCTTCCGCGCCGAGGATGACCTTCAATCCCTGCTGAGCGCCGCCTTGGAAGTCACGGCTCCCGCGGGGCGCCTACTTTTGTCCACTAACTGCACAAAACTGCGTGTGACCGATCTGGAAAACATCGCCCGTTTCTCTCTGAAAAACGCGCGTATGCAGGGGACCTTCCAGCACTCCCCCGCGCTCGTGGACTTCCCTCTCAAAACCGGGGCTAGCACGCTCTGGATTCAGCTGCGCTAGGCGCATTTCTTTCCCCCGCAGCGCCATCCGAGAACGGTCGGGCGAACCCAGCCTTATTGTGCTTCACCTCCACCCGAATATCGGCGAAAAAGAGCCGCTTTTCTCCCGCCAAGTCCGATCCATTTTTGCATGTTTTATTTCCGGCGCAGGCCCAGGCGGGGCTTTCATAATGCAGCACAATTTGGTGTTCTTCTGCGCGAAAAGCATTACATCAAGGAGCTTATATAGGCAGGCGATTTTATGCGCCAGTTTGTGGAACGGGACGGCACCTGGGTTGGATTGCTGTTTCGGGGCCCTGCCGCCCTCAAGCTCAAAGACCGGAAAAAATGGCTCGGATCGAATTCCGCGATGGCCGCTGAGCGCCTCAAATTGGAGGTCTAAAACCGCCGCGCTGCTCCCGGACCGAGGGGAAAGAACCCAATCTCGCCTCCGCCGTACTGGCGGCCTCCTGCCGCCATTTGCCCTCCCAGTGGAAGCTTCTCTTTGGATACGAACCGCTCATAGCCGAGAGCTTCACCGATCCGGAGTCGTTCAAAGGCACCGGCTACAAGCCCAGCGGTTAGGAGGTGGCGGGAATGAGTGCTGGCAGCAGTCGGGCAAGCCCGGATTTTACGCTCCAAACGGCGTTTCGAAGTGTCTATGGGTCAACGAACTTCGCCCCAACGCAAGAACCTTGGTGAGAGCCTCTACGTTTAACCGAATACGGGTACGCATCATACAATCACGACCGCTCGTCAGGCAATGATGCGGCCTGCGCAAACCTTACGTAAAAAAGACCCTCGATCGCCGCTCCTCCAGGCTTGCCCCCGAACACCCCCTTCCCTCACCGTCTCGCATGCGCACAAACGTCCTCGGCCTCCCCTTGCAAAGTTGCTGCACCGCACCGCTCACCGGCTTCTATCGCGACGGCTATTGCCGCACAGGCGCCGACGACCGCGGACTTCACACCGTCTGCGCCGTGGTGACCGACTCGTTTCTGGAATTCTCCAAGGCAAGCGGCAACGACCTCAGCACCCCCAGACCCGAGTACGAATTTCCAGGGCTCCAAGCCGGGGACCGCTGGTGCCTGTGCGTGGAGCGCTGGCGCGAAGCTTTTGAGGCAGGGTGCGCCCCGGACGTCGTTTTGAAAGCCTGCCACATTTCGGCGCTGGAATTTGTAGACCTCGAACATCTCGAGTCGCACGCGGTGCCCGAATAGCCCCGTTTTTGGAGTGAAGGCAGTCCGTGCTGACGCCTTTAAAAAAAACACTCCCTGTCGACATGCTCCCTTAGAAGCTTCAAATAAGTGCGCCGAGGAACCTCACAAGCGCCAAATTTTTTCAGGTGCGGAGTCACCCACTGCAGGTCCAAAAGTCCCATCTTCCTGGCCTGCATACGCTCCACCAATGCCACCAGCGCAACTTTGGAGGCATCGGTGACCGTGTGGAACATCGACTCGCCAAAAAACACCCCTCCAAGGGAAACCCCGTAAAGCCCCCCTCCGAGAACCCCGTCCACCCACGCCTCCACGGAGTGCGCCAAGCCCAGGCAGTGGAGCTGCGTGTAACTCGCCTTGATGCGCCCATCGATCCAGGTCTCAGAACGGTTGGCACACCCTTCCATGACCGCCTCAAAGGCTGTGTTGAAACGAATCTCAAAAAGCCCCTTTTTGAGCGACCGCTTCAGGCCGTGTGGCAAATGAAACCCCTCCAACGGCAAAATTCCGCGCGGGTCGGGGGAAAACCAGGAAATCTCGCCCCCCGGCTCCGCCATGGGAAAAACGCCCTGCCTGTAGGCAGAGAGCAAAAGGTCCACCGTTAACACACACGCCCTTTCTGGAAATTCGCGCCCACCCGGAAGTTCATGCAGGGAGAGTACCATTTTGGCTCTGCGCCAAAAAGCAGAATCCCATCCCGTGGAGGCCGGTCGAGACTTGCACTTGCTAGTTTTCATTCCCCGCTCTCAACTTGTGCCATGCCCCGCCCCGCACCCAAGGCCAGCGCTCTGGAATTGCGCGCCCGTTTTCTAAGCCAGATCGGGCCGGCGACCCCCTTTTACCAACTCTTCGAACATCTGCCGGACATCGCATTTTTTGCAAAGGACGCTCAGTGCCGGATTGTCGGAGCAAGCCGCCTGTTTTACGAACGGTTCGGCTTCCAAAAAGAGGCTGACATTCTAGGAAAGGACGACTTCGAGTTGTTTCCCCGCCAGCTCGCGGAAACGTTCCGCCGAGACGATCAGTTGGTGCTCCAAACTGGGGAGGCCAGGCTGAACCTGGTGGAGCTGTTTTTCAACCAGCAGGGAGTGCCCGACTGGTTTGTGACCAACAAACTGCCCGTCTGCAACAGCCGCGGCGCTATCATAGGCCTCATGGGAACCACCCACAGCTACGAGACCCGCAAAGCCCTCCTTCGGCCGTTTCTGAACATTGAGCGCGCCGTCGATTACATCCGGGAGCACTTCCGCGACCGCATTACCGTCGAGGACCTCGCCCGCCAGGTGCACCTCTCAGCGCGGCAGTTGCACCGGAAATTTATGGAAGCCTTCGGAGTCGGCCCCCAGGCGTTCATCCTTAAACTGCGCATCCAAGCGGCTTGCGAAGCCCTCCAAAACCCCAACGAACTCATCGCTGACGTCGGCGCAACCCTGGGCTTCTGCGATCAAAGCGCCTTTACCCAGGCCTTCCACAAACACATCGGACTCACCCCAAGACAGTATCAAATGCAGTTCAGGCTGCGCCGAAACTAAGGAGGCCCACCTCTTTTTGGCGTGCTTCACGTTGGACTATCCCGCAATCCCTGTCTTATTCGCTTGCCCCGTCTAGCGGTCGCCAGCGTATGAAACGCCCCCTTTTGACTCCTGTTCCATGAAAACCAAAGCTCTCAACGACGCACAATTTCTCGCCCTCCTCCAAAAAGTGCTCCCAAAAGCCACGCAGGATCCGCACCTCGCCACCCTCATCTATGATGAAGTCGCCCGCGAGGTGCGCCTGATCAAAAACCTCCAATCGTTTGAAAAGTTTTGCGAAAAAGGAGGCCTGCCCAATTTGGAGCCTGAAACCGTCGCCGATTTTCACCGCGAACTAGGCGAGCAATTCGGGGCGGACAAAGTCGAAATCACTCAGGATGAAACCGGCTCCAGCGTCGCCGTCGCCATCGAACTCCCGGACCGCGTCGTCCAAAGCCGAGTCAAGGTGGACCCCGCCCTCGCGGAAGAGGAACCCGTCCCAGCCCCATTCGTCCCCTTCCCCGTCTCACTACCTGAGGATCCAGAGCTGGTCTGGGTGCTCGGACGACGCGAAGACTTCAGCCCCGAAGAGTCTGCGCGCGCCCTAGCGAAAATTGAGGAGGAATTCTGGCTGACCAAAAAAGGCATCGAACTCCAGAGCGGCGGCACAGACAAATGTTTTGCGGAGTTCGTCATCCACGTTCCCGCGGCGGCCCTAAGCGAAAGTGGATTAAAACGCCACTACAAGGGACCGGAGACCCTCCACACCCTTCGTTTGCTGCACCGCAGCGCCGAGGCCCAGCAGGCACGCGAGCAAAAATTCTAACCCGCCCGAGCCTCTCAACGCGCGCCGTTTTCGCACCCGTGCATCTCCGCCCTTCCCAATCCCAATCACACGCAGACTCGACAGGAAACCTTTACCATCAAAAAATCGCATATGGCTGAAGAAATGATTTTGGTAGTTCCCCGCTCGGAATTTGACCGCCTCGGCTCCTTCCAAGGACTGCACTTCGAGGTGGACCGTTATCTGAACGAACTCCTCACCCCCCCATCGCCCAGATTCATGGCGAGGTCCCTCGCAGAAACAGACCCCAGCTTCAAGCAAATCATCCCGTACGCCATTTTCACTCATGGCGGTCGAATCTTGAGCTATGTACGCGGAAGCAAGGGCGGGGAAAAACGTCTCACCGCCAAGCGTTCCATTGGAATTGGCGGCCACATGAACGATAGCGATGCGGAGGGAGAGGCCTTCGACCTCGCGGCCTATCATCGAGCCCTCAAACGCGAAATAGGCGAGGAATTAAAAGTCAGCTCACCCTACACACAACGTGCCGTCGCATTGCTCAACGACGATTCCACCGAAGTGGGCCGGGTGCACGTGGGCGTGGTGCACGTTTTTGAATGCGAAACCGACGCCATCGAGTGCGCAGAAACAGGAATCACAGACCTCGCTTTTTTAGAAAGAGAGACACTGCAAGCGAACCATGAAAATCTAGAGACCTGGTCGCAAATTTGCCTCGCGGAAATCGGCCGTCTACTCGGGTGAGCGACTCCTTTTCCTGACTGTTGCAGAACCGGTCAAAATCAAGAAAGCGGTCCCTCTTTCCTCGCCACATTCTGAGTAACGCTCGCCCCGACTGGCACCAGGACTCAATTCCAGTTCAAGGAACTGGGCATATGGCATTCGTTTTGCTTCGGCTTCCTGCTAGCGCAGATCAAGGCGGCCAAGCCATTCCGAGAGCCTCAGGTTATGGGCTTGTCGTTTGAACGCATGCCTCAGGGATTGGGGCGGTGTGGGCTTTGTTGGTTGGTGAACTCAAAGTAGGTGAACTCCGAATAGCTTTTCAAATCGCGGATCAGGGGATGACTCTGCGCGAATGCAAAGTTATGGGCCGGGTGGAGCACTCCATCAAGAGCCGCGGATGGCCATGAGCCGCAGGGAACCGCTTCCCAGCGCCTTGTCACAGGCGAGCGAGGAGTGCTTGCGGAGGCGCCGCATCACGCCGCGCTAGAACGCCGCGTCTTAGAGACCGCGGGAATAGATTATTGCCTATGCCCACTGGCCGCACGGATCCATCGGGGCAGGCACGACACGATATCTAAACACGAAAGCGCCCCGAAATAATTCGGGGCGCTCCCTAAAACTGAAAAGCTACCACGCTGAACCCTGGAAAACCAGTCGCCAGTTGCTTAACGATACCCCAGTCCTATATGGACTAAGAGCAGTGAATAGTAGCGACGGCTTCGGCCTCCTAGTAGCGACGGCTTCCGCCGTCACGTCCCCCATCGCGGCCGCCATCGCGCCCGCCGCCGCCACCGCCGAATTTGCGTCCACCACCACCACCGCCGCCTTCTTCGCGAGGACGAGCTTCATTCACAGTGAGGTTGCGGCCCCCGATGCTCTTGCCGCTGAACTGGGAAATAGCTTCCTGCGCTTCCGCGTCGGAGGACATTGTTACGAAAGCGAACCCGCGGGATTTGCCGGTTTCGCGATCAATCATTAGCGAAGCTTCGGTGACGTCGCCAGCTGCGGAGAAGAGGCTCTTGAGTTCGGCCTCGGTGGTGTTGAAGGAAAGATTTCCTACGTAGAGTTTGCTGCCCATAATATTAGTGTTTTTGCATGCAGAGTCTTTTCGCCGTGGATTCCGAGAATCGGATTGAATCGCCACAGGAAGAGTCATGGCCGAAGCCAATCTGCAAACACTACTAGCTATCTACCTACAGCCCAAAGGGCTCGGACCTTGCACCTGAAAGTAAATCATCAACGCCCCGTGAAGGCAAGATGTTTCTTGCAAAAAACAACGTCGCCTCCCCTTGGACAGCGTCCAGGCTAGACTTTTTCTCCACCGGGGGCCGCGCCTTCCGCATCCGATCCCTCAGCCGAAGATTCAGAGGATGGGCTGTCAGAAGGGCTGTCCTTCGCGAGTTTTTTCTCCCGAAGCTTTTCCTCCTTCTTCTTTTTCTTTGCAATTTCTTTCTGACGTTTCTCGAAGGAGTAATTTATTTTTGCCATTTTTGTGACTCCTACCAAATGCGGGACAGATAATTTTACAAGGATCGAATTGAAATACACGCCTGTTTTATTGCTGCGGCGGCCTAATTTCCGATGCTTTGCAGGCGGATACCCCCCTCGCCTCTATGCTCCAAGTCGCGCTTCGGTCGTGAGAGGGAAGCGGCCAGACACCGGCGTGTTATGTTGCGGCATTAAAAACAAGGTCCTCGAATAAAATCGCCCACAGATCAGAAGATTCCTCAACCCCTCAGGACTTTCTCCAATTCGGGAGTGAAACTGACAACCGCCCTAGGCTGCATTGGACCTTTCTTGTTGGGATTTAAAGTGGTATTTTCGACGAAGACCAAAATTACTACCAGAAGCGGTCCAGTTGCCTTCTCCGGAGCCTTCATTCGGGGATGCGCGATGAAGCCCTGAGACTGGGGCCCCGGGGAGGTGCCAGCCGGGAAAAACCTGGAAGAAATGTAAGCGGCGCCTGGCCCGAGGCTCAGTCGATCTCAGCCAGTAAATCACTGAGTTTCTTTGGCTAGTGGCTAGTTCGGATCCCTCGTGTGTAGCAGATACTGATCGGAAGGCGCCGACTCCTTGTGAATCTGTCCCCATTGCGTTGGATCGGGAAGCGTTGAGACCTTTCTGAGTTTGGTCAAGACGCTCCACAAAGACTGGTCGTGCCGATGGTCCTTAAATCCAGGTTCCAGCCAAAAATCTAAATTTGACATGTCAGTAATTAGTCGTGCGCGTTGAGCAAGATCAAGAAACTCCCTGACCAGATCTTTTGCGAATGGAGTTCCCCGAAAAACCATGAAACTGGCCATTCTTTGCGGTGTGTCGGTGTATTCCGGATGGTTTAGATTGAGGTGCAGAAACACATCTCGTTTGGTCCAAAAGCGTTCCGTGTAATTTCCTGCAAGCTCAAAACAAAGCACCCCGTTCGGGTCGTCCAGCACCCTTTCAAACACGGGCTCCAACCCCCTGTGCAAGGGCCGATATGAAACTGGTCAGATCCGGCCGCTTTGAAAGCGGCGGTTTTTTCGGTTTGCGGGCGGTTTTTCTTCACCCCTTCCACACAGATCTTTTTCTTTTTCTCTGTAACAAGGAAAAGATGCAGCGGCCTGAAACAAC
>CANJZW010000102.1 GCA_947479475.1 Chthoniobacteraceae bacterium
GAAACCACTTTCTGAAAAAGACCCGCAAGGGGGTAGGTCGGCACTACAAGCACTTTTGAAAAAACGATGCCTGCAAATGAGGAGCTTGCAACAAAAAGACTCCCGAAAATAGCCGTTTTTAGACGCGAGTCCGCGAAGTAGGGCTAGAGGCTGTCTCGTAGGGGATCCCGCTGGTCACTCCGGACGCCAGCATTCACCGCTATCCGGGGAACGTATTTTGGAGTTGATCGGCAGGGCCTTGGGGGGGCACGAAATGATCAAAGCGAGGGAAAGCTTTGATTCGGCGCAAGCCCTGCCTCGCCACAAGGCCAGTCCCTTGCACCGTTTACCGGAGTGTCTGGCAGAGGTAATGCAGGGTGACTGCGCCGATGGTTTGAAGGCTGGCGGGGCTCAGTTGTTCGAGGGTGTCGTCGGCCGTGTGCCAGGGGGTGTATTCGAAATCGATCACGTCCAGGGTCGGGATCCGCGCGATTTGATTGAGCGGGACGTGGTCGTCGAGCATCGGGCGGTCGAAAATGCGAAAGCACTGGCGGCTCTGGAGTGCCTCGGCAGAGGCGAGAACCCCCTGGGTGAGTTCTTTGGGCGAATCCAAGGGGAGGGTGACGGTGAGATCCTTGTCCCCGATCATGTCCCAGAGAATGCCGTACTTGAAATGGGTGTTTCGCCCCGTTTCGCGCAGATGCGCGGCGTAGTAGCGGCTGCCATAAAGGCCGTCGGTTTCGGTGAATTGCTGGAGGGCTTCTTCGCCGTCAAAAAAGACCAGTTCGACCTGCACGGCGAGGGCGGGATCCAGCGCGAGAACCCGCGCGAGTTCCAGAAGGGCTCCGGTGCTGGAGGCGCCGTCGTTGGCTCCGACGAAGGCGATGGTGGTGAATTTCTTGGTGTCGTAATGGGAGGCTACGAGGACTTTTTGGGAATTCGGGTCGGGGGCCTGTCCCTTTTTGGCGGGAAATCTGGCGATCAGGTTTGTCATCTGAATCTGGCCGTGCGGAGTTTCTGCCGCAAAAGATTGGGACTCTGCGACCCAACCGGCGGCCGAGAGAGTGGCGAGGATGTGTTCTCTGGCCTGGGCGAGGGCGGGGGACCCGGCGGGGCGGGGGCCGCAGGCGACTTGCTGTTGGACGTTCTGGAGGGCGAGGGCCCCGTTGAATTCGGTCCAAAGTTCAGCCGTGTTGATCCGGGGAGCCTCGGGGGCAGGGGCGGTGTCGGGTTTGGATTCGCGGCTGCAGGCGGTAAAGCAAAGGAGCAGGAAAATCGCGAGATGGGTCAGCGCGTGATGCCTGGGATGGGCGTTGAAAGACATGAGACTCAAGTCAGGCGTTGTCTTCCTGGATTCCCAGCAAGGAGAGGAGGCGGTTGAGGTCGTCGTTTCCGTAGTATTCGATCTCGATGCGCCCGCGTTTGTCTCCGTGATGCAGGGCGACATGGGTTCCGAAATGGTGCTGGAGCTTGTTTTGGACGCTTTGAAGCGCCGGGGTGACGCTCGGGGTGGACTTGCTGTTTTTCGCTCTGCGGGTTTTTCCCGAGGATTCGATGAGCTGTGAAACCAGAGTTTCCGCCCCTCGGACGGTGAGTCCTTTGCGCAAAATTTCCTCTGCGGCTGCCAGTTGTTCCTCTTGGGAACGGAGCGAGAGGAGGACCTTGGCGTGGCCCACGGTGAGGCGTTCCTGGGAGAGCCAGGTTTGGAGCTGGGGGGCCAGGTCGAGCAGGCGCATGGCGTTGGCCACCGAGGCCCTGCTGCGGCCGACGCGGCGTGAGATGTCCTCCTGCCGCATTGCGAATTCCTCGGCCAGGCGGAGGTAGGCCTTGGCTTCCTCCACGGGATTGAGCTCCGAACGCTGCAGGTTTTCAATGAGCGCCAGTTCCAAAACGTCCCGGTCCGAAGCTTCCCGGACAATCACTGGAACGGTTTCCAGGCTCAGTCTTTGCGCGGCGCGCCAACGGCGTTCGCCCGCGATGAGCTCGAAGCGTTCGCCTACCTGACGGCAGATTAGCGGCTGGAGGATGCCGTGTTCACGGATGGAATCGGCCAGTTCGATGAGTTCTTCTTCGCGGAAGCTTTTTCGCGGCTGGAGTGGGGATGGCGTTAAACTGCCAATGGCCAGAGGTTGAACGCGTTCCCCCTTCTCTTCAACAGGAGTGGGTGACGCGACGGGAGTCGCCGCAGGCCGTGAGCTGATCAACGCGCTCAGGCCTTTGCCAAGAGCAGAAGGTTTCGCCATAAAAGCCGGATTCTACCCTCCCTCGGGCAAAAGGCAACACGGACGGGGTGTCCCGCCTTCAGAACCAAAGGGAGAATCCGCCCGGCCCAGGGCTCAGGCCCGGGTCCACCATTGGCCGGGCAGGGGTTTGACCCGCCGCTTGAGCTCCAGGGAAAGCAGTGCGGAGCTCACCTGGGAGGCGCTCATCCCAGTGACGTCCACCAGATCGTCAATGGCTTTTTCGCCGGTGGAGAGCACCTCCAAAAGCAGGCATTCCTCGGAGGGAAGCGCGACGGGGGCGAGGGGGACGCTTCCGTTTTGGGTGCGTGGAATGAGTTCCTGAAGCTCGTCCAGAATGTCCTCGGCGCAGGTGACCAGTTTGGCGCCCTGCTGGATGAGGCGGTTGGTTCCGGCGGAGGAGGGGCGGTCGATGGGGCCGGGGATGGCATACACCTGCCTGCCTTGCTCAAGCGCCATATTTGCGGTGATCAGGGCGCCGCTTTTTTCACCGGCCTCCACCACAAGCAGGTCGGTGCACCAGCCGGCGACGATGCGGTTACGGTAAGGGAATGTTTGTGGGTTGGGGGGGTAATCGAAGGGGAATTCGCTTAAGACTGCCCCGTTTTGGGCGATGCGTTCCGCGAGGATTTTGTTTTCGGGCGGATACAGATTGCCTAGACCCGACCCGATGACCGCGATGGTGCGCCCCTTGGCCGCGAGAGCACCCTGATGGGCCGCGGTATCGATGCCGCGTGCCAGACCGGAGACGATGGTCAGGCCGTGGCTTGCCAACCGGTAACTGAATCGTTTGGCGAATTCGCTCCCGTAGAACGTGCTCTGGCGGGAGCCCACAATGCCGATGGCGTGGCGGTCGCCTTCCAAGATGGTGCCGAGAGCCTGGAGGAGGACGGGCGCATTGTGGAGTTGCTTGAGCGCCTTTGGGTAAAGGGGATTTTCATCGCTCAGCAGCCAGCCGCCCAGGAACAGAAGCTGGCCCAACTCCCGGGAGGCTTGGTCGCCGTCGGAGGCGTTTCGGATGGATAGACTCAGTTCGGTGGAAATTCCCTGCAATCGGGAGAGTTCGGCGACAGGGGCGCCGAGGGCGGATGTCGCGGAACCAAAATGGTCCCGTAAGCGCCGGATTCGAACCGGACCCAAATTGGGAATCAGGTGAAGGGCGAGCAAGGCGAGGTCCTCGGTCATCCTTCTTGCATCGAATTACCAAGGGCTGGGAGGGCCGTAAAACTGAAGCGTGGGCCCAATAAAATTCCGATCCCAGGGGGGCGGGCCCGGCTTGGATTTGGTGAGGTCCTCTAGAAAGGCCAGTTCGCCTCTGTAGCCGCCCAGTTCGCCTAAAAATGCGTCGCATTTGAGCCACCACTGGAGGAGGGAAGGGGCGGTTCGAGGGCTTTCAGCGGTGCCTGGAAAGACGATGTACGTGACCTTCAGGTCGTTTTCAGGTCGGGCGGAGAGGGTTGAGCGGCCATTGATTTCTTTGCAAATGCGCAGCGACGCTTCGCCGGATTTGACGCTGGGGCCTGCGTCCCCGACGATGGCCGGAATGAGTTTTTCGCCGTGGATGACGACGCAGAAATCGCCGATTTTCGCGGCTGCCGGGCCCTCCTTCCGCGAGACCATGGGCAGGGGCAACACGACAAAAGGGTCCACGCTGCCCACCAGGAAACTGTATTTTTTGAGGTCGGTGACCTGCTGTTTTAAGTTGGCTTTGACCTCTTGAAGCTCCTTTTGCCGGACAGGCGTCAGGTTGGGGGCGGAAAGTTCCTTTTCGTTGTCTTTGAGCCGTTTTTCCCATCCCGAAAGGAAGGGGTTGGGTTTCTGGGTTAGTTTGGACCAACGGTAACTGGTAAAGGGTTGGAAAGTAGAGCTCACGCCCTCGAGGGTGGAGACGCGGTCGCCATCGGAGCCGTCGGTGTCCACGTCCATATCGGACTGAATGAGGAGGGCTTTCCTGCCTGTTAGCGGGGATTCCAGTTCGAGGATGGTTTCAATATCGAAGAAGTTGTGCCGCGAAAGCAGGGCGTCCAGATGGGTGAGGTTGGTTTGGAGGCTGGCGAGTTTGCGTTGGTAAATTTCCTCGAAGATCGGAGCGATTTTTGCGCTCGGCAGGAGTTTTTCCAAGTCAGGCAGGATTTTGCTCAAGCTGGGGTTCAGCCGTTGCAGCTCGGCGAGGCTTTGGTGAGGCTTGGGCACGCGCACGCGAAGCTGCAGATCCAGTTCGTAGCTTGCGGGATCCTGGCGGTCAGCCGTAGCCGTGGTTCCGACCTCCGCGGTGAAGGTGGTTTTAAGCTGGATGCCGCTGAACATCTTGGCCGTATCCAGTTTCTTGTAGGGAACGGTGATGGGCTGCGGTGGCGGCGGAAGCGGCGGTTCGGGGGGAGGGGTTTCCTCCACGGGCGGCGCGGGCGGCGCAGGGGGTGGTGCGGGTGCGGGAGGCTTGCATCCCCCCAGGGTGAGCGCGCCAACGAGCAGGCAGGCGCCCAGCAGCTCCTTGAGGCGTGCGGGCCTGCGGCTGGCTTTGCGGCTCATATTTGCGAAGTGAAGCGGCACAAAAAGGAGGGGCTGCAGGGTGCCTCTGCAGCCGCCCGACGGCAGCCGGGGTCGTTTAACGGCGGACCATTCCGGCGATGGCGATCACCACACCGGCGATGCTCAAAATGATCATGGGAATGGCGGGCATCGCGACGCCCTTCTTCAGGTAAGCGGGTAAAAAGCGGCCCAGTAGCAGCAGCGAAACGACGATTCCCATGATACATCCGAACGTTGTTTTGGTGGGTATCAACCATCCGGCGGCCGCTAGGAGCAGGCCGGAAACAACACCTGCGATGAGGGAGGGTTTGCTGCTTGCCTTGATAAAACCCATCAGGCCGCCGAGGGCGGTGAGAGCTGCAAACACGAAGAAATAGAGGCGGGCAATGTTCAACATGCCCGAACACTAGCCAACTTTTGGCCCGGGGGCCGAATCTTTTTCTGCCTACCCCTGTTTCTCCGGCTTTTTTCAGGGCGCTTCAGGGACAGGCAGCGGCACGGGGTCGCCCAGGAAATGGGGCGGCGTCTTCCACCAATAGATGTCCAGGCAGGCGCGCGTCCGTGACAAATATTCCCGGATCCGGGTTCGATAGGAGCGTTTCCAGGCCACGGGCTGAGCGGCGAACCCCAGAGCGGGGAGGCCGGTTTGTTCGGCGATAAACAGGGCGCGGGGCAGATGGAAGTCATCGGTGATGACAATCAGGTCCTTGCTCAGTTGGAAGACCTTCTGTGCCCTGACGATGGAGTCCAAGGTGCGGAACCCGGCGTAATCCAGGGTGAATGCGGAGTCCGGCAGGCCGCGCTGGCGGAGGGCGTCGCGCATGGCGACGGGTTCATTGTAGTCGGCCCGGCGGTTGTCGCCGCTCAGGAGCAGCCGGTTTACGACGCCCGCCCTGTAGAGTTGGGCGGCGGCATCCATGCGTGCTTCGAAAAAGGGATTGGGACCGCTGCCGCCGGGTAGACGGGGAGCGGTTCCCAGGACCAAGCCTGCGGCCCCTTTTGGAAGACGCTGGAGGTCCGCTTCGATTCGCTTTTTGCCAATCCCCAAAACCAGCACGTTAGTTCCCAGAAGGCCGGCCAACCCAAGCAGCAGCAGGGCGCTCAGGCCTAGGAGCAGGGTTTTGAAAAAGCGGGCGAGGGTCATGGGGCCGTTGCTTTTAAGAGGCGGACTCCTCTTCTGGAGCATCCGTTTTGCGGTAGTTCGCGTGAAACTGGCGCCTGAATTCGGAGAAGGTGCCCGCTTCGAGGGCCTGCCGTACGTTGGCCATCAAGTTCAGGTAAAAATGGAGGTTGTGCAGCGTGACTAGGCGCAGACCGAGGATTTCCTCGGCCTTGAGCAGATGCCTGATGTAGGCCCTTGGAAACTCCCGGCAGGCTGGGCAGGTGCAGCCCTCCTCAATCGGCCCCTTCGCGCGGATGTGCGCGGCGTTTTTGAGGTTCACGGTTCCCCGGCCCGTGTACGCCGTTCCGTTGCGCGCCACCCGGGTGGGAAGGACGCAGTCGAACATGTCGATGCCGCGGGCCACCATTTCGACCATCTGTGGCGGGGTGCCCAATCCCATCGCGTAGCGGGCCTTGTGCGCTGGGAGGTAGGGCTCGCTGTTTTCCACTGCCGCCAGCATCTCCTCCTCCGGTTCCCCCACGGAAACCCCGCCAACGGCGTACCCGTCGAAATCCATGCTCACCAAAGCCTCCGCGCTCTCACGGCGCAGGTCGGCAAACGTCGCGCCCTGTACGATGCCGAACTTCGCGCCCGGGGTTGGGACTTCTTTGCAGCGTTTGGCCCAGAGCAGGGTGCGTTCGAGGCTGCGAGCGGCGTAAGCGTGTTCACAGGGGTAGGGCGGGCATTCGTCAAAAAGCATCGCGATGTCGGAACCCAAGGCCGCCTGGATTTCCATTGCCTCGCGCGGGCCGATGAAGCAGGCGTTGCCGTCGATGTGGCTTTGAAAATGCACCCCCTCGTCGCTGATTTTACGCAGACGCGCCAGGGAAAATACTTGGAACCCGCCGGAATCGGTCAGGATCGGCCCCCCCCAGCGACTGAACCCGTGGAGACCTCCGAATTCGCGGATGACGTCGAGGCCCGGGCGCAGAAAGAGATGGTAGGTGTTGCCCAGGATGATTTGGGCGTTCAACTCCCTCAGTTCCCCAGGCGAAACAGCCTTGACCGTCCCTTGGGTGCCCACGGGCATAAAAATGGGCGTTTGGATGACCCCGTGTGCCGTCGTAAGACGACCCCGGCGTGCCTTGGAATGAGGATCGGTGAGCAGCAGCTCGAACATGGGACAAAAAAGAAGGGGGTTAAAGAGAGGTCGTGGCAGGCTGAAAATGGGGCGTCAGAAAGTAAACAAAAGCCAGCCCAGTGCGGTGCGCAATGAAGAGCGCGGGGAAATTGCCGCACTCCTGTGGCGCCGATGTGCAAGGGCGTCAGGCAAGGCCGTGCTCCTTTAAGATCGCGAGGTAGGAGAGTTCGCCCCGGTGTACGTTGGCGCTCCATTCCGAACTGGAGCCGTCGTCGGCCCGGTCGCTGATGAATTTGTAGCAGGCGAACTCGGTGCCTGTCCCCGCGCACGCCTTCGCGAGGGCGTAGGCTTCCATATCGACGAGGTCTGCGGGGATTTTGAGGGTGGGGTCCGTTACAAAACTGTCCCCCGAACTGCAGATCAGCCCGCCCTCGCCCAGGATAAGGGTGATTTGTTCTTCGTAGGGGGTCTGTCCGGGTGAAAACCCCAGAGGACCGACGTCCATGTCCCGTTGCACGAAGTGTGTGCACCTGTGGATTCCGCTGCCTACCGTGATCCCTCCCGCCGTCCCAAAATTCCAGACGCGTTTTGGACGGTATTTTTCAATCAGGCGCGCGGCCGTAATCGCCGCGTTGACCTTTCCCACACCCGTGCAGAACACGTGGGAGAGTTCGGCCAGGGCGGGCGCTTCTTCGCGGATGGCGATGAGGACGATGTCATTCATGGTAATCAAGAAGGGAGGCGACGGAGACGCCCCTCGCTTTGAGGCGCGTTTCACCGCCGAGGAAGGCGAGGTTGATGACGGCGCCGACCTGGATGTTTTCGGGTGGCAGGGCAAAATGGCCGGTAAGCAAATCCACAATCGCCAGCGCCGTGCCGCCTGTCGCCAGAACGTCGTCCACCAGCATGACGCGTTTGCCGGCTAGGGCGCTCTCCCATTGGAGGCTGATGGAGGCGGAGTCGTATTCGTACTCGTAAGTCTGGGTGACGAGTTTGCCCGGCAATTTTCCGGGCTTGCGGGCGAGGTGAAGCGGCAACTTCGTGGCGTAGGCGACCGCGGAGCCCCAGAGAAACCCCCGGGCATCGGGGCAGACGATGGCGGTGGCATCAAAGGCGCCGCACGCGACCGCGAGACGGTTCACCGTCCACGCAAAAGCGTCGGGTTGTTCCACAATTGAACAGATATCGAAAAAGTTCACCCCGGGCTTGGGCCAGTCGGTGACGGTGCGAATGAGGTTTCGAAGTTTGGCGTTGTCCATGGGATGCTTCGGAGGAGGTTGCTTCAAACTCTAGGGCAGCTGCCTAGTTTATTGCAGGCTCTTTCCGAGCAGAGGGTGGGCCGAGGGCTTAAATAAAGAGAAATGGGAGAGCAAAAAATCAAAAGACGAGTCATTTTCACCCTCCTGCTTTATTCCCGTTGTTCCGCATGTCTTTCTGTTTTTATTCCTGCCTCACGGCCTTTGTGCTTCTGCTGCCCTGCCTTACCCTGGCGGGCCCGCCGTCCTCGGGGGCGTCCTCGGCGGCGTTAATTGCGGAGGGGTGGAAGCACCGTGTCTACTTGCTGTACCCGCCGGAAAAGGTGAAGTCGGACGAGGCGCTGGGGGAGGTTGAGCGGCTGGAGGTCGTCCGCGTGAGCGCGGCGAAGGGGGAGGTGGAGCCCTTTTTGCTGGTGGTGCGCCCGGACGTTCCGTTGCGGGGTGTTGAGGCGAGATTATCTGCGTTCACGGGCCCGGGCGGGGCGGTGATTCCAGCGCCTGAATCTGCGGCGCCGTATTTGGGGTACATTTACGTGGATGAACCCAGCGGATCGCGCATTGCCCAGAAGATGCCCTTTGAAACGGGCACGGGCCTTTTCCCCGACCCTCTTTTAAAGGGGCCCGCCTCGGTGCGGCCGGCCCACAACCTGCAGTTTTGGGTGCCGCTGGCGGTCCCTCGTTGGGCCCCTGCGGGAGTATTCAAGGGGGAGGTTGTTCTAACGGTGCGCAAGGAGGGCTGGATGCCGGCCACGTTTGTCTCGCCGATTCGGATTCCAGTGGAACTGACCGTCCGTGGGTTCGCTCTTCCGGAACAATCGCCCCTGTTGAACACGGCCTACTACTCAACGGCGCAGCTCTCCGCCGGCCGGATTACGATGAGCGGCCGCGCCTTGTGTGCGGAGTTTGCTTCCCACCGGCAGACGCCTGAACCGCTGTTGCCTTCGCCGGAATTGCGGGTGACACCGGGGCCCGAACTGGTGGTGGATTTGGCGGCCTGGGAAAAGGAGGCTGCTTATGTCTTGGAAGAGATGAAGCTGCCGCAGGTGTTTTTGCCGGTGTGGGGGTCGGCGAAAGGGGCGATGCAGGGGCTTTATTTTCTGTGGCATTTCCCGGCGGTGACGGCGCAGCGCTGGCCTGCGTTTCCGCTTCCCGGCCTCCCTGGAGCGACCGTGAGCGCTCAAAACGGAGAATTGACGGAGGATTTTAAAAAACTTTTCGGTGCGTATTTGAAACAGGTCAACAGCCTGGTGGAGCGGCGGGGTTGGGTGGGGAAAGTGTTCCTCTCCACGATGGACGAGCCTTACACGAGCCACGTCACGGGGGAAGGGCGCGAGCAGGACAAGCCGGCGAACAATTACAAAGTCATCCGCAGCCTTGTGAAGCTGGTCCGCGAGGCGGCGCCCGCGCTGCGCACCTTCTGCACGGCAAATCCGGTGCCCGAGTTGGAGGGGCAAATTGACCAGTGGTGTTTGCGCAATTTGGAGGCGGCTGGGAACGGTCGTTTTCCTCAACCCAAAGGGGGCGGCGTGCTCACACTTTGCGACAATTACCGCACCTTTATTGATTACCCGATGGTCGCGCCCCGGACGTTGGGCTGGCTTTGTTGGAAAACAGGGGCGCGGGGTTGGCTGACTTTTGAAACGCTGAGTGAATTGGGGCGGGCCTGGCAGGAGCCCACCCTCGTGTACCCCCAATTCCGGGGCGGAACCGTCTGGGGGATGGGGCAGATGTTTTATCCTGAGCCGCTAGGCACAGGCCTGCTGCCTTCCTTGCGCTGGGAGATGATGCGCAAGGGGGCGGAAGACTACGAATACCTCTGGCTTTTGCAGCAGCGCCTCGAGGCCCTCACGCCCGCGCAGCGTGAGGGAGCGCTTGCCCGGGAGGCGGCTGCATTTTTGGAACACGTTGCCGACGGGGTGGCTGGTGTAGGTAGCGAATTGGAAACCAGTAGCGGCCCGGCCCGCCCCAACACTCAGACCCAGCAGGCGCCACACCGCCTCCGGGAAGAGGCGGCCGCCTGGATCGAGCGGCTTTCTCGTCTGTAATCCGAGCCCGCCTGCCTTGATTTATCTGCTCTTCTTATGCACCGCTCATTGCGCTTGAACATCGCCGCCGGCGTCTTCGGGATGTTCTGGATCTGCGCTCCGCTGGGGGCTCCGTTGCCCCTGCTTATGCAGGCGGTTCACGCCTCTTCCACCCAGTTAGGTCTGCTTTCCGCGGCTTGGCAGGCGGCGATGCTGGCGCAAATCCCAGCCGCCCTGTTTGCCGAGAGCCTGTCCCGGCGCAAGCCGATGTGGGCAACCGTCACTTTGCTCCACCGGATTTTGTGGGCCGCTCCGGCGGTGGTTCCTTTGGTTTTGCCCAATCGGCGGGAATGGTGGCCTGTGGCTCTGATCACGGCCCTGGCGCTCAGTAATTTGCTGGCCAATCTTGGCACCGCCTCCTGGTTGAGCTGGATGGCCGACATCGTGCCAGTCGACCGGGCCGGCCGCTTTTGGGCGGTTCGCCAGCGTATCCTCGCCGTCGGACTGATTGCGGGCACCGCCTTTTACGGCTGGCTTCTGGATCGGTACGCAGGGAGCGAGTCGGTGTTCGGGTTTCAGGTGGTTTTTGCCTTGTGCAGTTTTTTTGGAATTTTAGATATCGTGGTGCACTGCTTTGTGCATGAACCGCCGGTCCAGAAAACCGAGTTGGGCCTGCCTTTGGCTCGGCGTCTGGCCGCCCCATTTCAAACGCCAGGGTTTCGCCGGTTGACGCTCCTCATGGCTTTTTGGACGTGCGCGCAGTCTCTGGTTGGATACACGCTGGCGATGCCGGGCTTTTTCAGCATGGTGCACTTGCGCGAGTCCTTCGGTGCCTCCTATTCGCAGGCCTCGTTGATCTTCATGGCGGCCGCTTTGGGAGGCGCCCTTTTCAGTGGCAAGCTGGGGCCGTGGATGGACCGGGCGGGAGCCGTTGCCGTGATGACGCGGCTGGCGGTTGTGGCGCCGGTCTCGATGATGGCCTGGTGGTTCGTCAAACCTGGAACCCTCGAGTTGGCAGGCCACACCTGGCCCGTTGCAGTCCTCTGGATGGCCTTCGCCGCCCTCCTTCAGGGGGCTTTTTGCACCGGGGCCCTTCTGTGTCAGTTCCGGTTGGCGCAGATGTTCACACCCACCTCGGGGCGGACTTTGGCCATGGCCGTGCACTGGAGTATTGCGGGGTTGGGGGGTGCCGTAGGCGGGATTGGGGGCGGCTGGGTGAAAGACTTACTCGAACAAGGGGGAGCGCTGCCCGGCGGGCGATACGCCTTCGACGTACTGGTGCTCCTGTCTGTGCTGCTGACCTGGGGCGCGGTGGTGCCGTTGTGCCTGAAACTGGCCGCTCCGGTGGAGGAGGGCGCTCGCCTCAACGTATGAACGTGTGGCTGTGTCTGTTTTTGGCACTGGTTGTCCTGTGGTTGCAGGCGGTGGTGCTTCAAATTAGCGCGTTACGGGCGCTGCGAGAGGCGCTGGATGCACGCTGGGAGGCGATGCTTGGGCTGGAAAGACTCCGCGTGCGCCGGCTTCTGGAAGGGGCAGGGGAATTGCCGGATGCGACGGCCGTTTCTCTCAAAAACACGGAGAAACTTCTGGAGTCCGGGTTGAGGCTGGGGGATCCCGCCGCTCTGGAGATTCTGCGCGCGGCGGTTCAGTCGGTGGATGCCGCCGCTTGCGCTCTTGATGCCGTTTTCAGAGGGGAGGCGCAGCGGTTGGGGGTTCCTGCGCAGGCACACACGCTTTTGTTGCGCTGCAAGAACGCCGGAGGTGCGTTTGAGGCCGCTTTGAGGGAGTACGAAACACGCCGCGGCGCCCTAAGGATGGAGCGTTTGGTTGCTTGGTTTGGGTACGGGCCCTATTCCGCCGTTGGCAGGGGCCGGATCGTTCGCTAAGTTTTTAACCGACCAAATATCATGGACCGCCTTGCGCTCATGGGTTCCACCCTTTCTTTTCTGGCAGGCTTTGCACTCTCCGTGCAGGCGCTTCGGGCGCGTGTGCACGGAAATTCGACTGCGATTCTCTGGGCAAACCTGTGCGGCTTTGTGTTTCAAACCGTCTGGCTCTATCAGCGAGGACAGCTGGCCGGGCGTTGCCCGCTCACGAGCCTTTTTGACGTGCTGGTATTTTTGGGCTGGTCTGTGGCCCTTTTATACCTTCTTGCAGGGGCAACCTATCGCCTCTCTCTGCTGGGGGTGTTCACCTCGCCGCTTGTCTTTTTGCTGCACTGCGTAGCGCTTTTAATGCCCCTGCCGGAGCTCTCCAAACCGCTATCTCCTGTGAATCCCTGGCTCGAAATGCACGCCGCAGTTTCGGTCGTGGCATACGGGGCGTTTGCGCTTGCGGGAGTGGCAGGGGCCACACTCCTGGTGCAGGAGCGCCAGCTTAAAACGCGCAAACTGCACTCCTTCTTTTACCATTTCCCGCCGATCCACGACCTCGCTGCGGCGAACCGGCGCCTCGTTTACATCGGGTTTCTCTTGTTGACAGTGGGCCTGCTCGCGGGATTGTCCCGGGGGATCGCCCACATTGGACTTCTGCGCGTGGTTTCGGTTGGCATATGGCTGCTGTACGGTTTTTTGTGCGTTGCGCTCGGGTCGCGGCGCATCAGTCCCCAACGGGCCGCCTGGTTGGCGGCGGGCGCCTTTCTGGTTTTGCTGCTGACGGTCTGGGCCGTGCAGATTGTTTCGAAAGTCTAGGGCCATGGAACTGCTTTGTCTTGGCCTCAGTCATCGAACCGCTCCCATCGAGCTGCGCGAGCGTTTTGCGATCGCAGAAAGCCGCTTGGGCACGCTGACGGCGGAAATCGCGGCGCATCCCGACCTGGGCGAGAGTGTGGTGGTTTCCACCTGCAACAGGGTGGAGTTTTACGTGGCCACGCATTCCCAAGCCCACGGGTTTGAGGCGATCAACGCCATTCTTGGAAACCACGGTTTGGAAATGCGCGGAGACGCCTTTTTCAGGCGCGAAACGGAGGACGCCGTGCGCCATCTTTTCCGGGTGGTGAGTGGGTTAGATTCAATGGTATTGGGGGAGACGGAGATCCTTGGGCAGGTGAAAAAGGCTTACCAAACCGCCCAGGAAGCCAAGGCCACTTCCCGCCACCTCAACAAACTTTTCCAGCGCGCCTTCAACGTCGCCAAGGAAGTGCGCACCCAGACCAACATCACCCGGGGAAGCGTCTCGGTGGGCTCCGTGGCCGTGGAGTTGGCGGAGCGAATTTTTGGAAAGCTCGCTGCCTGTCACGTGATGATTTTGGGCGCCGGCGAGATGAGTGAACTCACCGCGGGCGCGATGCAGGCGCGCGGGGTAAAGTCTATTTTTGTCGCCAACCGCTCCCATGAACGCGCCGTTGCGCTGGCGGAGAAAATGGGCGGCAAGGCGGTGCGTTTTGACGAATGGACGCGAGAGTTTACGGAGGTAGACATCCTGATCGGCTCCACGGCCGCGCCCCACCACGTTCTTACCCGCAAACAACTGGAGCCGGTGATGGCAGCGCGCAGGCAGCGCCCGCTTTTCTGCATCGATCTGGCGGTGCCCCGGGACATTGACCCCGGCGTGAATGAACTCGATGGCGTCTACTTGTACGACATTGATTCGCTTCAAGCGATCGCCACCCAGTCCATGGAAATTCGCCGCAGTGAATTGACCACGTGCGAGGCGCTCATCAACAAACATGTCGGGGAATTTACGGCGTGGATGAGTTCTGAGGCGATCCGGTTGTCCGAGGGGAGCTCCGAGTGCCGCCGCGCTCAGCAGGATGCTCAAGTGCCTGGCATATAGAATTTTTCATGATTAAGACACTCACCCTAGGAACGCGCGCTTCGGCGCTGGCGCTTGCCCAGACGGAATTAACCCGAAGCGCGCTGAGCGCTGTTTTTCCCGAGCTGGAAATCCGGCTGGAGACCTTCGTGACGCAGGGGGACAAAAAGCTGGACCTCAATTTACTGCAGCGTTCGCCCGGCGGAGGGAAAGGGTTGTTTACACGGGAACTTGAAGAAGCCCTTTTGGACCGTCGCATTGATCTGGCGGTGCACAGTCTGAAGGACCTCCCGGGCCACATGCCCGAAGGTCTCGAACTTTCAGCCGTCCTCGAACGCGCTGCTTCGGGCGATTTATTGGTTTCCAAACATCCGGGCGGTCTGGACGGTCTGCCTCGCGGGGCGCGTGTGGGCACGAGCAGCATCCGGCGCGCGCGTCAGTTGGTTTGGCTGCGCCCCGATATTGAGGTGGCGGAGTGGCGGGGGAACGTGCAGACCCGCTTGCGGAAGCTGGGCCAGCAAGACGCCTTTGACGCCATCGTGCTCGCCCAGGCCGGCCTGAACCGGTTGGGTTTCGAGACGGCTTCCGGCCGGATGAGCTTTGAGCAATGGACGTTCCATGCCGCCTCATTGGAGGCGCAGATGTATCCCGCCATCGGCCAGGGCGTGGTCGCCTTGCAAAGTGAAATCGCACGGCCCGAGGTGCGGTCTTTGCTCCAGAACATCTCCCACCAGCCCACGTGGCTTGCGGTGCGGGCTGAGCGCGAACTGCAGCGGCGTCTTTCGGGCGACTGCACGCTTCCCGTCGGGGTGCGCACCCGTCAGGAGGGCGGCCGCATGTTCATGAATGCCGTGCTTTTTTCAGAAGACTCGAGCGACCCCGTGCACGGGTCTGCAGAGGGTGAGCATCCCGAGAGTGTGGCGGCGGAGGTGGCGGCCCAATTGGGTGCGCCTTAGCCTTGGCTTCGCGGCTCGCGCTCGCAAAAGGCATCGGCTGGGTCGGCTTGGATCGCGCGCTTCTGATGGGGCACAGCTTCCGGGTGTGAAGGAGCAGGAGCCTCTCAAGCTCAGCCCTCAGGCGTTTTCATTAGAAAGCTTTAGTGGGGGTGAGAAATCAGCTTAGGCTGGGCCTAGAGGGGAGGCGGGCTTTTCACGAACAACAAGAATTGAGGGTGTTAATTAGAGCCTGTCCGTGATTTGTGAACCATTTAATAGCCAGAGCCTTACCGTCTAAAAAAAGAGGGCGTGACACACGAATTTCGCTGCCATGCCCAAAATTGGTGGGTTATGATTAAGTTACAACGCTTAACCAGAACCACCAATGAGCAA